>JALONO010000359.1 GCA_025454895.1 Bernardetiaceae bacterium
CGGCAGGCCGTCGGCATTGCGGCCGGTCTGCATCATCATGGCCCCGATCCGCCAGTTCTTGTCCAGCTTGCCGCTCAGGCGCGCCCCCGCCCGGATGGGCGCGTTAAGCCCGATCCGCCGCGAAAAAAACGGCCGGATGGAGGTGTAACCAAAATTGCCGAACAGGTCGCCGTTTTCGAGGAAAAACTGGCGGCGTTCGGGGAAGAAAAGCTCGAAGCGGTCCAGGTTTACCTGCTGGCGGTCCACCTCCACCTGCGAAAAGTCGGGGTTGACGGTCAGGTCCAGGTTGAGCGACGAGGTAACGGCCACCTTGGCGTCCAGCCCGGCATCGAACCGCTGGCGGCCCGGCTCGCCGCGCTCGTGGTTGCGCACCGCGCTGGCCGCCACGTAGGGGATGAGCGAAAAGTTGGTGCCCGGCCGGGGCGGCTCCTGGTCCCACAGCAGCACGCCCGTGAACGCGAGCGTGAGGCTGGGAAACTGCCGGGGCACGGGGGCCCAGGCCGATTTTTCGTTGGCCGTCAGGTCCAGGCGGCAGAAGTTGATGCCCCAGCGTTTTACGCCCGCCTTGTAGCGCAGGGTTTTAAAGGGGATGGCCATCTCGAGCACCCAGCGCTGGCCGTCGTTGCGCACTTCGGAGCGCCAGCGGTTGTCCCAGCTCAGGTTGGTGTTGTTGCCCGCCGCGATCAGCCCGTCCCATTGCGCGCCCTGGGCGTTGGCCCCGATGGTGAACCCGTTGAACAGGTCGTCGAACGTGTCCAGGGCGATAAAGAAATTGTCGTTGCGGTTAAAGGCAAAGTCGCGCCGCAGCGACTCCACCACGTAGGCCCCGGGCTTGGTTTGGTGGCACACGGCCAGCACGTACAGGTTTTGGTCGTCATATACCATCCGCACCTCGGTTTTGGTGTTGGCCCGGCCGGTGTCCAGCGGTTGGATCTGCCAAAAGTCGGTGGCCACTTGGGCCGGGGCCCAGGCGGGGTCGTCGGGCTGGCCGTCCACCTTGACCGGGCCGGTGGCCCGCCGCAAGTGGTACACGTAGCTTTCGTTCTTTTTTTGGGCCAATAACGCCGCTACCGGACCAATCAACAGATAACCAAACAGTAAAATGCGCTTCATACCAGTGCAGGAAAGGGGGCCAAGTTTGCGGCCCGGCCGTTACAAGCACAAAATTCGGGCATTTGTTCGGGGCCCTACCTAAATAAATGATTTACCAGGGTTAAAAAATGTTTATTTGAGCAGGGGGAGGAGTTATAGGTACACGCACCAGGTGTGATAAGTGCGATACAATACTTGGGGCGCAAATAAATTAGTCAGTTTGGGCAATTGATAAGAAAAGTATTACTATCTTTAGATTAGCATTAACATCAATCTTTAACCCAGCTGATCAATGTCCCGTCCCTTTGCTCACTTTTTGCCCGCCCTTTGCCTGGCCGCCCTCGCTTGGGCCTGCCAGCCCACCAGCCAAGAAACCGCCAACCGCGAATTTACCATCGAGCTAGGCCCGCCCCGCCGTTTCCAGCTCGACTCGGTTACTGGTATCCTAAAGGCCCACCTCAGTTATTTTGCGCACCAAGGGCGCGGCTACCTGCTCCTGCTCAACCATAAGGACACTTCATTTTACCTTTACGACTGGGCCAACGGTCAACTGCTCCGCCGCACCAAACTCGCCGCTGAGGGGCCGCAAGGGGTGGGCAGATCGTTAGCGGCCATCGCCCAATCTCCGGACTCGGTGTTTTTGATCGCCCCGCAAAATAATTGGGTGTCGCTGGTGAATGGCGCAGGCCAACTGCTGCGCAAGTACCCAGGCCCTGACCAAGCCGGTCAAAACGGCCCCCTCTGGCGGGTCGTGACGAACTACAAACAACTGCCCATCAAAATTGGGCAACATCTTTACCTGCCAGGCCGGCTTATGACTCTCGTCGAGGATACTAGTTTCTTTCACCAGGCCAAAGTGCTCATGGACCTCGATTTAGTCAGCGGCCAAATAAGCCAAGCCGTACCTTACCCAGACCTGTACCACCAGCCTGGCCAGCACTACCCCGGCCAATGGGTGGATCAAGGGCATGCCAGCAATGGCAAGTCCTTAGTTTTTAGCTTTTCGGTCGATCCGCAAGTGTATGAGTATGCGCTGCCACCTCAGGACCCGCCCCAAGCCCACTTGGCCGCCAGCCAGCATTTTGCCCAAGTACCCCACCATCCAAAGCCGTTGGAAGGCCGACAAGAGATGGAAGTAGTCGCCAACTCGCCGTTCTTTGAGGGAATTTTTTACCTGCCCGGCCAACAGCAGTACTACCGCCTGGCCTACCTGCCCGACCCCAAAACCCCGTTTTCGCCCAACGAACTGGTGCTGCGCCTGCTCAAGCCCGTGGAAAAGAAAAAGTAAGCGCGGGGCGACCAAGGGTGGACGGGCACCATCTACCCAGCAATTTTTGACTTTAACGAGCGCGTGGCCCTGGCCCCCGACGGCCCGGCCGGGGTGCTGCCCCTGCGCTCGCTGTACGTCCACCAACCCAGCCCGATCTTCGCCTTGGGGTTCCCGGTGCGGTACCTGCCGGACAGCCTGGGGCGGCCCCGCTGGCGGGCGAACTTTTTTTCGCTCCGGTTCCAAGCCCCCCTCCCCGACCGAAATCCATTTCGGCCAAACGGCCAAAACATCCCCATTTGAGCCGTTGGAACAACTTTTGGCATAAGCGGGTTCGTTGGCATTGATCTCACTGTAGCTATAAGCCAAATCCTAATTTTTCACTTTTAACAAATCATCACCATGCATCACGTTGATCGGACAGTACGCGAAACCGGCCATGAAATGGCTCACGAGTTTGAGGGTGAATTCGCGCAGGAATTTGCCGGCGAGTTTGAGGGGGAGTTTGAAGGTGAATTCGAGGGCGAGTTTGAGCAAGAGTTTGAAGGCGAATTCGAGGGCGAGTTTGAGCAAGAGTTTGAAGGCGAATTTGAGGGCGAGTTTGAAGGCGAATTTGCCCAAGAACACGAGGCACCTATGAGCGAGGCTCTGGAAATGGAAATGGCCAGCCAATTGCTCTCCGTGCGCTCCGAACAAGAGCTTGAGCAGTTTCTGGGCCGCTTGGTGCGTCGCGCCAGCCGAGGTATCCGCAATTTTGCCCGCTCGAGCGTGGGCCGGGCCATTGGCGGGGTATTGCGCAACGTAGCGCGCACGGCCTTGCCCATTGCCGGTAAAGCTTTGGGCACCTTTGTGGGCGGCCCGGTGGGCGGTATGATTGGTGGTAGGCTGGCCAGTGCTGCGGGGCGGGCCTTTGGCCTCGAGTTAGAAGGGCTAAGTGCCGAAGACCGGGAATTCGAGATTGCCCGCGCTTTTGTACGTTTTGCCAACCAGGCTGCCCGACAAGGGATCCGCATTGCCAACCGTGGTGGGACGGCACCAGCCGCCGCTTTAGCCCAGGGGGCCGTACTTACCGCTGCCCGCCGCTTTGCCCCAGGTTTGGTGGCACCGCTTGGGCGCGTGTTTAATCGTACCAGAGGCTGGGGCCGCCGCCGGCGGTTCATCCGCGGTGCAAACACCGGCGTATCAGGCATGGCTAACCGGCCGGTGGCAGCCGTAGAGGCTGGCTCATCCCCCATTGGCTTTCGCCAGCCAATCCGTCGGGCAGCGGGCCAGTGGGAGCGGCGCGATGGGGTCGTCGTTCTCTACGGTCTTTAACCGCACATTATCTGCCATGGCCAGCCCCCCACAACGCTTCCTCCTGGCCGAGACCCGCTCTTTGCTCACTCGGTTGGAACAAATCCAGCCGTTTGCCCTCACCATGCCCATGGTACACGCGGCCACCGTGGCTGACGCCGCCATGCGCGGCATCACCGACCGCATTAGGGCGGGCAAACGCGAGTTAAGGTTACGGGCACGGCGGTTCATGGCCCAGTTGCGCCACCCTAGCGCGGCCCAAATTACTCCCGCCCAGGCGCAGATGCGCTTCTCGTTACTAAAGCTCCGGTTTAATGCTTTGTTGGATCAGCTTGACATTTTCGCTGATGTACTACTGCAACGGGCTGAGCACCCTACTGGAGTTTGGGTGGCTGGGCTGGACATCTTGGCCCAGGACTCCCTACTGGCAGCCCGGCCTTACTTGCCCAAAGGTGAAGCCTTGCCCCCGCTGATGTGTTTTTTGGAACGGGGGCACGGGGCGGCCATCCGACGGGCGCGCACCCGCCTGCCCGGAGGCGACCTGAACCCGGTGGCGGTGATCCAAGTGCCGCGCGAACGCATGGTGGGCAGTGGGATTGGGTCGTCATTAGTACATGAGGTGGGCCACCAAGGGGCAGCCCTGCTGGGCTTGGTCAATAGCCTGCGGGCCGACCTGGCCCAAGCCGCCCAGCAAGACCCCGCGCGGGCCCGCGAGTGGAAACTGCTGGCCAGTTGGATCTCGGAAATCGTGGCCGACTTTTGGGCCACCGGCCACCTGGGCATTGCGGCCACCACTGGGCTGATTAACGTAGTGAGCCTGCCCCACTACTTTGTATTTAGGTTCCAGCCGGGGGCGGTTCATCCCTTCCCGTGGATCCGGGTCCAGATCAGCCTGGCCGTTGGCCGGTTACTCTTCCCTGACCCTCAATGGGTGGCTCTGCAACGCCAATGGGAGCAACTGTATCCTTTGTCGCTAGCGCCGGCCGACGCGCGGCCACTGATTGGCCGGTTGATGCAGCTATTGCCCGACTTTGTGAGGCGGATGGCCAACCACCGACCCAGGGCACTTGGCGGGGCAACGTTAGCGAGCATTTTTCCCTTAGCGGGCCGCCAGCCGGGCCAGTTGCGCCAACTTTTCCAATCGTGGCTACAACAGCCCGGCTCGGAAACGACCGCCCCGACCTTGGTATTTGCGGCCCTAGGTCAAGCCCGGCACGATGGCAAGTTACGGCCCAACGATGAGTTCAAATGGTTGTCGCGTTGGCTAATTCGCTGGGCCCAGGCCCGGGCCGAAAGCCGGGGGGAAACCCCTGCCGGGGCAGCTAGGCCAACGCACCCAAGCCGAGCCTCAAGCCCCAAGCCCCAGTTGGGCTACCACAAATCTCTTACCTACTAAAAAGACAAAATCATGGCTAAAAAATCTAAAAATCCCAATGCCGGTATTCAGGATGATATCGACGAGTTTCGCGAAGGCGAACAGGTGCC
>JALONO010000004.1 GCA_025454895.1 Bernardetiaceae bacterium
TGTTCGAGAACGAGTTTATCTACCTAAACACCAATGAACACCTGCGCAACAGCACCGACGTGCAAAGCCGCGATGCCCGGTTTGTGGCCTGGTGCCGCAACCAGTACCCGTTACACAAATACGAACGGTTGCAGCCCATTATGCACCGCCTGCGGGCGGTCAAGTCGGCGGCGGAGGTGGCCCTCATCCGGCAGGCCATTGCTATTACGGAAAAAGGTTTCCGCCGGCTACTGCCGTTTGTGAAACCGGGCGTGTGGGAGTATGAGATCGAGGCCGAGCTGATCCACGAGTTTGTGCGCAACCGCTCGCAGGGTTTTGCTTACACGCCCATTATTGCGGCCGGGGCCAATAGCTGCGTGTTGCACTACATTGCCAACAACCAGCAGTGCCAGGCCGGGCAGGTGATTTTGCTCGATGTGGCGGCCGAGTACGCCAATTACGCCTCGGACCTCACGCGCACGCTGCCCGTGAGCGGCCGGTTCACGCCCCGCCAGCGGGCGGTGTACCAAGCCGTGCTGCGGGTGATGAAGGCCAGCCGGGCCTTGTTGGTAACCGGCAATAATTGGATCGATTACCACAAAGAAGTGGGCAAAATCATGGAAGGGGAACTGGTTGGCCTGGGCCTGCTGGATGCCCAAGCCGTGGCCCAACAAGACCCCGACCGGCCGCTGTACAAAAAGTACTTTATGCACGGCAACTCGCACCACCTGGGGCTGGACGTACACGACTACGGTAGCCGTTACCACGTGTTTGAGCCGGGCATGGTATTTACCTGCGAACCAGGCATTTACATCCCCGAAGAGCAGATTGGCGTGCGGTTGGAAAACAACATCTTGATCACCGAAACGGGGAACGAGGACCTCATGGCCAGCATCCCGCTCGAGGCGGAGGAGATTGAGGCTCTCATGAACGCTTAGCCATGCGCATCGAGTCGAAGCTGCCCCAGGTGGGCACCACCATTTTCACGGTCATGTCTGGTTTGGCGGCCCAGGTGGGGGCCATCAACTTGTCGCAAGGTTTCCCCGACTTTGATTGCGCGCCCGAGCTTACCGAACTGGTAGCCAAGTATTTGCGCCAGGGGTTTAACCAGTATGCGCCTATGCCCGGCCTGCTGGCCCTGCGCGAGCGCATCGCCGAGAAAACTGAACGGCTCTACGGCCGGGTGTTCAGCCCCGATACTGAGATCACCGTTACCTCCGGGGCCACCGAGGCCCTGTACGCCGCCGTGGCCGCCCTGGTGCGCCCCGGCGACGAGGTAATTGTGCTCGAGCCTTGCTACGACTGCTACTTGCCCGCCATTGAGCTGAACGGGGGCGTGCCCGTGTGCGTGCCCCTGCGCCCCGGCACCTACGCCGTGGACTGGCCCGCCGTACGCGCCGCTTGCTCGTTGCGCACCCGGGCCATTATGATCAATTCGCCGCATAACCCCACGGGCAGCGTGCTCACCTGGGCCGACTTGGCACAACTGGCCGATCTGGTGCGCGGCACCGACATCTGCATCATCAGCGACGAGGTGTACGAACATATTTGCCTGGACGGCGAGCACCAGAGCGTGCTGCGCCATCCCGATCTGTGGCAACGCAGCCTGGTTATGTCGTCGTTTGGCAAAACTTTCCACGTAACGGGCTGGAAGGTAGGCTATTGCGTAGCCAAAGGCGAGTTGGCCCGCGAGTTCCGTAAGGTGCACCAGTTCCTCACTTTTAGCACGGTAACGCCCATCCAGCACGCCCTGGCCGATTTTTTGGCCGACGAAGCCAACTACCTGGCCGTACCCGACTTTTTCCGCCAAAAGCGCGACAAATTCCGCGCCCTGCTGGCCGGAACCAAGTTCGACTTGCTGCCCTGCCACGGCACGTACTTCCAAGTGGCCAGCTACACCCGCCTCAGCTCCGAGGGCGACTACGACCTGGCCCTGCGCCTCACCCGCGAGATCGGGGTGGCCACCATCCCGCTCTCGGTGTTTTTTGCCCACCGCCGCGACGACCACGTGCTGCGCTTCTGCTTCGCCAAAAAGGACGAAACCCTCGAGCGCGCCGCCGAACGGCTGCATCGGTTGTAGTTGTTCAATTACCGCAAAATCAATTGGGTAACTATGTCAAAATCAAATAAGAATTGCAGGTTTCTGGTGCTGTAAATGATTGATAAACAAGTAGAACAATCATTTAATCATAAAATCATTTCAGAAAAAAACCCACAAAAAAAGCCACACTGGCGGCCCGGCGGATCACAACCCTCGGTAATGGCCTCACTGCATCCGCTTGGCCTTGGTAATGGCCTCGTAGAAAACTTCTTGGATACCCGTGCGGATGTTTAACTCGCTCAATTTGTTGTTGTTGCGCGTGGGGTACACCCGATTGCTCAAAAACACGTACAACAGCCCGTTTTCCGGGTCGGCCCAGGTAAAAGTACCCGTGAACCCGCTATGGCCAAAGCTGCGGGCCGAGGCACTCGGGGCCACGTTGGCCCCCCGGGGCCGGTCGAAGCCGAGGGCCCGTTGGTTGCCCTTGGTGGGGTCGGCGGGGTCGCAGTACTGGCAGCGGGTAAACTCGGCCAGGGTGGCCGGGGCCAGGTACATTTGCCCGCCGTACCAGCCTTGGTTCAGGTACATTTGGATCAGTTTAGCCAGGTCGTTGGCCGAGCCGAACAAGCCCGCGTGGCCCGATACCCCGCCGAACAGGGCCGCCCCCTCGTCGTGGACGGTGCCGTGCAGCAACTGCCGCCGGAAGGCCGAATCGTATTCCGTGGGCACAATCTGGGCTAATGGGTACTTTTTCCAGGGGTTAAATCCCAGCGTAGTGGCCCCCAGTGGTTCGTAAAACTGTTTTTGGAGAAATTCTTCAAACGTATCACCACTTAGTTTTTTTACCAGGCTGGGGTAGAAGTAATAACTCAAGTCGCTGTACACATATTCTCCCTTATCCGTTAGGGGCGAGGCCAAAATTTCGGGCAACAGGCTGTCGGCGGCAAAATTTTTCTTCACAAATATCCCGCTGGCCACGCGGGTGGGGTAAGCCTTGGCCGAGTCGGGTTTGAACAAATCGGGCTGGAGGTGGCCAGTGGCATCCAGGCGGGTTTTCCAAAACGGGATCCAGGCTTTGAGGCCCGCCTGGTGGGTGAGCACCTCACGCACAAGCAGATGGGCCTTGTTGCTGCGGCGCACCCGGCGGTCCACTTGGCCCCAGGTTTTATCGGGGCCAAATTTGCCGCGCTCGGTCAGTTTCATAGCCGCCGCCACGGAGGTGGAGATTTTGGTAATGGAGGCCAGGTCGTAAATGTCGTGCAGTTGAGTGGCCGGGCCATCAAAAACTTGTTGACCAAACGCTTTAAAATAGAACACTTTACCGTGTTGGGCGGCCAGCACTACGCAGCCGGGGGCGGCCTGCGCGCTCACGCAAAGGCGGGCCAGCGAGTCGGCCTTGGCTAGCACTTGGCGGTCCAGGCCCAGTTCTTCCGGCACGGTGTACTTGAGCCGGTGGGTGGGGGTTTGCCCGGGCGCGTAGTTGGGCAAGCGCGCCCCTTTGTCGGTGGCCCGGGGGCCGATGCTGTACGGGGCCTTGGTGCCCAGCGGGTAATGCGGTAGCACGCTCACGGGCAGGCTGCCCCGGGGCACGGCCCCGCCAAACAGGGCCTGGGCGGCCAGGTCTTGGGTGTAAATATTATCTTCATACGCCATGAGCGCGGCTTTGAGGCTTTTGGCTTCCTTCATCCGGCTCAGGTTGTACGGGTTAGTGAAGAAAACCGTGGCCACCGCGTGTTTTTTGGCCAATTTCTCCAATAGTTTAATGGCCTGGGCGGGCAATCCGTCTTCCGACGGGCGGCGGGCCGGGCCATGGACGCTCACGATCAGGGTTTTGTACTTTTTCAACACTGAGGCCAGCGAGTCGATGGTGCTGTCGGCGGGTTTGGCCCCCGTGCGGAACGTGGGCAGGCTCGCGTACCGGCCCAACCCCGCGTGGAACTCGGCCGGGTTGCCCCCAATGGCCAGGGCGGCCAGTTCGCCCTTCCCGATTTTTTGCAACGGCAGCAGGTTGTCCTGGTTTTGCAACAGCGTGAGCGATAGTTCGGTGAGTTTGCGGCGCACCCACCCGGCTTGGGGCGTGTGCAGGTCGGCGTGGAGGTTGTTCAGGTCCACCGGGGCGGGGTTTTTGGCCCCCCAGCGTTCTTTGAACTGCAAAATTTTGCGGCAACGGCGGTCTACTTCGGCCTGGCTAATTTCGCCTTTGGCCAGGGCATCTTTAAACCGTTGGAGGGCGGCTGGCACATCGGCGGAGTACAGGATCACGTCGTGGCCCGCCAAGAAAGCCTGCAAATCGGCCTCGCCGGGCGTTTTAAACTGGTTGGTAACGCCTTTCATGTTCATGGCATCGGTAAATATCAACCCGCTGAAAGCCAGTTCTTTTTGCAATAAATCAGTCGTGATTTTGGCCGATATGGTGGCCGGGCGGTTCGCGGCCGGATCAATGGCGGGCACTTGCAGGTGGCTCACCATGGCACTGGCCACCCCGGCGGCGAACAACTGGCGGAAGGGGTATAACTCCAACGAGTCGAGCTTGGCCCGGCTGCCGCTGATCACGGGCAGGCCGTAGTGCGAGTCCACGTTGGTATCGCCGTGGCCGGGAAAGTGCTTGGCGCAGCCCATCAGGCCGCCGTCTTGCATCCCGCGCAGGTAAGCCAGGGCTTTGCGGCTCACGTTATCGCGGTCTTCGCCAAACGAGCGGGCGTTGATGACGGGGTTGGCCGGGTTGTTATTAATGTCCACATCGGGGGCAAAGTTGATGTGGATGCCCAGCCGCCGGAACTGCCGGGCCACCTCGGTGCCCATTTCGTAAATGGCCTTGTCGTCTTCAATGGCCCCCAGGGTCATTTGCAGCGGGTAGCTGATGGTGCTGTCCAGCCGCATGCCCAAGCCCCACTCGCCGTCGATGGAAATGAACAGGGGTACTTTGCTGAGGCGTTGATAATGGTTGGTGAGCCGGGCCTGGCGCACCGGCCCGCCCTGGAAAAAGCAGAGGCCGCCCAGGTGATTTTCGGTGATGAGGCGGCTGATCTCGTCCACGTGGGCTTGGTCGCGGTTGCTAAAGGCCGCCACCATGAACAACTGGCCCAACCGTTGCTCGGGCGTGAGGGTGGCCAGCACCGAATCGGCCCAATTAGCGGGCGGGCTGATTACGGGTTCAGGGGCGGTTTCGGCCAGGGGCACACTGTCGGCGGGTGGGGCCAACGCAGGCCGGGGCTTGGGGCGCGGCCGGGCGGGCTTGGGCGCGGGCGGGACTGGGGCTACCTCGGCGGGCGGGGCGGGCTGCCCGCCTGGGGCAAACTGCGCCCCCACCCACCAAGTGGTGGAGAAAAGCAGGGCCAGGGCCAAAAACAATACCATACGGTTCATAACAAACAGCATAAAAAGGCGAAGGCCAAAAATACGCAAAAACGCCAAGCCAGCCATTGCGGCTGACCAAGGCCAATGCAAGTGCCAAAACCCAGGTTTTTGGGGTAGAAATCCCCGGCGCGTAAACTTGCCAACCGTTGGCCGGGTTGTGGAATAAACCAACGTACAAAACCCAATATGTCATCCCCCAATCTTCAAGATTTTGCCCCGTTAAAATATCGTTTTGTGGCCGCCCAAACCCAGCCTGCTACCGCCGTTACCTTGCTGCTACTGCCCGGCACCGGCGGGGACGAGAACGACCTGCTGCCCCTGGGCCGCCAGTTTGGCCCCCAGGTAAACCTGTTGAGCGTGCGCGGCAACGTGCTAGAAAACGGGATGCCCCGGTTTTTCCGCCGCCTGGGCATGGGCGTGTTCGACGAAAAAGATGTGGTGTTCCGTACCCACGAACTGGCCGACTTTCTGCAAAAAGTATCTGTAAATGAGGGTTTTGACTTCACCAAACTAGTGGCCGTAGGTTACTCTAACGGGGCCAACATCGCCGGGGCCGTATTGTTGCTGTACCCTAATTTACTGGCTGGGGCGGTGCTTTGGCGGCCCATGCCCCCGCTGGCCCAAACGCCGGACCTGCGCCCGGCCCGGCCTGTGCCCGTGCTCATGACCAGCGGGCGGCAAGACCCTACCATCGACCCTGTGGCCACCGAGGCGTATCAAAAATTATTGGCCGACAAGAGTTTTTCCGTAACCCACCACTGGCTGCCCACCGGCCACCAACTTGTCAACGATGATCTGCGCCAGGCAAAAGACTGGCTAGCAACCTATTTCGCTATTTAAAGCCATCTTAATCAATAACTTACACCACCACCTGCGGGCGCGGAAGGGTTATTCCGTTAGCGGATAGGTTTTTCCATTGTCAGGAATTACTTTTGACAAGTCAAACGGCATTCGCTAGGTTTATACCCATTTTCTTTACAAAATTACCGTTCATGCAACGCTCGTCCTCGTCGGAGGAGACCCCGCAAGTTCCAGTTGACACGCAGCAGTTACTGGCTGAACTGGCCCATTTGCGGGCCGAAAACGCTAACCTGATGCGTCAACTTGGCTTGTCAGGTCCAGCCCCAACCCCTATCACCAACGGCACCAAACCCTTGGCCGGGCGGCGCATTCCCCGAGGCTTGATCGCTTACTCGCTCGACAACACGCAGGAACTCATTTATTGGTTCAATGCGCAAGCTGATATTTTGTATGCGAACGAGGCGGTGTCAAGGGTGTTAGGTTATACGCAGGCCGAGTTGAGTAGCCTACCTATCTCGGATTTTTACATTGACTACCGGCCCGACCGTTGGCGGCGTTTTTGGGAAGAACTGCGCCGCCTTGAGAAATTTACCTACGAATGGTACATCCGGGCCAAGAACGGGAGTGAACTCCCCGTAGAAATTTCGGCCAATTATATCCACTTTGGCGATTTGGAGTACTGTTGCGCCATTGTGCGGGTGGTTACCGAGCGCCGCAAGGCCGAAGATAAAATCAGGTTTGAGCAGGAGTACAAAAACGCCATTTGGCAGGCCGTACCGGACCTGATGCTGCTCATGAACAGCCGGGGCGTGTACTTGGATATGCGCGGGGGCAGCCGCTACCCTGGCCCGCCGGACCAGAGCCTCATCGGCACTTCGGTGTTCGAGAGTAACCTGCCCGATACGGTGAAAACCCTCCTCCACGAAAACAACAAAAAAGCCATTGCTACCGGCGAGGTGCAAACCGCCGAATACTCGATCCCGTTTTACAACAACACCCAGTTGCGCTACTTCGAGTCGCGGGCGGTCAAATGCGGGCGCAACAAGGTGCTCCTCCTCATCCGCGACATCACCGACCGCAAGGAGAGCGAGGCCCAGGCCCAGATCGAGGCCGAAAAACGCGCGGCCTTGCTCAAGGCCATCCCCGACATTATCATGGTCATGAGCCGCCGGGGCGACTGTATCGACTTCAAAGGGGGCAACAATTTTAAGTTTGTGCCGCCCGATGCCTGGGTGGGCACCAACATTACCGATGGGGCCTTGCCGTTTGACCTGGCCCAAAAAATCCTGGATCACGTGGCCCGGGCCATCGACACCAACCAAGTACACTGCCTCGAGTACGACATGATGCTCTCCGATGGGCAGCTTCACCACTTCGAGTCGCGGGCGGTGCGCTACGGCAAAAACCTAGCCCTGCGCATTGTGCGCGACATTACCGACCGCCGGTTGATCGAGGAACGGGTACGCCAAAAAGAAGAACAGCAACGGGCCATCCTCAGTGCCATCCCCGACAACATCTTTATCATGAACGAGGCGGGCGATTACCTGGAGTTTGTGGAAGGCGATGGGGCAACGTTCATCCCCTCCGCCCAAATTGTGGGCAGCAATATCAAGGATGCCCAAGTAACCCCCTCGGTAGTAGAATTGATCATGGGGGCCAACCGCCGGGCCATCGAGACCGGGGTGCCCCAAACCATTGAATATAAGCTGTTTGCTGACGGGGCCGATCGGTACTACGAATCACGCTCGGTGCGCTACACGGCTAACCAAGCCTTGCGGATCGTGCGCGAGATCACCCAAAAGAAACAAAACGAACTGGACCGCGACCGGCTGGCCAACGAACTACAACGGCTCAACCAAGAACTGAGCACCCGCCAAGAGGAACTTAACCAAAACCTGCAAAGTACCCTGGCCCTTAAGCGCGAGGTGGAACGCCAAGAAGCCTATTACAAGGCCCTGGTGGAAAGTTCGCCCGACCTGATTATGCGGGTGAGTAACCAATTGGTGATTGAATATATCCACACGCTCGAGTATCCCGACCCGGCCAGCCTGGTGGGCAAAACGGTGCAAGACCTCACCACGCCCGAAAACTGGTCCCTGGTAAAGGCCAACTACCAACGGTTGTTTGAGACCGGGCAGCCCCAACAGTTTGAGTACCAATATGTAAACCAAGAGGGGCAACCCACCTTTCTCCAGATTTACCAGTCGCTCATCAAAGACACGGACGAAAGCCAACCCGCAGCCTTTGTAGTGGGCCGCAACATTACCGCCAGCCGCCTGGCGGCCCAGCAAATTGAAGACACCCGCCGTAACTTGCGCGCCACCATCGACAATAGCTTGCAGAACACCGTTTTGCTCGATGCCGGGGGCCGGGTGATCCTGGCCGACCATAAGTTTATCGCCAAGTTTAAAGAGCACTATAACATCGATATGCAGCCCGGGCGGCCATTTGTTGAGTGCCTCACCACCGACGAACTAAAGGCCGATTTCGTCAAGCATTTTGCCGAGATCAAGCGGAAAAAAAGCATTTTCCGCTACGAGGCTCAGTTTGCCACTGCGCCCAGTGGGCACGCTGTGTGGTACGATGTTACCTATTCGCCGGTGTTGGGGGCCAACCAAGAACTGCTGGCCGTGGTAATTGCCCAATTGGACATTACCAAACGCAAGGAAGACGAAGAACGGCTGCTAAAAATGAACGAGGTGCTGGTAACCCAAAACACCCGCCTTAATCATTACAGCTACGTGGTGTCGCACAACTTGCGCGCCCCCGTGGCCTCGCTGCTGGGCCTGATCAACTTGCTGGAACTACAGGGCTTAGTCAACGACCAAAACCGTGAGGTGCTGGGCTTTATCCGCGAGTCGGCCCAGGGGCTGGATACCGTGATCCGCGACCTGAACCGCATCCTGTCCGAAACGCGGGCCATGGAAGAGCAGAAGGTGTACGTTGACTTTGCCCATGAAACCGAGATGGTGAAATCGTTGCTGGCCATGGAAATCCAACGCAACAACGTTACCGTTAAAACCGATTTTGGCGCGGTGCCGGGCGTGTCGTCCATCAAGAGCTTTTTGAGCAGCATTTTCCTTAATTTGATCAGCAACGCCATCAAATACCACAAACCGGGCCGTTCGCCAGTGATCACCCTCACCAGCCGGGCCGTGCCGGAAAGCCCCCAATTGTGCTGCCTCACCTTTGCCGATAACGGCCTGGGTATGGACCTGGCCGTTCAAGGTGATCACTTGTTCAAGCTCTACCGGCGGTTCCACGACCACGTGGATGGCAAGGGCATGGGCCTGTATTTGGTAAAAACCCAGGTGGAAATGCTGGGCGGCAAAATTGAGGTTGAGAGCCAGGTGAACAAGGGCACCCAGTTCCACATTTATTTGAAGGAAAAGTAGGCAGTAGCCCAAATAGTTTCCCGGTTTTCTTCAACCGTCCAATGGAGGGAAAACCGCCACCAATCTACCTAAACAACCGACGAACCACTACTTAATCGAGTTAGCGGATGTTCTCCTTTAAAAAATTACTTGTTTAGAGCTTGGTTTTTGTTTGTTATTCAAAAAAATAGCCTTATTTTTGTAGGATTTCTAAAAGTCAACCTTTTCTTTTTTGCTTTTTCAGTGCTGATTTTTTGTTCAGACCTTTTCCTAAGTCGACCATTTTTCATGCTCGTTAGCTGTTAGCCAGGTGATAACGGCCAGCCGTTTAGGTTAGGCTTATAGGCTTGTTATCAACGAGATAGTTTGTCTCATCCTTACTTTTATGGTTTTAGGGCGTACTTTTTAGCTTGCGCTCACTTTTTGTCATGCTTCCTTTATCCGCTTCTGTGCCTACTATTGAGGGTTTGTTAGCTAAGAATGCGCCCAATGCCATTTTGTGCGTTTCGTCCCAAGGTACCATTAATTACTACCACGGCCGCGACCCTAAGCCCAGCAGTTTGGTAGGCCGCCACGTGCGAGACCTCACCCTGCCCGAGCATTGGCCCATGGTGCAGGCTAGTTATCAACGGTTGTTCGACTCTGGAAAGCCCGAACAATACGAGTACCGCTACGCCAACCCGGAAGGCCAATTGGTCTATCTCCATATCTATAAATTTTTGGTGCAGGCCCATCAAGACCAGCCCGCCACGGCCATGGTAGTGAGCACCGACGTTACCGCCCAGCGGCTTAACTACCAGCAAAAAGAGGCGGCTTGGCAAAATTTGCTGGGCATGATTAACCAGGGCTGGCAAAGCATGCTCATGCTCGATCCCGAAGGGCGGATTGTGTTGGCCAACCAGCGGTTGGTGGAGCGGTTTCGGTACTTGTACCAACTTAACCTGGAAGTGGGCCGCCATTTCAATGAGTATTTCGAGACCGAGGAGATGAAGGGCCAGTTTGCCCACTATTTTAACGAAGCCATCGAGTTTAAGCAAAACCTGCGGTTTGAGCACCTGTGGCCTACCGATGCCAAAGGGAGGGTACGGTGGTTCGATGTGTCGTTTACGCCCGTGGTGGACTCGCAGGGCCAGGTATTGGGCGTGGTCATTGGCCAGATCGAGATTACCGAACGCAAAGAAGAACACAGCCATTGGCAGCAGATGAACCAGGCCCTCATCGAGAAAAACACCCAATTGAGCCATTACAGCCACGTGGTATCGCACAACTTGCGCGCGCCCGTGGCCTCGCTACTGGGCCTCATCAACGTGATGGAGCTACAGGGCCTGGTAAACGACGATAACCGCGAGCTGTTAAACCTAATCCGCAATTCGGCCCAAGGGTTGGACACCGTGGTGCGCGACCTGAACCAGATTTTGGCCGAAACCTGGGCCAAGGATGAGCAGAAACTCTGGGTGGATTTTGCCCAAGAGGTGGACTTGGTCAAAGCCCTGCTGGGCCAACCCATTTTAACCCAGCAGGTAACCATCCACACTGATTTTACCGAGGTGGCGGGCCTGGTTTCCACCCGTAGTTATTTGAGCAGCATCTTCTATAACCTAATCGGCAACGCCATTAAGTACCAGCATCCAGGCCGCCCGCCCGTGATCACGGTGAGCAGTAAACGCTTGCCCGAGCGGCCTAACTGCTTGGTAATCACCTTTTCCGACAACTGCCTGGGCATGGACCTGGCCACCCAGGGCGATCACTTGTTCAAGCTCTACCAGCGGTTCCATCACCACGTGGACGGTAAAGGCATGGGCCTGTACCTGGTAAAAACCCAGGTGGAGATGCTGGGCGGCAAAATTGAGGTCGAGAGCCAGGTGAACCAGGGCACCCAGTTCCACGTTTATTTGAAAGAAAAATAACCGTTTGGCCAATTGAAGGGCTATTTGGGCAATCAAACGGCTGGTTTTTCTGACTAAAATCACTGAAAAACAGCTATTTAGATTAACACTGTGCAATTGGCCGTAAAATTGATTAATGGAATTAGAAACTAGCAAACCTGGGCCTTAGCGGGCCTGCCTTGCTCGGCTGTTTTGCTTTTTTGCCGCTATCAAATCATGAAAATCCACCCCTGGGCCAGGGTAATGGCCCTGTCCATTTGGCTGGCTTGGGGGCTGGCCTGGCCCGTGCGGGGCCAACGCCCGGTCGATAGCCTTGCCACCGCCCAGCAAAACGCCTGGCGCACCGAACTGCAACTGGCCGAGCACAGCCTTGCGCGCGCCCAAGCCGCCAACGACCATTATACCGCCTACAAAACTTTGCGGCACCTGCTGGATGTGTGCCTCGCCCTGGACGATCTGGAACAGCACCAACACTTTGCCCAGCAAGCCCATCAAGTACGGTCCCAACTCACCTCGGCCCAGTGGGAGCGTTTCCAAAGGGAAAGCCGCCAACTGGACCGCCGGGCTAAGGCCGATTTACTCGACTGCCAAACCCAGCCCTTGCAGGCCCTGCAAGCCGCTCTACAAGCCCAAAAACCCCAGCAAATCGCCTTGGCCCAGGTGGCCTTGGCGCGCTGCCACCAAGCCGTGGGCGACTGGGCCGAGGCCGAGGCCCATTTGGCCCAAGGCCAGCAAGCCCTAGCCGCCCTCCCGCGCGACACGGTGGCCCGGATAGCCCTGCTGGTGGGGCAAGCCCAGGTAAAATTAGGGCAAAAGCAGCGTTATCAGGCCCTCAAACTGGCCGAACAGGCCGCTCCCTACTTACTGGGCGAATTGGCCCCCGGCCCCGGGCTTACCCAGGCCAAGTTGGACCTGGGCCGGTTATACCACCAGTTGGGCCACTCGCCTAAGGCCCTCAACTTGCTGCGGGGCGGGCTGGCCGGTGCTCCCACCGCCGAGCTACCCCAGTGGAGCCAACTGCTTACCGAGTTGTGCCAGACCGACCGCCGCTACTGCGCCTTGTTGGGCACAGTGAACCAGCGGCTGCTGCCCCAGCAAGCCCAAACCATTGAGAGTTTGGAAGAAAAAATAGCCCACCAGGCCGCCGAGGACAAGCGGGCTTTTGCCCAACTGCGCGAAAGCTACGCTCGCGTGCGCAACGAGCAGGCCTTCTACCTCACCCTTGTGGTGGCCATATTGGCTTCGGTTTTTGGGTATTTGATGTGGAAGTCGCGCCGACGCAACAAAAATCTCAACCGCCAACTGAACCTCCAGCAAGGGGAGATTTTAGCCAAAAATCATACCCTGAGTGAGCAAAACCAACAACTTCAGTTGCTCAATAACGATAAAAACGACCTCATGAGCATGCTCGCCCACGACATGCGCTCGCCCCTGAACGCCGTGGCAGGGCTTTCGAAACTGGTGGCGATGGAGGGCAACCTCAACCCAGATCAGCATACTTATTTGCAAAAAATTGGGGAGACGGTGCAACACGCCAACCAGATGATCCGGGAACTGCTGGACGTAAACGCCTTGGAGCAGCAAACGGGCTGGCAACTGGTGCCCACCCACCTACCCGACCTGGTAAACGACGTGCTGCTGGCCCAAAGGCAGGCCGCCCAGGCCAAAAATATCCGCCTGTTTGTGAGCAACGATCTGGCCAGCCCCATTGTGCACACCGCGCCCGATGCCGTGCAGCGCGTGGTGGACAACTTAGTGTCAAACGCGATCAAATTTTCGCCGCTGGGCAGCGCGGTGTACCTCTCGCTGGGCCAAACCACTGGCCAGGTGAGCATCGCCGTGCGCGACGAAGGCCCCGGCCTCAGCGACGACGACCGCGCCAAACTGTTCCGCAAGTTCCAGAAACTCTCCGCCCGGCCCACGGCCAACGAGCAGTCCACCGGCCTGGGCCTGGCCATCGTGAAAACCATTGTGGACAAACTGGGCGGCCACCTCACCGTGGAAAGCCAACTGGGCAAAGGGGCAACTTTTATCCTCAGCTTGCCCCGGCAGCCCGCCGACTCCGCCCCCCACGACCGGTAGGGTGCTCACCTGATTTGCAAAACTGCCCGCCCATCAATTACTTAGCTGGACCAATGCGGGTTTCCGCTTGGGTTAACCACCGTTTGTTATGGCGTACCAAACTTCGGCTGAGGGCCGGGCCTTCGGCAAAAAAATCACCCAAAAGGGTAAAGATGGGGCCTTGGTGCCGCCCAGCTACGAGCCGCCCTTGCAAAAACCAGTCAAATACGCCTCCATTGGCTTGCTGCTGGCCGGGCTGCCCCTGTTGTTTTTTTACCCGTGGGCGGCGGCGGCTTGCCTCGCGGTGGGAATTGGGCTGTTGTTTGTGCACGACCACTTTGTGCAGGACGACCACGCCTTGGTGCGCATTTACGGACCGGTGGGCCGGGGCCGGTACTTGGTGGAAGACCTTTTTCGGGACAAAGTGCTGCAATATTTCAACGAGACCAACATCAACGGGCGGCCCATCCCCAAAATCGTGCGCGATTACATCTACCAAAAAGCCCACGGTGTTAAAGCGCTTAGCAGTTTTGGTACCGAGTTGGATATGAACAGCGGCGACAACACGGCCCAGGTACGGGTGCTACACCGCAATTTCCCGGCTTACCAGGCCAGCCCGGCCAGCTACGAGTGCGTAATTGGCCAGCACCGGCCCGGCGTGCAACCGTTTGTGGTCAAAAATTGCGTCAACGTGTCGGCCATGAGCTACGGCTCGCTCAACTGGAAGGCCGCCGAGTGCATCAGCTACGGGGCCAAGGGCATTTGTTACGTGAATACGGGCGAGGGCGGCTACGGCCCCCACGGCGCGGCCGGTAACGACGTGGTGTTCCAGATCGGTACGGGCAAATTCGGGGTGGGCGACCACGCCACCTTGCCCAACGGCCAGCCCACCCGTGCCCTTAACGAGCAACTGCTGGTGGACCTGGTGCGGGCCAACCCCCACATCCGCATGGTGCAGCTCAAGATTTCGCAAGGGGCCAAGCCGGGCATCGGGGGCCACCTGCCCGCCGAGAAGGTAACTCCCGAAATTGCCGCCGTGCGCAAGGTGGAGCCTTACAAATCGGTGATTAGCCCGCCCCAGCACGCCGAGTTGCTGGGCAGTTCCCCGCAAGACACGCTGGCCAAGCTCATGGCCTTTATCGAGCGGATCAGACAACTGACCCAACTACCGGTGGGCATCAAGTTTGCCGTGGGCCAGCCCGCCGAAATCGACCTGCTGGTGGCGGCCATGCAGGCCACCGGCCACGGCCCGGATGCCATCCAAATCGATGGGGCCGACGGCGGCACCGGGGCGGGGCCTAACCTGTTTGTCAACTACGTGGGCTACGGCGGGGCAGTGGAGAGCGTGGCCTACCTGGACCGCAAGCTCAAGGAGGCCAAAATCCGCGACCAGGTAACCATTAGTGCTTCGGGGCGGCTGTTCACGCCCGTGCACGCGGCCCTGGCCTTTGCCCACGGGGCCGATGTGGTCGACTCCGCCCGGGCGGCCATGTTGTCGCTGGGGTGCATCCAGGCCCTCAAGTGCCACACCGGGCACTGCCCCACGGGCATCACTACCAACAACGCCTGGCGCATCCACGGCCTGGTGCTGCCCGAGAAAGCCACCCGGGTGCACAAGTTTTACAAGGGCTTTCACGATGACATGCTGGAACTCACCCACGTGATGGGGCACGCGGACCCGCGCGACATCCGGCCCGCCGATTTGCGCCTGCTCCACGGAAACTACGCCCAGCATTTTGAGGAAAACGGCCAAGCCGTGCCCATGCCTCACCCCAGGCAGTTGTGGAGTGAGTAGTAATCAAATGAATAAATGATTACAGGATTAAATGATTTATCTCTTTGATTATCAATTATTTAAAAAATAGAAAACACACAATCTCAATTTGGTTTTGGTAGCAGTTGGGCCGTAGATCGCTTTTTTCTGATAGAATTCTCACCGATCGGCCCAAAAAACCTGCGATCCGTTTTGGCTTATGATCCTTCCGGGTTAGTAAACCAGCCCGCGTACTTCACGTAATTGCCCGCAATGCGGGTGAGCATTTCGCGCAGTTTATCGTCCACGGGCTTGATTTTTTTGGCCGGTACGCCCGCGTACAGGTAGCCCGCCTCCACCACGGTGCGCTCGAGCACCACGGCCCCGGCCGCGATCACGGCCCCGGTTTGCACCACGGCGTGGTCCAGCACCATGGCCCCCATGCCAATGAGCACCTCGTCTTCCACGGTGCAGCCGTGTACAATGGCCCCGTGCCCCACCGATACCCGGCTGCCAATGGTAGTGGGGGCGGTTTGGTAGGTGCAGTGGATCACCGCCCCGTCTTGGATGTTGGTATAATCCCCGATTTTGATGTAGTGTACGTCGCCGCGCACCACGGCATTGAACCACACGCTGCAATAGTCGCCCATGGTTACTTCGCCTACCACGGTGGCGTTTTCGGCTAAAAAGCACTCGCGGCCAAACACCGGATGGATGCCGCGCACAGGTTTAATGAGGGCCATAATTGATTGAATGTCTTGTTTGTCAACAGGTTAAATGAGGAAACGGGCAATGGCAAAGAGGTCAGTCAATTGGAGAAAGCGAGGTGGGAGGTGGCAGGTACGCCCCCGCCGCCCGGGCCTGGCAAGGTTAGGCAAGGGTTTTGGCTTAACTTCGCAGTCTGGTTTTTGACCTTGGGCCTCCCCGCTCGGTCGTTTCACCTTTTCAACTTAATCCACACGAAAATGGGGCGAATGTTATTGAAAAAAAATGGTTTCCTGATGAATTAACTGGCCAGGTCATCATTTGCTCACTCATTCGCCCCGGTATTTCTCAATAAATGGCACGCATCCTCACCGGCATCCAAAGTTCAGGCCGCCCCCACTTGGGCAACTTGCTGGGGGCCATCCAGCCCGCTATTGCGCTGGCCCAAGCCCCGCAAAACGAGGCTTTTTTCTTTATCGCGGACTTGCACTCGCTCACCACCATCAAAGACGCCACCACCCGGCAGGCTTACACTAACGCGGTGGCCGCCGCTTGGCTGGCCTGCGGCTTCGATACGGAGAAAAACGTGTTCTACCGCCAGTCGCGGGTGGCAGAAGTGTGCGAACTGGCCTGGTACCTCAATTGCTTTGCGCCCTACCCCATGCTGGCCAACGCCCACTCGTTCAAAGACAAAGCCGACCGCCTGGCCGATGTAAACGCGGGCCTGTTTACTTACCCCGTGCTACAAACGGCCGACATTATTTTGTACGACGCTCACTTTGTGCCCGTGGGCAAAGACCAGGAGCAGCACCTGGAAATGGCCCGCGACATTGCCAGCAGCATCAACCATTACTACGATGCCGAGGTGTTTGTGGTGCCCCAAGCCAAGATTACCGAAGACGTGAAAACCATCCCCGGCACTGACGGGCAGAAAATGAGCAAAAGCTATGGTAATATCATCGATGTGTTTTTACCGGAAAATGAGTTGAAAAAGCAGGTAATGAGCATCGTTACCGACAGCACCCCGCTGGAGCAGCCCAAAAATCCCGATACCTGCAACGTGTTTAAGCTCTATGCCCTGGTGGCCAGCCCCGAGCAAACCGCCCAAATGCGGCAAAACTACCTAGCTGGAGGCTATGGCTACGGCCACGCCAAAAAGGCCCTACTCGAAGCCTTGCTGGTAGGTTTTGCCAAAGAGCGGGAAATTTTCACCTTTTACATGACCCACCTGCCCGAATTGGACAAAAAATTGCAAGAAGGCGAAGCAAAAGCCCGTGCCGTGGCCCGGCAAACCTTGGCTAGGGTACGGGGCAAACTTGGATATATTTAGTAATATTGCCTTATAATTGATCATTGGCTTGGATGGATAGGCCCAAACCAGTTAGTGCGTTTTTCGCCCTCTGGCACGGCTCCTTGACCCGGCCTTTCCCTCATGGTAGCAAGTACAGCCATCTTATCGCCTAATGCCCTTAGCCCAGTGAACACGAGCCTGGCCACCGCCATGTTGGAAAATACCCCGTTGGTGGCCGTACAAGGATTTGGGCTTGACGGGGTGATCCGTTATTGGAACCCTACCAGCACGGCTCAGTACGGCATCAGTGCCGAGCAAGCCCTTGGCAAGCAAATGGACGATGTGTTCGTGTCGCTGGGGGGCAGCCTTGGCTCGATCCGGGCGGCTATTGACGCGGTGGTGCAAACCAAGCAACCCACCCCGCCGGCCGAAGTAGAAGTGGTAACCAGTAGCAACCGCCGGTTGTGGATTTTTACCACCATCGTCCCGCTCCTGCGCGAAGGCGAGGTGGTGGAGCTGTATTGCATGGATGTGGATATTACTGAGCGCAAGCAAGCCGAACGGGAGCTGAAGTCTAAAGAGGCGTTCTTGCAATCGGTGTTTAGCACCTTGCCCAATTTTATGTACGTGTACGACCTGGACCAACAGGTTTACATCTTCACCAATAGCACCGTGAGCGAGGTGCTAGGCTACACCAATCTGGACGTGCTCTCGGGCCGGGTGCAGCTTAACCAACTAGTGCACCCCTCCGAAAAAACTAAGTACGATGCCGCCGTGCGCCAACTGGCCACGAGCGACCACGAAGACACCCTGGTGGCTGCCGAGTACCGGATCAAACACGCCAACCGCCAATGGCTGTGGGTGCTCGACCGCATGAAGGTGCTCGAGCACCACGCCGATGGTTCGCCCCGGTCCATCATCGGGTCCATGCAAAACATTGACCAGTGGAAAAACGCCGAGCGCGATATTGAAAAGCTGCTGGTAAACACCCGCAATAAAAACCGCGACATTCAAGAACGGAACGAAGCCCTGGCCGCTAAAAACCAAGAACTGGCCCAAAACCAAGAGCGCCTGAAGCTGATCAACGCCGAGTTGGAAGAAAAAAGTGAGCTACTGCTGCAACAGCGCGCCCAGTTGGAGCAAACCCTGGAAGAGATGGAGGAGCGTAATTTTGAACTAGACCAACTGGTTTACAAAGTCTCGCACGACATCCGCTCGCCGCTCACCTCCATGCTGGGGTTGATCAACGTGATCAAGCTGGATCCGTCGTTAGCCCAGGAGAGCTTAGACCACATGGAGCAAAGCGTGCGCCGCCTCGATGAGTTTGTGAAGTCGATGCTGAACTACGCCAAGGCTAACCGGGTGGAAAGCCAGCAGCAATCCATTGATTTTGGCCAACTGATCCGCCAATGCCTCTCCGATTTTACGTATATGGATGGTTTCGAGACCATCGAGAAGAAAGTGGATATCCGGGGCGAAGTGGACAGCTTCCGGGGCGACAAACTGCGGATCGACATCATCCTACGCAACCTCGTCGCGAACGCCATCAAATATTACAATCCCCGCAACGCCCCTTCCTATATCCTTATTGAGATTGAGGTCAAAGATAAAGTTTGCGAAATCACCGTGGCCGACAACGGTATCGGCATCCGGCCGGAGTTTTTGACCAAGGTATTCGACATGTTTTTCCGGGCTACCGAAAGTTCCAACGGCTCGGGCCTGGGCCTTTACATCGTGAAACAAACGGTGGACCGCCTCAAGGGCAGCATTGATATCCGCAGCGAGTTTGGGGTGGGCACCACGGTAAAACTCCGGTTGCCGTCCACCGTTTAACTGCACCACCACTGGGCGGCTTTCTACTTCCGCAACTCGATGATCACCGGGACCACGCTGCCCGGGCCGCCCGCATCGCGTAAGCTAAAGCTTGGGGAATTGTTTGCGTATTGGATGCTGGCCGGGGCAATTAGGTCGCGGCCCAAGGCTTGGCTGAGCCGGTCGGTTACGGAACCGCTGGTGGCGTTCAGTTTAGCGATCAATTGCTTAGTATCCAAGGCTTTGCGCGAGTAGAGCATGACCAAATGGTCGCTATTGCGGGCCGCATCCAGTTGTAGGTAATCGTCTTCGCTGGGGAAGGGCAGCACCCCCCGCCGGTAGCTGAGCAACGGGCTGTAACCTGGCCGGGGGAGCAACAGTTTGCCCCGCTGGGCCTCGTCCACGTTGAGCACGTAGAGGTACACTGGCTCTTGATGGCTCAGCATCAACTGAAACGACGTGCCAGCGGCCAAGGCGGCCCGAGTGCGGTAAATGCCCCGGTCCAGTACTACCTCAATGGGCTTGTAGTCTTGCTTGCGCAACGCCACCTCGCCCCTAAACTTGTTGGTGTTCGCTACTGGGGTGTACCCTTCCGTTTTGCCATTGTCCTTTTTGACCTGGCCGCTCAAGCCGCCGGGAGCTGCCGCCGCAAAATCCGCCATTTCGAACGCCTCCACGCAGTGGGTCTCAAAATCTTTGTAGCGCATCCAAAAAAAGCCGTTGTTGGCCCATTTGGGACCCCAACTGTTCATGATTTCCACCGCCCCGCCATATTTCTGGTCGTCGTAGCCCACTACCGTTACGGCGTGGTAGCCCTTGCTGGCATCGTTGTAACCAGCGGGCGGGTTCCACACGTCGCGCACGTTGTCCCACGACTTAAAGCATTGGATCGAGATAATCACGGGTTTACCCTCGGCCAGGCTTTTTTTCACTCCGGGCAACACCGCCGATTTGGCCCCGCCTTGGTACAAAAACAGCCGCTTGTAGTCCATAATCAGGTGGTCGCGGGCTTTCAGGCGGTCGGCCGGGTTCACGCTGCGCTCGCACTGGAAGCCAAAATCGTTGAACAGCGGCGTGCCCTGGGTTTTCAGCACGTGCATGGCATCCACAATGTAGGTTCCGTAGCGGCAGTCGGGCGTTTGGCGGATCTGGTTGTAAACAAACGAAGGCGAGAAACGGCCCAGGTCCACTACGGCTTGGCCACTAACCCCCCGCCGCTGGGCCATTAAAATAGTACGGCCCGCGTACGCCGCCGCCCAGGCCGTGCAAGTGCCGGTGGCCCCTTGGTCCTGCGGGGTGGGGCAATACTTGCGCAACGAAACCTGGGAGGGCACCCGGTAATCGCCCCGGCTTAGCGGCACGGTAAGCGGCACGCTTTCATATTTGGCCGAGTCGAACAAGCAGCCAGTGCTGTAGTTTTGGCCAAGGGCGGGATGGGCCAGCAGATAACCGGCCACCAAAGGCAACCATGCAGATTTCATAAGCAAGGGGTTTCAAAAAGTCTAGCAACAATTATGTTTCCAAAAATTGATCGTGCCGTAATGCCACTGGGGATTCTCGGCCAAAAGCCCCCAATTGGCGGTGAAAGGCGGGAATAAAGTAGGATTTTAACCAATACAACCTGTAAATTTTTTAAGATGATGTAAATGCGCCCGCCCGGCATCAAGCCAGACGGCTGGTTGTGAAGATTGACCGCCAAATCTCCGGCGTTTTCACAGTCGACGGGCCGGGGGCATCACCGCACTGATCTCCAACCTTCGCGGGGTAAGCTCGTGCGCCCCAATACGCCGTAATCTTTTGAAAATCAGCAGAAAATAAAAAAATGGCAATCATCCAGCCCACTATTTAACCGTTTTGCGGCGTTTGGCCAGCGTGCGCGGGTCAAAGCTGAGGCCCAGCCAACTTAGCCCGCCCGCTACGTGCCGCACGTTGTACGAGTAGGAGATCTCGAACGTTCTGATTTTGAGCATGAAACCCAAGGCAAACCCGCTGAGGGCGCGCCGTTGGGGCAAACTCAGCTCGCGTCGCTGCAAAAAGTTGTAGCCCAAGCGCAGGTTAAAATTCGGGTGTACCAGAAACTCGCCGCCCAGCACCAAGTGGCGGCTTAGGCGGTCGGTCCAGCTAATTTGGCGGCTCACCAGGTTACCATTATTGTCCAACTGGCGGTCCAGCGCGGGGTCGTTGTACGCGATGTTACCGGGCGGGGCCAGTTGGTGGGCCGTGAACGAGAACCGCAACGGCATCCGCTCCGGCTTGAACGAAACGCCCAGTTGCACATCAAAGGGCAGGGCCAGGTCGGTGCTGGGCAGGTAGTTGCTCAGGGCCGCGCCGAGGTTTTTGATGGCCAGGCCCACCCGCAGGTCGCGGCGCGGGTGAACAAAGGTGCCGCCCAGGTCCAGCAAAAGGGCGGTGGCCGTAAACCCGCCTAAGTTGGAACCGGCCAACTTGAGGTTGGCCCCCAGGGTAAACGGGGCCAGGGTGTGGCTGTAATGGAAGGTGAGGGCGTAGTCGTGGGCATTGAAACTGCCCGTGGGCGCGCCGGTGGCATCGTAGCCAGCAAACTGGCCGTAGCTAAGGTATTGTAGCCCTAGGCCCAGCCGGGCTTGTGGCCCCCGTCGCAGCAGCCCGGTAAGGGTGCTATAAGTAGCCCCTACGTTCAGCCCGGCCAGGCCCAGGCTCACGTGCGCATGGGCGGTGTCGGCGCTAAGGCCGGGGTTGGCCAAAAAACCGCTGGGGTCGCGGTGGTCGGCGGTGAGGTTCACGCCGCCCAGCGCGGTGGTGCGCGCATTGGCGGGCAGCAGCAAAAACGCGAACGATTGCCGCCCGCCGATCTGGGCCAGGGCCGCCCCGGGCAACAGCAGCCAGGTCAGCAGTAGCCAAGCGGGCCGGACGAAGGGAAATGGCTGGGCAAATAGCGGCATCCTGAGCTGATTTGGCCCCCAAGTTCGGGCAAGTGGGGGTAAAAACGATGGGCCGGGCCAAAAACGTAAGGTGGCCAACCCCGCCCGGGCGCGGGGACGGATGCGTACCGCCGCGCCCCACTGGCCAGCTGATGCCGTAGCGAGATAGCCGATGCAAAACCCGCCGCCTCGATTTCCTAAAAGAAAAAAAGCGGCGTTAGGCCGCTTTTTCCTCTGAAAATCAATAATTTAGATAGTGCGCAGGGCGCGGTTGTACTCTAAAATAAAGCATTGCACCGCCGAGCGGATGGCGGCCTGCTCGGTAAATTCGTCCGGGTTGATTTTTTTACTGGCAAAATCGGGAGCGTAACCGTGGTTGCGGTCCACGCATTGGGCCACGTTGCCCACGGGCAGGTGGTCGATCCGGTCGCCGTCGGCGCGGTAGGTTACTTTGAGGTAGTCGCGCTCGCTGGGCACCCAGGTGTACACCTTGTGCCGGGCGTTATACACATGCACCTCAAATTGTCGGTCTTTTTCGTTGCCGAAGGCTTTTACCTGGGCGTTGAACACCAGGTTCGACTCGTCGTTGGCCACTTGGTAAATCTCGAGTTGGAATTTGTCGTTAGGGTTGCGGCGGATGAGCCGGTAGTAATATAAGATGTTGCCCCGCTGGATTTGCCCGCTGAACCAGTTGGTGCTGGTGGCCGTGTACTCAAAGTATTTTTCGGAGCCTTCGGGTTGCATCCAGGGGTCGTTTTGTACCATTTTGTTGAGCCGCTCAATTTCGCTCACCGAGGGGTCGGGGCCTATCACATCGCCGATAACTTTTTTCTTGGCAAAGTTGACCAGTTTACCTTGTTCTAATTTGGTGCGTTCGTTCTGGGCCAAAATCAGTTTTCGCTCCTCGATGGGAGTCTTTTTCGGAGGGGCGGGCGCGGGCAGGGGCAGGCGGGTAAGCATATCGGCCACGTAGCGCTTGCCATGGTCCAAACTCTTGAAATTGAGTTCGTCCACGTTGGCCATTTCGTGGTAATACACCAGGTTGGTGCTGTCGATGCCAAATTCCAGAAAACGCTGGGCCAGGCGGCCTTGGTATTGGGCGGCCAGCGGTTGCAGCCAAGGGTCGGCCTTCAAGGCCCGCTCCCAGCTTACCAAGCGCACCGGCTGCTTCACTTGGCTAACAATCCGATCCACCAAGTCGCGCAACTGCTTTTGGTAGGCATCGTACTTGGCTGGCCCGGCCAGTTCTTTCACCACGGGTTGGCTGAGCTGCCGTTGCAAGGCCAAAAAAGGTTTTACCTGTCCGCCAAAACCTTGGCGCAGCCCGGCCTGATCAATTTGGATTTGGCCTTGGGTGTCCGGGTGGGCGTCCAGGGTTTTGCCCAGGCCCTCGATACTGCCGGTTTTGCCGTCGAACTGGGCAAACTCCTTCAACAGGCCGGCGGCAGGGGCCAACCCAGTTTCGTCCAGACCGTGGTTGGTTACGGCGGCTAGTTGGCGCAAAGTAATGAGCCGGGGGATGCCCTTTTGGTAACGCTCCAAAATCACTAGCGATTTGAACTTCATTTCCGGGTTTACGGCCGGGAACTTGGCCAGCAGTTGGTACGCTTTTTCGTTATCCAGGCGGAGCGAGGCTACTTCTACTTGCCGGGCCAGCCAAGGCCATTCTAGCCAGGCGATTTGGCTACCGCGCTGCTGGTATTGTTGCATCATCTCAAAATGGCGGGCCTTGTCCAAATTGCTGTGCCCGTAAGCCCGATAGTGCTCAAACATGGCCTGCCATTTGGCTTGCAGGTAAGCGGCATCGGGGTCCACGGCGGCTTTGGCCAGCGCATTGATAGCCTCGTGGTGGTTGATCATGTCAAACTCGTGCAGCAACCGGGCATAGTGCAGGTTGGCGGCCGGGTCGCCGGTTTGGGCTTGTTGGTAAACGGCGTAAAAATCTTTGAGGAACAAATTAGGTTGGTAATCGAAATACTTGGCCGGTTGGCGCAGGGCCAGGGCCTCGTTAAAATACTGCTGGGCCAGCACCGGGTTGGGCTTGAGGCCGTAACCGCCGAAAAAGTATAATTGGAACAACTGAAACTTGGCCTCGAACAGTTGGGCCGGTTGGGCCAGGTATTTAGGGTTGAGGGCCCGCAAATACCATTTGGCGGCTCCTTTGTAGTCTTTGATCTCGTCCACGTCCATCGGGGCGGCTTGGTGCAAGGCACCTACCGCCAAAATGGCCGCCACGTCGCCCTGGCGGGCTTTTTTGATCTCGGCTTTGTAAGGTTCTAAGTTGGGTTCACCGCGCTTGGTTTGCGCCAGAGCGGGGCCTTGCCAAACGACAATGAGCAGGCCCACTAGCCAGGTAAAACGGAAAAGTGATAAGGGGGTCATGGAGAAGAGGATGTTTGATAACTAAATACGGGCAATTGGCCCGTTGGTTTTTTAAGCGTAAAAGCCATGCCAATTTATGGTTATGACGGCCAGGCCAACGGCTTTTTAACAATCTGGACGCAACTTTTTTTATTCCTAATAAATATTTAAATAATTCAAAAATAATTTAGCCATAATTGCGTTTCTGGTCTCGCTATCATTCAAAGGTAGCAGCCTGGCCAGGCGGGGAGATGGCCAGTTTTGATCAAAATGCAAGATGAACCGGTGGGCTAGTTAGCCACAAAATAAGCCTCGCCGTCCGCGAGGGATCAGCGAGGGATCAGACAAGTTGCCCAGGTGAGGGCGAGGGAAATCGGCTAACTTTTTACCGGCTGGCCGCGTTTGGACGGATCGGGTGCGCCCGGAGGCAGCACGTACACGCCCGGTGGCAGGTCCAACGTGGGGATGTCATCGATGCGGGCATCGCCGCCGTCCCCATCCGAACTGTCGTTGTCCCGTCCAGGCCGGGGCCGCAAGGCATTAGCCCACGACTTGGCCCGCCGCCGGAACAAAATGAACAAAATAACGGTGTAGGCGAGAAGGGCGAGGCCGATTTGGACTAGGAGGAGAAACATGACAAAAGGGAGATAGGGTTTGACAGAAGCGGGATTCAAATATAGAGACTTCTTCTTAACAACCAAAAACTAAACGATGAATTCTCGCCATTAATTGTCCAAATAACCCCATTGACCGATGAATTGTTATGGCAAGCGGAACAAATCGCCCATTTTATCGCCGGCTTTTGCCGAACTGCCGGCAAACCCACCAATAAATAACTTGGCGGGGCCAACCAGGTGAGGCGAGTTGTACATTGCTGGGACGATTAAATTGTAAATTGCCTGCTTCAGTTGTACCCGCATGTTCACTTCTATTTATCATTATATCGGCGGCCATTTTGAAGGGAGCGAGGCTTGGCTGCCCAGCGTAGCCCCTGCCACTGGCCAGGTAATGGCCCAAGTGGCCCGGGGCGGGGCGGCCCAGGTGCAGGCGGCCGTGGCGGCGGCCCAGGCGGCCTTTCCGGCCTGGGCGGCCCGGCCGGAGAGCGAGCGGGCGGGTTACCTGCTCAAAATTGCCCAGGCCATTGAGCAGCAAGCTGAGGCCCTGGCCCTGGCCGAAAGCCTGGATACTGGCAAGCCCCTGGCCCTGGCCCGGCGGATGGACATCCCGCGGGCGGTGGAGAACTTCCGGTTTTTTGCCACGGCCATTTTGCACCAGTTTTCCGAGAGTCACGCCACCGCCCCTAGCCAGCTTAACTACACACTACGCCAGCCGCTGGGTGTAGTGGGGTGCATTTCGCCCTGGAACCTGCCTTTGTACTTGTTTACTTGGAAAATTGCCCCAGCCTTGGCGGCGGGCAACTGCGTGGTGGCCAAACCGTCGGAACTGGCCCCGCTCACGGCCTTTAAACTGGCCCAAATTTGCGTGGAAGTGGGCCTGCCGCCGGGCGTGCTCAACTTGGTGCAAGGCCTAGGCCCCGAGGCGGGCCAAGCTTTGGTGGAGCATCCGCAGGTGAAGGCCATTTCGTTTACGGGCGGCACCGCCACCGGGCGGCAGATTGCCCTGGCGGCCGCCCCGCAGTTTAAAAAACTCTCGTTGGAAATGGGCGGGAAGAACCCCTTTGTGGTGTTTGCTAACTGCGATTGGGAGGCTACTCTGGCCACCGCGCTGCGGGCGGGTTTTACCAACCAAGGGCAAATTTGCCTGTGTGGGCCGCGGATGTTGGTGGAGCGGAGCGTGTACCCGCGTTTCCGCGACGAGCTGGTGGCCCGCGTGCGCGCCCTGCGGGTGGGCGACCCCTTGGACCCGGCCACTGACCAGGGCGCGCTCATTTCGGCGGCCCACCGGCAAAAGGTGCTGGGCTACGTGCAACTGGCCCAGGCCGAAGGGGGCACCGTGCTCACCGGCGGCGAGCCGGTAACCGTGCCCGGCCGCTGCGCTGAAGGGTATTTTATGGCCCCCACCGTAATAGAAGGGCTAGGCCCGGCCTGCCGCACCAACCAGGAGGAAATTTTTGGCCCGGTGGTTACCCTGCAACCATTTGACAACGAGGCGGAAGCGATTGCTTTGGCCAACGCCACCAGCTATGGTTTGGCGGCCAGTGTACACACCAACCACTTGGCCCAAGCCCACCGGGTGGCGGCCCAGCTCGAGAGCGGCATCGTGTGGCTCAACGGCTGGCTGGTGCGCGACCTGCGCACGCCCTTTGGCGGGGTCAAAAACTCGGGCCTGGGCCGCGAGGGCGGCTTTGCGGCCCTCCGTTTCTTCACCGAGGAAAAGAACGTCTGGCATAGTTGGTAGCGTGGCCGCCCTGACCGCCCGGCAGGGAAAATCCTCCGCCTTTACCCAATGGTTACCAAGGCCAGCAACTTCTAGGCACCAATAAAAAACCACCGCCGGTGGGCAGTGGTGGGTCAGTTACCTGGTTTGGCGAGGGCCTACTTTTTTTTGATCTGCCCCTCCAGGTCGTTGATGGCACTGTGGATCTTCTCGGCTTCCTTCACGATTTCACCCACTACTTTTTGGCCGTCGGCTTTGGCACTGTTCACGGGCGGGGCCTCTTCCTTGCGGTCAGCCAGGGCCTCGGTCAGTTTTTTGAGGGCATCTATGTATTTGTCCAAGCGGTAGCTCACCCGGTCGCGCAGGTTGTTGCCCTTATCGGGGGCGTATAGCATACCCACCACGGCACCTACGGCAATACCGGAGAAAAACCCGATGAGGGTGTTGGTTGCTTTTCCCATTCGTTTAAGAAAAATGTTATAAGCAAAGTTAGGGATTCTATGTCAAATTAGCCAGCGGTTGCCATTTGTTGGGCCAGGGCGGCCAAGTCCAGCCGCTGTTCCCAGTTGTCGGCGGTGAGGGTGGGGTCCTGCATCACGGCCCGCATAATGGCCTCCTGCCGCTGGCCCAGCCGCAGGGCCTCGGCGTAGGGCAAGTGGCTGAACGTTACCATCGTGTACAGCGGCACCCAGTGCTGCGGGAAACGGGCGTGCAGTTGGGCCTCGATTTTTTTGCGCAGTAGAAACCGGGGGTCGGCCACCAGGTCGCGCATTTCCAGGAAGTTGGCTAGGGCCAGTTCGCCAATGGCATCGGCATGGGGCGGGCGTTGCTGCTGGTAGGCGGCCAGCACGGCGGGCCAGTCGCTGGGCTGCTGGTCCAGCAGCTCGGTGAGGATGCGGCAGTCCTCGAAGCCGCAGTTCATCCCTTGGCCAAAAAACGGCACAATGGCGTGGGCCGCGTCGCCGATGAGGGCGGCCTGGCCGCGCACCCAGGGGCCGCACCGCACCGTGTGCAACGAGCCGGTGGGGTTGGCAAAAAACTCTTCCACCAGGTCGGGCATCAGGGCTTGGGCATCGGCAAACTGGGCGGCAAAGAACGCCTGCACCTGCGCGGGCGTGGTCAGGCTGGCAAACGAGGTCTCGCCCTCGAACGGGAAAAACAGCGTACAGGTGAAACTGCCATCCGGGTTGGGCAGGGCAATGAGCATATAATTATGCCGGGGCCAAATGTGCAAGGCGTGTTTTTCCAATTGGTGCTGGCCGTTGGCCCCCGGCGGGATGGTGAGTTCCTTATACCCGTAGTCGATGTACTGCTGGGAGTAATTGAAGCGGTCGGTGCGCTGGAGGGCCTGCCGCAGGGCCGAGAACGCCCCGTCGGCCCCGAAGAGCGGACCGAGGTAGGCCAGTTCTTTGGTTTGATGGTTAGTAGTTTGCAGGCTGATGGTGTGCGCCTCCAGGTCCACCCGGCGGCAACGGTGGCCAAAGTAAAAACTGGCCCCGGCCTGCTCGGCGGCGTGGGTGAGGGCTTGGTTGAGCAGCCCCCGCGACACCGAATAAATGGCTTGGCCCGCCTGGCCGTAGGGCTGGAAGGTGAGCGTGCCGTCGGGCGCGTGCATCATGCGCCCGTGCATGGCAATGGCCAACTCGCGCACGGGGGCGGCCATGCCCGCCCGCTCGAGGGCCAGCCAGCCGCGCTCGCTCAAGGCCAGGTTGATAGAGCGGCCGCCCGTGTAGCCAGCGCGGCGGGGGTCGGGCCGGCCTTCGTACACTTGCACGGAGTGGCCCCGCTGGGCCAGCATCAGGGCCAGCAGGGAGCCTACTAGGCCCGCGCCTAAAACGGTAACCGGGGGCCCCGGGTGGGATGGCAACGAGTTCATGACCGTAAATTAACAGGGAAACATTTTTTAGGCGAAGCCGTGGCCTCGAAACCCAGTGCGCAGCCCTAAAGTTTAGGCTGCTGGGGCCGGGCCCTCAGGCGGCTCATACGTGAGGATGATGGCGGGCTGGGCCACATCGGCCTTGGGCGTAGGCTTTCCCATAACAAAAAGCACCAATAGGGCCAACACCAAAACGAACGTAAAGGCAAGCCCAGCGACGCTAAAAAGGGACATGATCAAAGACGGTTAAGCGGCCAAATGGAACGATCAATCATCACAAAGCCAAAAATTGACCTAAATTTACGGGTAAAAATAGCTTGGCCCGGCCATGAGTGAAGAAAAAGAAATGTCGTTTATCGACCACCTGGAAGAACTCCGCTGGCACCTGATCCGGGCCTTGGCCGGGATCGTGGTGTTTACCTTGGTGGCGTTTTTCAATAAAGCGATCGTTTATAACCTGATCATTCTTGGCCCATCGCGGGTGGAATTTTGGACTTACCGTATGTTTTGTAAACTCTCGGAGGTTACCTGTGTGGACAAAATGCCCTTTATCATCATGAACCGGGACCCGGCGGGGCAGTTTACCATGCACTTGTTTTCGTCCATCGTGATCGGCATTATCATTTCGTTTCCCTATATTTTTTGGGAGATTTGGCGGTTTGTGAGGCCCGGCCTTTACGAGAACGAGCGCAGCGTAACCCGGGGGGCCACTTTTTTTGTGGGCCTGTTGTTTTTTACGGGCGTGCTGTTTGGGTATTACGTGGTTACCCCGCTGTCAATCAACTTTTTGGCCAATTACCAACTGGACCCCAGTATCCAAAACCAGTACGATTTGTCGTCGTACATCTCCACCATCGCCACCCTTACGCTGGGGGCGGGCTTGTTGTTCCAGTTGCCGATGGTGGCGTTTTTCTTGGCCAAGGTGGGCATCCTTACCCCAGCCTTCATGCGGCAGTACCGCCGGCACGCCACGGTGATCATCCTCATCGCGGCGGCCATCCTCACCCCCTCGCCCGATGTGATTAGCCAGATTTTGGTGGCCGCGCCGCTGAGCCTGCTCTACGAGCTGAGCATTTACATTGCCGCCTACGTGGAAAAGAAGAACAATGCCCGCGAAGCCCTGGAAGCGGCCAACAGCAGCCCGGAAGGCCCGCTGCCCCAGTTGGCGGAGTAATCCTCAATCAAATTTGCGGAGGTTATAGTAGCATCGCAGGGCTTTGGCCAGTTTGGCCAGGCCCTATCTACCACCCAGGGCACTTTTTTGCAAACGCCAATACTTTTTGAAGTTGAGCCAAAAAGCCATCACCAAGTAAAAAATAATGGGCGACCCAAACGTGAGGAACGATATGTAGATAAAATAAAGGCGGATGTTGCCGATGGCGATCCCCATCCGCTCGCCCAGGAAGGTGCAAACCCCAAAAAGGTTTTGTTCTAAATAAAATTTAAAATTTTTCATTTTGGTTGCAAGCACAAATAAGCAACTACGAAAATAGGTAAAAAAGCGGACTGATAGTTGGTCTGATCGGCCGATGTAAGAAAAATTCCGATCAAAAAAGGCTGAAACCGCTTGCTTAACCCATTGTTCGGCAGTTTGTTTAAGCTAAAGCGAAAAACTCCTAATGTAAATTGGGCGAAACCTCAACAATATCGGATAATGCGCAATTCTTGCCAATGCAATAGCCAAACAATGGCCTAGTGGTTTAAGTTAAATTTAACGAGCGCGTAACGGTTACGTGCCAGCCTCGTTTGGCCACCCAGGTTCGGGTTTGCAAAACAACCGCTTTTATTACTTTTGTGCCGCCTAAACCGCCGGTGCCTGGCCCGGCAAGTTGAACCCAAGCCAAATTTGACCAATTGTTATGAGACAAATCCAGTTCCGTGAGGCCCTACGCGAAGCCATGACCGAGGAGATGCGCCGCGACGCCAGTGTGTTTTTAATGGGCGAAGAAGTGGCCGAGTACAACGGGGCCTACAAAGTGAGCCAAGGGATGCTGGACGAATTTGGCCCCGACCGGGTGATTGATACCCCCATTGCCGAACTAGGTTTTGCGGGCATTGGGGTGGGGGCGGCCATGAACGGCCTGCGGCCTATCATCGAGTTTATGACTTTCAACTTTTCGCTGGTGGCCATCGACCAGGTGATCAACTCGGCCGCCAAAACCCTGTCCATGTCGGGCGGGCAATACGGCTGCCCCATCGTGTTCCGGGGGCCTACGGGCAACGCGGGCCAACTGGGCGCCCAGCACTCGCAAAACTTCGAGAACTGGTTTGCCAATACGCCCGGCCTCAAGGTGGTGGTGCCCGCCGACCCCTACGATGCCAAGGGGCTGCTCAAATCCTCGATCCGCGACTCGGACCCGGTGATTTTTATGGAAAGCGAAGTGATGTACGGCGATAAGGGCGAAGTGCCGGAAAGCGAGTATTTGTTGCCCTTGGGCCAGGCCCACGTGGCCCGCGAGGGCAAAGACGTAACCCTGGTGTCGTTTGGCAAGATGATGAAGGTAGCCCACAGCGCGGCCGATGAACTCCAGAAAGAGGGCATCGCGGCCGAGGTGATCAACCTGCGCTCCGTGCGCCCGGTCGACTACGCCACCATCATCAACTCGGTGAAAAAGACCAACCGCCTGGTGGTGGTAGAGGAAGCCTGGCCGCTCTCCTCGATTGCTACGGACATCGCCTTTAACGTGCAGCGCCACGCCTTCGATTACCTGGATGCGCCCGTGCTGCGCGTGAACTCGATGGACGTGCCCCTGGCCTACGCGCCCACGCTCATTGAGGCCACCCTGCCCAATGTGAAGCGCACGCTGGAGGCCGTAAAATCGGTGATTTACCGCAAGTAGCCAAGCCGGTTAAAGCGAGGTGTTTCTTGCCCCGCCGCTTTTTACCCAACCTAATGACGAAAAAAACCTCGGCAGCTCTATGCTCCGAGGTAAGGAATAAGCCAAGTGGAGAGGGGCCGACCCGTCTCCACTTTTTATTTGATTGGTTTTGTGCCCGGCTTTTGGTAGTTTGCCCCCCGGTGCGGCCCCAGTTGGGGCACTTTTATGAAAATCAAAACCACTGCTGCTCATGGCCCAAATTTCCTCCTCGGCTGGCACGGCTAGCCAAACTACCTATGTGAATAACCAATCGGCATTGTACACGCTCATGTCGGTATGGTTTTTCTGGGGCTTTGTGGCGGCTTCCAACGGCATCCTCATCCCCCTTTGTAAAGAGAAATTCGACCTCACCCAAACCCAGTCGCAGTTCATCGACTCGGCGTTCTATGCGGCCTACTTCGTGGGTTCCATTATCTACTTTGGCGTTTCTAGCATCATCCGCACCGATTTACTCAACCGCATCGGGTACAAAAACGGCATCGTTTACGGCTTAATCTTGTCGGCTGTGGGGTCGTTGCTGTTTTACCCGGCCGCCCAAACCGCCTCGTTCGCGCTGTTGTTATCGGCCCTGTTCATTGTGGGCCTGGGCTTTTCGTTGCAGCAAATTGCCACCAACCCCTACATGATCATCCTGGGCGACCCGGCCACCGGGGCCCAGCGGATCAACCTGGGCGGGGCCGTGAACAACCTGGGCACCACCCTAGGCCCGGTGTTGGTGAGTTTCGCCATTTTTGGGGTGATCAACGAAGAAACCGCCAAAACCGCCGCCGAAACCGCCACTATCGCTTCCGTTAAAACCCCGTACCTGATTTTAGGGGCCTTGTTTTTGGCCGTGGCGGGCTTTTTCTGGATTTCCAAATTGCCCCCCGTTACTAACGACGAGGCCGTCGAGATCGGCACCGGCGTGCTCAAATACCCGCAACTCCTTTTAGGGATGACCGCCATTTTTGTGTACGTGGGCGTGGAGGTAACCATTGGCAGCAACCTAGGCGAGTACCTCAAAATCACCCGCCAGCTCGACTCCTCGGCCATTTCGCCCTACGTGTCGCTGTTTTGGGGCAGCATGATGATGGGCCGCTGGACGGCGTCTATCTCCAACTTTAATCTATCCAAAACCACCAAAATGGTGCTCACGGTGGTCATGCCTTTTTTGGCCTTTGGCGTGGTGCTGCTGGCCAACTACCTGCGCGGCAGCCAAATCGACGAGCTTTACCCTTACGGTATTTGCGTGGTGGTGCTCATCGCGGCCTTTTGGGCCAGCCAAGACCGGCCGGTGCGTACTTTGTTCATTTTTACCGCGCTGGGGGTTGTTTCCTCCTTGTTGGGCACGGTGTTTACTGGTGATTTTGCCTTGTTTGCCCTCATCAGCGGCGGGCTTTTCTGCTCGGTGTTGTGGCCCAGCATTTTTGCTTTGGCCCTGGCCGGCCTGGGCAAATACACCAGCCAAGGCTCGGCCTACCTGATCATGATGATTTTGGGCGGGGGCATTATCCCGGTGTTGCAAGGCATCCTGGCCGACAAAATCGGCATCCAGGCCTCCTATTGGTTGGCCGTGGCCTGTTTTGCCTACCTGTTTTTCTTTGGCGTGCGGGTGCAGCAAGTGCTGCGCCGCCAAGGCATTGATTTCGACCAAGAAGTGGCCCGCAAAGCCGCCGCACACTAACCGACCCTTCCTTCTTAATCTCTCATGCAAAAAGCCGAGCTTTCGGAAATCGCCTCGTTTTTCCACGGTTACCTCAGCCAAATCCCGGCCGGGGCCGATGTGCTGGCCCTCATGGCCGAGCGACTGACCGCCTTCCAAACCGTTTGGGGCCAAGTGCCGCCCGCCAAGCAGCCGTTTGCCTATGCCCCCGGTAAATGGACCGCCCAGCAAATGCTCCAGCATATGATTGACACCGAGCGGATTATGGCCTACCGCGCCCTGTGCCTGGCCCGGGGCGAGCAGGGGGGCCTGCCCGGCTTCGATGAAAACACCTACGCCGAGCAGTCGCTGGCCGACCTGCGCCCCTGGCCGGACCTGTTGCAGGAGTTTGGCCTGGTGCGGCAGAGCAGCCTGGCCCTGTTCAAGGGGTTTAGCCCGGCTACCCTTTTGCGCCAAGGCCCGGTGAGCGGCCGGCTGGCTTCGGTACGGGCGCTCGCCTGCGTGGTGGTGGGCCACGAAATGCACCACAGCCACATTTTGCAAAGCCGCTATCTTCCGGTTTAGTTTTTTTGCGCTAAATTAGCCGGGTTGGCAGCTGGTTTCCCCGCCATCGTTTTCCATTTAACGACCGGGCAAGGAAACAAACGGGGCCGCCCACCAATTGAAACACACATGGCCATTTACCTAGGTCGCTGGGACTGCCCCGCCTGTGGGTTGCAAGGCAACGCCGGGCCTGACACCCACTGTGCGGGCTGTGGTAGCCCGCGCGGGAAAAACGTGCGGTTTTACTTGCCCGCCAACGCCGAAGAAGTTACCGATGCCGACCGGGTGAAAAAGGCTAAGGCCGGGGCTGATTGGCATTGCAATTATTGCGGGGCTGATAATACCGCCGAGGCCACTCACTGCCGTAGCTGCGGCAACGAGCGCGACCAGCAAGACGTTACCCGCCAGCAAACCGTGCAGTACGAGGGTCAAACCACGCTGGATACCAATCAGTTGAAGCCCGTGCCACCCCCCACCCGGCGCAAGCCCAACCCCGTTCCCAAAATCGCGGCCTGGTTGTTCTTTTTGGGGGCTTTGGCCGGGGTGTGGTACCTGTTGCGGCCCGTCGACTTTGAGCTTACCGTAACCGGGCACGAGTGGCTGCGCACGGTGGAGGTTCAGCAAAACCGGCCTTTTATCGAGGAAGGCTGGGAATTGCCCACGGGCGGGCGGCTGCTGAGCCAAAAGCGGGCCGTACACCACTACGACCAAGTACTGGACGGCTACGTGACCAAAACCCGCAACGTGCGCGTGCAAACCGGCACGCGCAGGCGCAAGTGCGGCAAGCGCGACCTGGGCAATGGTTACTTCGAGGATGTGTATTGCGACGAGCCGGTTTATAAAAACAAGCGCGAAACCTACCAAGAACCCGTGTACCGACCCGTGCCGGTGTACGCCACCAAATACCGGTTCGAGGTTTACCGGTGGGTAACCGACCGCACGCTGAAGGCCCAAGGCACCGACCAGAACCCGCAGTTCCCGAGCGAGGCCCTGGCTGGCCCCAATTGGCGCGAAGGCCCCCGTACCGAAACTTATACCCTCAAGCTTACCGACAAAAAGGGCAAGCTCTATCCGCAAAAAGTAAACCTGACCTTTTGGCAACGCGCCGCGCCCGGGGCCAAGCTCAAAGGCCTCCGCAACCAAGCCGGAAGTTTCTACGGCTTGGAAGAGGCGGGTTGGAAACCCTAATTTTTGTCCTAAATTGTAATTTATCTTAATCCTGACAGTATTGGTTGGGATTTTAAGATTTGTTACGCAATTTGCTAACGAAGCACTTCGTAGATAATTTCGCTGCACTTAACAACTCACCAGGCTCAAAACTCGTTAGCCTAAGTTATTTCGTTATCCGTTTTTCCTTCAAAATCCTGACAACCAAAATGAAAGTGAACCGCTTAGTAGTCAATTTATTGGCTTGGGGATGCCTAGCTGGCCCCGCCCTGGCCCAAAACAACGTAACCATCCGGGGCAAAATCCTGAACCCGGTGGAGCCCAAAGTAACCATCCGCTTCGAACGTGGTAATTTGAGCGAGCCGGAAAGTTTCACCCTCGACCTGGACAAGGCCAACGGGTTTGTGTTCAGCACCAAGGTGGATACCCTGGCCCGGTTTAACCTGTCGCACGGGCCTGACAACCACATGAGCACCTGGATACTCGAGCCAGGCGACGACGTGGCCTTCACCACCGATGCCAAGAATTTTTATCCTACCCTTAAATTT
>JALONO010000124.1 GCA_025454895.1 Bernardetiaceae bacterium
CCCTAACCAGCAGCACTGGCTCGCCCCAGAAGCTCATTCGCTTTTGGTCGTCCGTCGGGGAGGGGACGCAATTGCGACCCGAGTGAGGGTAATTTGCAAGAGGTCTATTGGTTAAAAAGATTTAGTGAGGGTTAAAGTTACGCAGAATGCCGCAAAGCCCCAACGGGCCGCCCGCCGCCTTGCTTCGTGTTGGCCAAATCACGTACTTTGGCGGTCAAGTGTAACCCATTCTCATCGTTATGTCATTGATCAAGTATTCTACAATCGCCCGGCTGCTGGTGGGGGGCGCGGCCTGGTTGGTGGCCTGTGGCAGCCCGGCCAGCCAAAACGGCCAAACTACCCCGGCCCAACTGGTGGCCGATGCCGACAACGGGGGTATTCAACTGGCCGAGGGGTTTAGTGCCCTGGTGGTAGCCGACTCGCTGGGCACAGCCCGGCACCTGGTGGCCGCCCCCAACGGCGACCTGTACGTAATGCTGCAAAAGCCCGACGCCAACGGCCACTGCATTGTGGCCCTGCGCGACACCACCGGCGACGGCAAGGCCGACCGGATGGCCCGGTTTGGCAATTACAGCGGCACGGGTATCGAGCTGCACGGGGGCTATCTCTACTTCTCGTCCGACACGGCCGTGTGGCGCTACCCGCTGCCCGCCGGGCAACTGGCCCCCACCGCCCCGCCCGAGCTGATGGTGAGTTTCCCGCCCCAAAACGGGCACGAGGCCAAGCCCATTACCTTCGACACGCTGGGCAATATGTACGTGAACGTGGGCGCGCCTTCCAACGCTTGCCAAAAAGAAGACCGGGTGGCCAATTCGCCCGCGATGGACCCCTGCCCCATTTTGGAACAGCACGGCGGCATTTGGCAGTTTAGTGCCACCAAGCCCGGGCAAGTACACGGGCGCGACGGCCGCCGCTACGCCACGGGCATCCGCAACGCGGTGGCCCTGCGCTGGCACCCGGTGGTCAATTCGCTGTACGCCGCCCAGCACGGGCGCGACCAATTGCACACCTTGTACCCCAAGCTGTACACCCCCGAGCAAAACGCCGAACTACCCGCCGAAGAGTTGATGATGATCCGCGACCAGGCCGACTTTGGCTGGCCCTACTGTTACCACGACCACCAACAAAACCAGAAAGTTACCGCTCCAGAGTACGGCGGCGACGGCAAAAAAACCGACCGCTGCCAGGGCAAGGATAAGCCGATTTACGCCTTCCCCGGCCACTGGGCGCCCAACGACCTGATCTTCTACACGGGCGGCCAGTTCCCGGAAAAATACCGCAACGGGGCTTTGGTGGCCTTCCACGGCTCGTGGAACCGCGCCCCGCTGCGCCAAGCGGGTTACTCGGTGGCTTTTGTGCCCCTCGGCCCGGACGGTAAGGCCACCGGCCCCCACGAAATTTTGGCCGATAAGTTTACCGGAGTGGACAGCCTAGCCAACCCCTCCGATGCCCGGTTTAGGCCCTGCGGCCTGGCCCAAGGCCCCGACGGCTCGCTGTTCATCGCCGACTCGCGCAAGGGCCGCATTTGGCGGGTACTTTACACCGCCTCGAGCCAAATGGCCGCCCGCTAGGGGCCTATTTTGGCCGGGTGGCCAGTGGTTTTTTAGGGTTAGCAATTTCTTACGCGCAGTTTGCGCCTATTTTTAGCTCTAACTCCTTTATATCCAAAGCATTCCTTTTTTAAGAAGAAAACCAGCCGCCTCAACTCAGGTGGCTGGTTTTTCTTTTTGCTGTAAGAACAATAGGATCCCTCAGGCGCGCAGCCGGGAACATCCTCGGAGCCAGCCGCCACCCACTTTTCAGCCCTAGTACAGACGGTTCCTGGTTGTTGCCGTTCCGGGTTTTGCTAAATCCCTGAAAAACCATCACAAAAACCAGTTTTCCCCATAAAACCCGGGGCTAGGGGAGGGTTTTTACGGCCTAGCCCCGAAATTTGCTGCGAACGGAGGCGGCGGCAGGGGAAAATCACCCATTTTCAGGCTATGCTCATCAAAGACAAACATTTTCGCCCTTTCCTGGACCACCACCAAATTGCCCAGCAAGTGGCCCGCCTGGGCAGCCAGCTCAACCAAGACTACGCCGGCAAAAACCCGCTGTTCGTGGCCGTGCTCAACGGGGCTTTTATGTTCGCCGCCGACCTGATGCGCCACATCACTATTCCGTCCGAGATCACGTTCGTCAAATTCACTTCGTACCATAACCTGCTCAGCACGGGCACGGTGGATCAGATCATCGGCTTCCAAACCGACCTGCGCGACCGCCACGTGGTGCTGGTGGAAGACATTGTGGACACGGGCATTACCATGACGGAAATTTTGCACGAAATCCGCACCTTCCAGCCCGCCTCGGTAGAAATTTGCGCCCTGCTGCTCAAGGCGGAGGCCCTGCAACGCGAAGTGGCCGTCAAATACGTGGGCTTCGAGATCGAGAACAAGTTTGTGGTGGGTTACGGGCTCGACTACGACGGCCACGGCCGCAACCTGCCCGGCCTGGTCATTTTGGAAGAAGAAACCCAATTCTAAAATGATTGAATGATCGCATGATTGAATAGACCTCTTGCAGATTAGATTTTAGCGGAGTGCGAGATCGAGATTTCACTCAAAATCCACCCTTTATTAGCCCCACCCTAACCAGCAGCACTGGCTCGCAGGCGGGCGGCTTCGGCCAGTTGCTCGGCCCCGAGGGTGCCCGCGTTGCCCTTGAGCGTGTGCAATACCGACCGCAGCGAGCCAAAGTCCCGGTCGCTCCAGGCTTGCTGGCAATCGCCCAATTGCAAGGCGGCCTCCTCCAAAAACTCTTGGTAAGACTCTAGCACCATCTCATCGCCGCCAAACTTGCGCAGTTGCTCCACAGTTTGGTTGTTGAGGATCAACAACTTACTCGGGGGCGCGGCTGGGGGGGCGGCCTCCCCTTCGCTGGCCGGGCTTTTCACCCATTTTTTCACCTTGTTGATCAACGCCTGGGCGTTAATGGGTTTGGCGATAAAATCGTCCATACCGGCCTTTAAAAAATCGTCCCGCTCTTCGGTCATCGAGAAGGCCGTCATGGCCACAATGGGCGGCAGTTGCGGCAGGCCCAGGGCCTTCATTTTCTGGGTGGCCTCCACGCCGTTCATCATCGGCATTTGCACGTCCATCAAAATCAGGTCGAACGGTTGGGCCTGCACCAGGGCGATGGCCTCGGGGCCGCTGTTGGCCAGGGTAATGCGGCAACCGGCTTTTTGCAAAATGCCCGAGGCCACCCGTAGGTTGGTGTTGTTGTCGTCCACCAACAGCACGCGGGGCTGGTGGGCCAGTTGGCCGGTGATTTTCCCGCTCAGTTCGGGCGGCACCTCGGTGGGCAAGTCGGTGGCCTGGCGAACCTCGGTAACAAAGGTGAACCAAAACGTGCTGCCCTGGCCCAGTACCGACTCCACGCCCATATCGCCCTGCATCATGCGGCTCAGTTGTTGCGAAATGTTGAGGCCCAGGCCCGTGCCTCCATACGACTTGGTGTAGGTGTGCTCCAGTTGGTTGAACATCTGGAACAGCTTTTTTTGGTTTTCGTCCGAAATGCCGATGCCGGTGTCGCTCACCTCGGCTTTGATCCGCAGTTTGTCGCTGGGGCCGGGCGGTTCGGCCAGGCTCAGGCGGATGCTCACCTGCCCGCGCTCGGTGAACTTGAGGGCATTGGAAGTAAGATTGGCCAAAATTTGCAGCAGGCGGGTTTCGTCGGCAAAAATCACGGGCGGCACTTCGGGAGCCAGCCAATAGTCTAGGGCATTGCCTTGCTCGAAGGCCCTCTGCTTGAACAAGTTGGTGAGCTTGTCCAGCACGTCGGGCAGCGACATGGCCACCGGGCGCAATTCCATTTTGCCCGCCTCGATTTTAGAAAGGTCAAGGATGTCGTTCAGGATGGTGAGCAACGTCTCGGACGATTTTTTCATCGTATCGATCAAATCGCGCTGCTCTTCGTCCAGCGGGGTGTCGGCCAGCATGTCGATGTTACCGATGATGCCGTTCATGGGCGTCCGGATTTCGTGGCTCATGTTGGACAAAAACCGTTTTTTGGCCTCCAGCAGTTGCTCAGCGGCTTCCCTGGCCCGTTTTTCGGCCTCTTGGGCCTTGATCGCATCGTCGGCCGACTGGCGGATTTGGGCCGCCACCCGTTTTTGGTCGGTAATATCTTGGGCAAAGCCCGAAACTTCGCCCGCCTCGAAAAACTCCGAGTCCACGATGGGGCTAAGGTAGATATCGAGCCACACGGCCTGGCCGGTGGGATCCACCAGCTCGAGCTCGAAGTGTTGCGACACGTTGTTGAGCGCGTCGTGGTAGTGTTTCTGCAAAAAGTACAGCCGATCTTTTAGCCCGTGCCTTTGCACTTCCAGTACCGAACTGCCCAGGGTAGGCTCCACGCCGTGTACGCGGGCGCACATGTCGGCAAAGCTGCGGTTGGTCCGGGTGAGCCGCAGCTCGCGGTCCACCGACCACATCATCAAGGCCCCGCTATCGAACATGGCACTGAGGCGCACGGCTTGCTCCTTGATCTTGTCCTGGCTGGCGGTGCGCTGGATGGCCGCCCCCAGTTGGTTAGATACGATGGTGAGCAAATCCAGGTCGCGCTTGTTGTACATGCGCCGGTCGCGAAACGACTGCACCACGATCATGCCCAGGTTTTTCTTCTCCACTTTAATGGGCACCCCCATCCACACTTTGGGCACGGCCTGGTCCAGGGGCAGGTTTTGCCGCTGGCTAATCCGGCGGATCACGTCTTCGTAAAAAAACATCTGCCGTTCAAAATCGAGGGCGTACAAGGCGAAGTCCATGCCTTGGATGCCTTCGTCGGGCGCGTAGTCGGAGTTGACGAAGTAGGGAAACTGCGCCCGGCCCCCTTTTTCGCCGCGCATCACCACCAAAAAGCTCTCGATCTCGATCGCATTCTTGAGTTCTTGGTAAAATTTGTGGTAAAGGGTGGGCAGGTTGGGGCTTTCGGCCGCAATGTCCGAAATGCGGCCGTACAGGGCATGTTGACGCTCGGCCCGCACCCGCTCGGTGATGTCGTGGAGCATGAGGCGGTAAAAATCCACTTCGCCGTCTTGGTAACTACAGCTCACGCTCCCGGCCAGGTTGATCTTGCGGCCGCTTTTGGTAATAAACGCCGTCTCGATGCCGTTGGCCCCGGGCGAGGTAGCGGATTGGTCGAGCAGTTCCTGGGTTTGGGCCCGGTAAGACGGATGCAGCACGTCGGTGAGGCGCAGGGGCGCGATCTCCTCGGGCAGGTACTCCAGCGTGCGGAACCACGAGCGGTTCACGAACCGGAATTCGCCTTGCTTGCCCACCACCTGGATCAAGTCGTTGGCATTGTCAAAAATGTCTTGCAGCAGTTGGTTGCTTTCGGTCAGTTCGCGCTCGATGCGCAGCTTATCGGTGATGTCCTCGGCCACGATGGTGAGGGCCACCAACTTACCGGCGGGGTTGTTCCAGGCCACGGAGTTGAAGCGCAGGTCCAGCGGTTCGCCGCTGGCCCGCCTAAAGCGGCCCTCAAAACTGTTGAGCAGTTGGTCCAAGGGCAGCGGGTCCCCGTTTGGGCGGCCGGGGAGGTTCAAAAAATTGGCTATGGGGGCACCGTTTACGTCGGGCCGCTCCCAGCCGGTGCTCAGCAACAAGGCTTGGTTGGCGTAAGAAATGCGGCCGTCGCCCGCCTCGACGGTGAGGGCCAAAAACGAGGCCTCGAGCAGGGCTTCTTCCAACCCTTGGCGGGTAAACCGCTGGGCTTCCACTTGGGAGCGTTCCTGGTCGCGTTGGTAGCGTTCGGTAACGTCCATGGCGGAGCAAACGTAGCCTTTAAACTCGCCCTGTTTGTCCACATACGGGGTGCCGGTCTCCTCTATCCAACGATATTCCCCGGCTTTTTGGCGCAGCCGGTAGCGCACCTCAAAACTTTGCCGCTGGGCAAAACTGGCCCGCAAACTGGCCAGCAAAGGGGGCAGGTCGTCCGGATGCACGTACTCCTCCCAGCCTTGCTGCTTAATATCCACCGCCCTAGCCCCGGTAAACCGCAGCCACTGTTTGCCAAAAAACTCGAATTGGTGGCTGGGGTCGGTGCTGCGCAACAGCGCGGGCGAGTTATCGGCAATAATGCGGAAACGGTGCTCGCTCTGGGCCAGCTTGTTGGTGAGCTGGGCCTGGGCCACGGCATGGTTGATCTCCCCGCCCAGCAAATTGAGCAGCAATTCGGCGTTGGGCCGGTGGGGGTCCACCTGCACCAGCAGGGCGTGGCCCACCCGGTTTTCGCTCACGATGGGCAGCAGCATCAGCGGCTGCTCCTGGGCCTCGTGCAAGGTGCCCGGCAGCAGTTCGGTGCCCTGGCGGTCCACAAAGGCGGTGGGGTATTGGCTCAGTTCAATTTCATAGAGCCGATCCAGGGCTTCGGCCTCCAAGTTGAGGTGGAAGGTGAGCCGGGCCGTGGGCGCCCCCGGCCGTACCGTGTAGATACCCGCCGCTTGGAGGTAGCCCAGTTCGTACATTTGGGTGAGCGAGGCCAGCAAGATTTCGTCGGAACGGTACAAGCCCACCACGGCCGTTAATATCTTTTTCACTACCCGTAGCTCTTGGTAGCGTTGCAGGGCCGCATCTTCGGCCTCCCGGTCGTTGGTTTTGTCGGCCAATTGCACCAAAAGGCCGCCCAGTCCGGTAAACAAGGTCAACTGAAACTCGCGCCGCTTACCGTGGGCATCTTTGCCCACCAGCAGGTGTTCCACCACCGCCCCCGGTTGGCTGGCCTGGCGCAGGGCGTTGAGCAAATTGCTGTGGGCCAGCGGGGCCAAATGGAGCAGCCGGGCCAACTCGGTCAGTTGCCAATGGTCGCGCACGGAGGCCAACAGCGGCCGGGCCACCGCGTTGGCTTCCACCAGCCTCCCGGCCGGGTCTAACCAAAGCGTGGGTTGGGGCAGCGGGTCAAAAACGGCGCGCCAAGGGCCAAAATCATGCGCGGGCGGCACTTCTCCGGGCACCAGGGGCGGGGAGGCAGCAGAAGTTTCCAGGGGAACGGGGCGCATGGTGGTGGGTGGTAGTTTGGCCGGGGCCAGTTGAGTGGGGCTATTAATAAGCTAATGTAGGCAATCGGTTTGGTTTTGCAAGCAATCGCTCGGGTTACTTATCGGCCCATCGGCCACCTGAATAAGCAAACAATTGAATGCAAATTATTGATAATCAATATCTTGTTTTTTCTTTAACCGATTTGGCTTTCTTCTTGAATTGCTTTTGGCCGAGGCCTCGGATTTCATTTCAGAAAAATGGGGTTTGACCGAACACCCGGCCCGGCAATTTGGCCGCCGTTAAATCGGCTTCGGGCGCGAGGGGGCGAAGGCCAGCTGCTGGCCAACGGTTTCCACTTGGTCCAACAACGCGGTCAAATGGGCTGGGGTGGTGGCCGGGTTCATGAGGGTTACCCGCAGGTAAGTTTCGCCCTTAAGTTGGGTTTGCACCAGGTAAAAATCGCCTTGTTCCACCATTCGCTGCCGTATGAGGGCGTTTAACTCGCTCAGTACCGGGCCGCTGAGGCCAGGGGGCACCCACCTAAAACACACAATGTTGGCCATGGGCGGGGTGGTCAGTTCCAAAAACGGCCGCTGGGCAATTTGCTGGGCCAAGGTTTGGGCCAAGTCGTACTGCTGGGTTACGTAGTCGGCAAACAGGGCGGGGCCGTAGGTGCGCATTAGGGCGTACACTTTCACGCTCATCATCCGTTTGGTACACTCAAAGGTGCGCTTGGCCAGGTTAAACCATTCTTCGTTGCCCTGCGCCCACAGGTATTGGGCCTGCTGGGCAAAGGTTTGGTAGCTATGGGTTCCGTTGCGGAACACCAGGGCGGTTACCAACCCGGGCGTGAGCAGCATTTTATGGAAATCGACCACCACCGAGTCAGCCTGGGCAATGCCGTTTACCAGGTGGCGGTACTTGGGCGAGTAGGCGGCCGCCCCGCCGTGGGCCCCGTCCACGTGGAACCACAAGCCGTGCCGCCGGCAAAACGCCGCCGTGGCCTCCAGGTCGTCGTAAGCCCCCGTAGAAGTGCTAGATGCGCTGCCCACCACGGCCAGCACTTTGCGCCCTTGTTGGCGGGCCTGTTGGTAATAAGTTTCCAGCAGATCGGTGCGGAGGCGGTACCGGGCATCCACCGGTACTTTTACGATCCCCGCCGCGCCCCAGCCCATAATACGGGCCGTGCGTTCCACGCAGTAATGGGCTTCTTCCGACACCATGATGGCGTAAGGTTCCGCCGTGCCCAGTTCCCACACGTTGGCTTGGGGGCCAGCTTGCACCTGGCGGGCACTCAGCATGGCCGTGAGGTTGGCCAAGGTACCGCCCGAAGTGAGGATGCCGTCGGCCTCGGGCGGGTAACCGAGCGCGTCGGCCAGTTGGCGCACTACGATTTTTTCCAACGCGGTCGACACCTGGCCCATTTCGTACACGGCCATGCCGTTGTTCAGCACGGCGGCCAATAGCTCGGCCAGGGCGGCCAACGGGGCCGGGCCGCTCACTTGGTGGCCCATGTACTGCGGGTGGTGGATATGGATGGACTGGGCCAGCACTTCCGCAAAAAAGTGCTCCGGGTCGCCGCCGGGGCCTTGGGCGGCATCGGCTTGCCAGTGGGCCAGCATTTGCGGGGGCGGGCACCACGGCAAGGTGGGCAGGGCTTGGTCTTGGGCGGCTTGCAGGTAATCGGCCAACTGGTCAATGAGGGCATGCCCTTGTTGGCGAAAATGGTGGGCCGAAAATGCCTGTTGCAGCAGCGGGGTCATAAAAATGGGCTTGATGGGCAAAAGTAGCGGGAGCGGCGGTATCAACCAGCTCCAACCCGGCCGATCAGATTTGGTTCGCCGCCAGCGGGCGAAGCCACCGCCCTTAAAAATGACCGCGCACCACCAGGCAACCCAAATGCACTGGGTTAGGCGCGGCCAAGCACGCCCGTTTCATCCACCATTTGGCCAATAGGATTGTTAACCGTTGATAACAAACAATTTGAGTTTCTTCCGAAGAAATTCACCCCAGTTGATGACTAAATAGACGCGGGAGCGAATTAACACTAAACTAACTGCATGATTAAATGATTGTTTCAGTTGATTATCAATCATTTAAATGATAGAAAACGCGCAATATCCATTTGATTTTGGCATCATTTATTTGGAGAAGGAGAGCCAGTGGCCCGTTTGACGACCATGTTATGAGTTTATCAATTAAATTGTCTTATGTTGAAGCTAAAACATTGATTTCCAATGCACAAATTTTTCTATGCCCGGTCGAGTTTGACCTTGGTTACTCACTAAACGCCCACCGCCCGCTCGGAAGCCGGGCGGGCGGTGGGGTATGGTTAAAAAGGGGCCAGCGGCTAGGCTTTACCGGCGGCCTTTTCCTTGTGTTTTTTCAGTTGAATTTTAAGGGCTTCCACGGCCTGGTCGGTAGCGGCCTCAAAGCTGGCATCTTCTTCTTTGACAAAAATACTGCTGCCCGGTACGCTCAATTTCACTTCCACTACCTTGTTTTTGACTTTGCTACTGTCCCCTTTTTCCAGGCGGAGGAACACCTCGCCCCCTTGGATGCGGTCGTAAAACGTGTCCAGTTTATCGACCTTTCGCTGGATAAAGTCTAAAAGCTTTTGGTCGGCATCGAAATGGATGGAATGCACTTGAATTTTCATTTTACAGGGATTTAAGTGGAACCATAGTTTAACGTCAAAAGCGGGGGACGCTCATTGTATTACTTACGCCCAATGCTACTCAATTGTTATGCCTTAGGATGGGCTTGCTCAAAAACTTTTTTCAGTTTCTCGATGCTGTTGTGGGCGTACACCTGGGTCGAGGCCAGCGAACTGTGGCCTAGTAGGTCTTTGATGGCGTTGAGGTCGGCCCCGTGATCCAGTAAATGGGTGGCAAAAGTGTGGCGCAGCACGTGGGGACTGCGGCGTTCCACCGTGGTCACTTGGTCCAGCACCCGGCGTACCGTGCGGTAAATGAGGGCAGGATAGGCCTGTTCGCCTTGGTTAGTGGTTATCAACCAGCCGCTGGCCGTACCAAACCGCTGGCTGAATGCTTTTATAAACTCCAACAGCGGCGGATGGATGGGCACCAGGCGTTGTTTGTTCTTTTTGCCCCACACCTTGAGGGTGCCCTCGTAAAAATTCACGTCGCGCAGGTGCAGGCCAATCAGTTCCGACAACCGGATGCCCGTGCCGTAAAGCAGTTCTACCACCAATTTGTCGCGCTGGCCGCTAAAATCATCGGCAAACTGGAGTTGTTCGGCCATCCGCTCAGTGTCGGGTCGGGGCACAAAGGGCGAAATTTTCCGGTCGGCCTTGAGCAGGCGCACCTTCTGCATGGGCGTGCGCCCAATGTCAGCCCGACGGTGCAAAAACTTGTAAAAGGCGCGCAAACTGGCCAACTTACGGTTAATCGAGCGGGGACTGATCCGTTCGTCGTCCATGAGCGAAACCACCCAGGCCCGCACGTCCCCCGGTTGGGCCTGCACCAAATCGGGCGGCGGAGCGGGGCTTGCGGCTTCCCCATCTTGGTTCAGTTTGATGTAAAACGCCTCGAATTGCCACAGGTCAGTGCGGTAGGCCCGCACCGTATGCTCGCTGTAGCGTTTTTGGTGCTTGATGTAAGCTAAAAAACTGGCCAGGGCCGGGTTCAGGGGAACCTCGGCCGCTGGGTGGTGAACAAGGGGCGGCGGGAAACCATCGGCGGGCATGGCAACCATAAGCATTTATACGATAGGAGGGCTAACTTACTAATAAATCGTGGAAATAGACCCGTTTAACCGCTTTTCTATTTCCCCAATCCACTAAAGCCAACCTCGGGTTTGCTTGGGCCCCATGCCACACTTTGTTATGAAAAGACGAAAAAAATCGGCCACCCCCTTTGGATTTTAGTATGTAATAAAATGACCATTTTCACTTAATTCTGGCTTTAATTAAGATTATAAATTGTTTTAATTATATTTTTTATTGTAAAAATAATACTTAATCAACCTGCCTGCCGAAGAAAATGAGCTAAAAATTTGTTTTCCATAAAAAAGTCCTTAGCTTAGCAAACGCAAATATTTTTAAGTTTTCACACTAAACAACACGGTTCGGGATGGCTAAGCTCAAAAACATTATCAAGCAGCTTTCTAACCATGATTACGAAGCCATCCACCACTCGTTGGTGGAGAGCAATGCCGACAAATCAGCCTACCTGCTTAAGTCAATGCGGGAGAAAAGCCAGTCGGACACCAAAATCATGGAAGAGTTAGGGGTGAACACTAACGCCTATTATACGTTGCGTTCGCGCCTGTACCAAAAAATCGAAGAATACCTGCTCACCCAAATGGAAAGCCCCCGTACCGATTTGCTCAAGCGGGTGGCCAACATCAACGAAACCATTTTCACCAAAAAACCAGCCATCACTATTGCCACCCTCAAGCGACTGGAAAAAGAGTTGATCGAGTACGACCTGTCCAACGAACTGACCGTGGTGTACAAAAACCTTAAAAAATTACACATTAACTCGCCCGACTATTTCACCTACTCGCAGAACTACAACAAACATGTGGCCTATATGTTGGCCGTGGACAAGGCGGAGGACATGCTGTCGGAGTATTTCAAAAAGTTTGGCGTTTATTCCCTCACCGGCGACGAGATAGACAAATTAGGGCTTAAACTGTTCAACGATGAGATGACCAACGTATGCAAAATGTACGAGTCTCACCGTCTGTACGTATTCCAAAGTTGCATTAACGTCTTCCATCGGTTGTTTGTAGAAGAAGATAAACCTGACGATGATGCCGAGCCGATCGAGGATATCCTAGACAAGGTAGAGAAGTTCTTCAAAGACTTTGAGCTTGATATTATTTATCACCACCTAGAACTTGTTTTTGAATACCTCCGCCTAGAGTACTACAACCACTATAAAGTTTTCAAGAAGGCTGAAAAATACTACGATGATGTCAACGAGTCGACCGCTCTGCTGCTCTCCAATTACGCGCTGTACACTTACCCGGCCCAGTTTTTAATGACCAAAATTGAGCGGAACCTCCGGCTGGGCACCGAAGCCAGCCTCTACGACGAGAACGAAGTACTCTTCGACGATTTTGAATATGACAAAGAAAACGTGCCCCAGTACATCAACTATGTGGTGTACCGTGCCCTGGCTTGCCACTACGCCAGCCGCCACGACGAAGCGGCCCGTTGGCTTAATAACCTGCTCAACGAGCTGAGCCTAAAGCGTTATCAATTTGCCACCATCGAGATCAAGTCCATCTTAGCCCTGCAGTATTGCCTCATGCAAGATGCCGAGTTGTTCAACCAATTGGTTAATAGCATCCAGCGGCAAATCCGCTTGCTAGGTAAAGAAGATTGTTCGCACATCATTAGTTTCTTGAAGATTCTCAAGATCGCGATGAGCGACGTAAAGCGGGATAAAATCATGAAAATCAAGGCCATCTCGTCCAGAATTACCGATAGTAGCCGTAAGCATTTCTCGCCTACGCGCTACATCGTATTTGACGATAAGTTGGTGAACGCCCTATGTCCGGACGCTTTCCAAAAGAACCTGGCTTAACCCAACTGGCCGTTTTATTAATTATTGGCCCCGGTTTTTAAAGCCGGGGCTTTTTTGATCAAGTATCGCAAGTGTTTATTCAATCGGCAGTACTAAAACAAATAACCCTAGCAACCGCTATGACCGGATGCGTTGGGAAAATGCCGTTTCTAACATCTATACCGATTAGCAGACTTAAACAATTAAAATCTGAAGACAGGCTACGGGCCGTTTACCCTAGCAACCGAAAGAAGCTACGCTCCTGGGATAGCACAACCAACTTAAGGCTAAGGAAAACCCTAAACCAAACGATCATGGGTCACTTTGACGGGATTTAGGCCAACCCAATGGGAACTAATAGTAGTTTTTCAAGATGTATGCTGCTTATTTTTTGCGCTACACTACAAAAACTTCCCTAGTTACTGGCGCGACTCGACATTGCATTATTAAGGCAGACTCCGGGCAGTTGAAGTTCCAATACGTGCTTGCGCGCCCAGATAAGCTTGGCCTTGGCCGGGCCCGGCGGTCGTACCCACTTGGCCAGCCGCCCGTGGGCCGTGGGGCATAAAAACGGGAGGCCCCCGTCCGTTGCGGACGGGGGCCTTCCCCTGACTGATGCCGTGGCGGCGACCTACTCTCCCGCGTTTCGGC
>JALONO010000125.1 GCA_025454895.1 Bernardetiaceae bacterium
TCCATGACCGGCTGGCGCTGGGATGCCGCCCCCCAAGTGGCCGATAACTCGTCGGATACGGGCACGCTCACTTTCGAGGTGAAGATCGACGACGAGGGCGAAGTGATTTCAGTGAAACTGGTGTTCCGCTCGGTAAGCCGCGAGGTGGCCAACCTCTACGAAAAAGCGATTTGGGATCTCACCTTCAGCCCGCTGGCCAACAACCCCAACCCGCCGCCCAGTACCACCGGGCGGGTAACGTTCAAGATCACGAACAAGTAATCTTTAAATGATTGAATGATGGCATGATCAGATGATTTTCTATTTATCTGCCAATCAATCGGTTGTTTGAGGGTAAATCTTACCTCGGCACCTCGATCCGGTCGATCAGTTGCCGGAGCACCTCGTCGGTTTCGGTGCCTTCCATTTCCTTCTCGGCGGTGAGCACAATGCGGTGGCGCAGCACGTGAGGCGCGATCTCGCGCACGTCTTCCGGGGTGATAAAGTCGCGGCCCCGGATGGCGGCGTAAGCCTTGGCCCCCGCCATAATGGCGATGGAAGCCCTTGGCGAGGCCCCCAGGTAAATGAACGGATCTTGCCGGGTTTGGTGCACAATCTGGGCAATGTAGCGTAGCAAATTAGGCTCGATGTGGATTTTGTGGGCAATGCCCCTAAACCGGGCCACCTGTTCCGCGCTCAGCAGCGGCGTGATCTGTTGCAGGTCGTTTTGGTGGCCGCGCAGGTGGTAGTCTTCCAAAATCTTCGCCTCCTCGTCCAAGGCGGGGTAGCCCACTTCGATTTTGAACAGGAAACGGTCTAATTGGGCCTCGGGCAAACGGTAAGTGCCCTCTTGCTCAATGGGGTTTTGGGTGGCCAGCACAATAAAGGGCGGTGCCATTTTAAAATAAAGGCCGTCGATGCTGATCTGGCGTTCTTCCATGACCTCGAACAAAGCCGCCTGGGTTTTGGCCGGTGCTCGGTTAATTTCGTCAATGAGCACCAGGTTGGCGAAGATGGGGCCGCGCCGGAACTCAAAATCCGAAGTTTTGAGGTTAAACACCGAAGTACCCAGCACGTCGGACGGCATCAGGTCCGGGGTGAACTGAATGCGGGAGAATTGGATGGCCAATATCCGGGCTAATATCTTGGCAGTGAGGGTTTTGGCCACGCCTGGCACGCCCTCGATCAGCACGTGGCCGTCGGCGAGGAGGGCGGCAATGAGCAAGTCCACCATTTTGTGCTGGCCTACAATGATTTTGCCTACCTCCGCTTTGATCTGCTCCACCGTTTCGCTGAGTTCGCTCAGGTCGGTACGCTGGTTAAATATTTCGTTGATGCCGCCGGGCGTCTCTTCCATGAGTGGTTAAGTTTCGCCCAAAAGTAGAAAAGGTTGGGCATTTGTTAAAAAGCCTGGAGAAAAAACCGACCCGGCGGGGTGCGGCCTCGGCAATCATCAAAATACCCGCTCGCCGTTGATATAGGTGCGGCGCACCGCAATTTGCCGTAATGCCGGGGCCGGAGCCGTCAGTAGGTCCTGGGCCAGCACGGTAAAATCGGCCAGTTTGCCCACCTCGATGCTGCCGCGCTCGGTTTCCTCAAAGTTGGCAAAGGCCGCCCAAATGGTCATGGCCCGCAGCGCGCTGGGGCGGTCCAGGGCGTTTTCCATTTGGTAGCCCCCGGCCGGGTAGCCCTGGGCATCTTGCCGGGCCACCGCCGCGTGGAACCCGAACAGCGGGTTCACCGCCTCCACCGGGAAATCGCTGCCATTGGCCAGCACCCCGTTCTGGGCCAGCAGGTCTTTAAAAGCATAGGCCGATTTGACCCGTTCCGGGCCGAGCCGGTCAGCGGCCCAGTACATATCGGAGGTGGCGTGGGTGCTCTGCACCGAGGGGATCACGCTGAACTGGCCAAACTTGGGCACGTCGGCTGGGTGCACCACCTGGGCGTGCTCGATGCGGAACCGCCGGTCATTTTTGCCCCGCAAAATCTCGCCGTAGGTGTTGAGGATGAACCGGTTGGCCGAGTCGCCGATGCAGTGGGTGTTTACTTGAAAGCCGGCGGCGGCCACCTCTACGATGTTGCGCCGCAGCTCCTCCTCGGGGTAGAGCAGGAAACCCGCCTCGGCGGGGCGGTCGGTGTAGGGGGCCAGCAGGCACGCCCCGCGCGAGCCTAAGGCCCCGTCGGCATAGACCTTGAACGAGCGCACGTTGAGCCGGGCGGTGCGGTAAGGCCCCCGCTTGAGGTAGTACTCTTTGTTGGGCACGCTGAGGCTAATCATGGCGTAAATCCGCATTTTCAGGCTGCCGTCTTGGTGCATACTATCCACCAAATCAATCAGTTGGCGGCTCAGGCCCGCGTCGCTCACGCTGGTGAGGCCCAGGCGCACGCAGGCGGTTTGGGCCTTGGCCAGGGCCTGGCGCATCTCGGCCGCGTCGGGCGGGGGCACTACCCGGCGCACCAGGCCCATCGCGTTATCGACCAGGATGCCGGTGGCCCGGCCTTGGCGGGTTTCCACCAGCCCACCGGTGAGTTGGCTAGTGATTTTGCCGCTCATCTCGTCGCCCTTCACGATCCCGGCAATTTCCAAGGCCCGGCCGTTGGCCAAGGCGGCGTGGCCATCTACCCGCACCAAAAACACGGCTTTGTTAGGGAACAGCCGGTCTAGCGTGTCGCGGGTGGGGAAGGCTTTACTGGCCCAGTCGTTTTGGTCCCAGCCCCGGCCCAGCAGCCAATTTTTATCCGGATTTTGTTTTTCAAATGCTTGCAGCCGCTGCACCACCTCGGCAAACGAGGTGGTGCCCACTAGGTCGGCTTGGTCCAGCCCCTGGCCCAAACCGTAAAAGTGCGCGTGGGGGTCGTAAAAGCCGGGGTACACAAACTGGCCGCCCAGGTCCACCAGGCTATCGGTTTGGTAGCGGGCGAACACGTCTTCCAAACTGCCCACGGCCACAAACTTGCCCTGGTGGACGGCCAGGGCCTCGGCGGTGGTAAACGCGCTATCTACGGTGTAAATTTTCGCGTTGTAAACGATGAGGTCCACGGGCGTGCGTGAGCGGCAGGCGACCAGCCCGCTCACCAGGGCGAGGCAAAAAAGGAAGATTCTCATGAGGCGAAGTCAAAAAAATGAGCCAAAAAATGTGGCTCAAGTTAACAAGAAATCGCGCAGATTACCGCGCCCGCTCCCAAGCCGATTGATCAACGCCCGACCAGCCCCGGCTTAGCCGTTACAATTCTTTTTTGGGCAACCGCTCAATTAGCCGGCACAGGTCGGCCAGGGTGGCCAGTTGGGCCGCTTCGCCCGCCGGGATGCTCACCATGAACTGGCTCTCGATCTGGACGATCAGCTCCAGGAACTCGGGGCTGGATACGTCGGCTTCCAGGCCCAGGTTTTTGAGCGGGGTTTGGGGTTCCAGCTCCGCCTCGGGTTTGCCCGTGAGCGGGGCCACCAACCGCCGCAGGGATTGGAAGGTTACCGAGTTAGGGCTTACCGGGGCACTGGCGGGCTGGGCCAAAATGGCGGCGGCTTGTTGGTTAGGTTCGTTTTGGACTGGGGCGGTGCAGGCCGTGGCGGCCAATAATAGCCACCCCATTAGTTTAGTGTGCATTGGGCATAGTGCTTAGGAAAAGAATGTTGGTCAGTTTTGTCGATCAAATATCGTCAACAAATGGATCAAATCCAATAAATTATGACCAAAGAACTATTTTAAGGCAAGGATTTTTTGACCGACTTATCCCAAAGTCAGATAGCTATTGCGTATTCTTGATTTTGCAAATGATTGATAACCAAGCGGAATAATCATGCAATCATTAAGTCCTTTTAGGATTAGTGGCTCGGTTTGATGTCCTTCAGCACCAGTTGCAGGCTTTTGCGGCCTTTGTACTCGTTTTCGTTGATGGTGTAGCAAATATCGAACGGCTTGCCCTGGGCCACCAACGGGTAAAAATGGGCCAAATTGAACCCGATGGCATCGAAGCCCACGCCCGCCAGGCCGTTTTCGCCCAGTTGGCGTAGCCCCATTTTGAGGTGGATGTCTTTGAGCACCCGGGGCTGGCCTTCGCTCACCACCCGGCGGCTGGTGAACACGGGCTGCATATTTTGCGGGCCAAAGGGGGCCATTTGCTGCATCACGTTGAAAAACTTGAAGTTGATCTGGTCAAATTGCAGGGCTAAATCCACCTCAATTTGCGGCGTGAGGTGCTCGGTGCGGATTTGCTGGGCCACCACCTGTTCAAACCGGTGTTGGAACGCTTCCACTTTATCCAGGGGCAGGGTAAGCCCGGCGGCGTACATGTGGCCGCCGTACTGGTCCAGCAGGTCGGCGCACTCGGCAATGGCCTCGTAAATGTCGAAGCCCGCCACCGACCGGGCCGAGCCGGTGGCCTTGTCGTTGCTTTGGGTGAGGATGACCGTGGGCCGGTAAAACCGCTCGATGCAACGGGCGGCCACAATCCCGATCACGCCCTTGTGCCAGTCGTTTTTGAACAGCACGGTGCTGCGGCGGTGGGGCTCGTCCACCTCGGCCTCGATCATTTGCAGGGCCTCGGCGGTGATGTTGTTGTCGTGGCCGCGCCGCTCCTCGTTGTTAGAGTTGGCCACGGCGGCCAAGCTCACGGCCTCGGCGGGCTGTTCGGCCAGCAGCAGTTTAATGGCGTGGCTGGCATGGGCCACCCGCCCCACGGCGTTGATGCGCGGGGCGATGCCAAACACGATGTTGGCCACCTCGATCTCGCCGCGCAGGTCCGACAGATCGGCCAGGGCTTTGAGGCCGGGGCTGGGGTTGTTGTTCAGCTTTTGCAGGCCAAAAAAGGCCAGTACCCGGTTTTCGCCGGTAATGGGCACAATATCGGCCGCGATGCTCACCGCCACCAGGTCCAGGTAGTTGAGCAAATGGTGCTCCGGGATGTTGTTGCTCAGCGAAAAGGCGTGTAACAGCTTAAAGCCCACCCCGCAACCCGAAAGTTCTTTGTACGGGTACGGGCAGTCGTCGCGCTTGGGGTCCAGCACAGCGTAAGCCTCGGGCAGGGTGTCGCCGGGCCGGTGGTGGTCGCACACGATAAAATCGATGCCCAGGCTTTTGGCGTGGTGGATGGGCCGGTGGGCCTTGATGCCGCAATCGAGGCTGATGATGAGCCGCACGTCGTTTTGATAGGCCCAGTCCATCCCCTGCATGGAAATGCCGTAACCCTCCGCGTAGCGGTCGGGCGTGTAATAGGCCAGGTTGTGGTGGTATTGTTTCAAAAAACCGTACACCAGGGCCACCGCCGTGGTGCCGTCCACATCATAGTCGCCGTACACCATGATTTTTTCGCGGTTGCTGATGGCCTCGTTTAGCCGCTGCACGGCCCGATCCATGTCGCGCATCAAAAACGGGTCGTGCAGTTGGGCCAGCGTGGGCCGGAAAAAATCTTTGGCTTGGTCAAAATTGCTTACGCCGCGTTGCCCCAGTAAATTGGCCAGCGGTTCGCTCACGTTAATGGCAGCCGCTAGTTGGGCCGTTATGTCAGGGTTGGGCATCGGGCGCAGTACCCACCGTTTATCCATAAGGCAAAGTTAAGGCATGGTTTACTCAAATGAACACCCGGTGAACCTTCGTTTCAGTGGGCTGGCCCGTTGGCCACTGGGAGTACTTTTAGCACCCCGCCCCCACCAAAGCACAACTTGTTAAGCGCAATTTCGTACATTAGTAGCGCAATCGTTTCATCAAAAAAGTGGCCGTTGCTTTGTTTACCGTCAGTATTAGCTATCAAGTACCATGTTTGACCGTTTATTCAATGTTTTGCGGGCCAATTTGAACGACTACCTCGCAAAAGACCAATACTCCACCCAAGAAATGGACGAACTGGAGCGCCAGTACCGCGAGGCCATAGGCGGCCAAAAATCGCAGACGGGCGGCCCCCAGCAGAACCCCCAAGGCCCCCCGGCCGAGGAACTGGCCTATTACGCCGCCCTGGAGCTAAAGCCCGGCACCGGTTTCGACGAGATCAAGGCGGCTTACAAGCGGCTGATCAAGCAATATCACCCAGACCGGTTCCACAACGACCCGGCCCGGTACAAAACCGCCCTCGAGCTGAGCAAACGCCTCAACGAGGCTTATAATTATTTTGAGAAGAAATTTGGTAAATAACCCGCCACCGTCCGTTCGGGGCCGCTGTTTTGCATGAGCGATTTTTTTAAGAAGATTTCCGAGGCGGGCAAGTCGTTATTGGGCCGCAAAACCGAGCCGGAGCTAGACCCCGTGGTGGCCGTGGAGCAAGCCATTGCCGAACTGCGCGCCCACCTGGGCGATAACATTAAAAGCCTGGCCGAGATCAAGGCCCTGTACGTGCGCACCAAGCACGAGCACAACGCCCAAAAAAAACTGGCCCTCGCCTACGAACAAAAAGCCATCCAACTGCTGGAGAAGGCCCGCGACGGCCAACTGGCCCCCACCGAGGCCGACCGCCTGGCCAGCCTGGCCCTGGCCAAAAAGCAGGAGATACTGAACCGGGCCGCCACCGCCGACAAGGGCCTGGCCAATTACGAAACCGTACTGCGCCAACTGGAGAGTTCGGTGGGCAAGCAACGGGCCCAGTTGGAGGCCATGCTCACCGAACTGCACGCCCTCAAGGCCCGGGCTAAAATTAGCCAAGTGAGCCGCACCATCCACGAGCGGCTGGCCCGCCTCGACTCTACGGGCACCAACGCCCTGCTAGACACCCTGCGCGACAAGGTGGCCGAGCAAGAAGCCCTGGCCGAGTCGTACACCGCCCTGGCCGGGGGCACCACCCTGCTCGACGAGGAGATCAACCGGGCCTTAGGCGAAGCCCCCGGTGGCCCCGTCAACGCCGACCTCCAACGCCTGAAGGCCCAGCTTGGGCTGCCTAAATTGCCGCCTGGTTGATTTTACAACCAATTCCATTTACCCAAACCCAGCACCCGGATTTAGGACAGCCAAGGCCCTTCCGCAGGGGTGCAAAACTTCTGGCCGATTGGCCGCCCCCTGGACAAAACGCAACCTGCCCAGTCTGGACGGGAAGCCCAAGGCCGTTGCGCCTATATTTGCGGCCAAAAAATCACTACCGGGCCTAGGTTGCCCTAGTTTTCAGCATGTTGATCATACCCGCCATCGACCTCATCGGCGGCCAGTGCGTCCGGCTCACCCAGGGCGACTACGCCCAGCAAACCACCTACCACACCAACCCGCTGGCCGTGGCCCAGGCGTTCGAGGCGGCGGGCCTCACCCGCCTGCACTTGGTGGACCTGGACGGGGCCAAGCAAAAGCGGGTGGTCAACCAGGCCGTGTTGCGGCAAATTGCCGCCCACACGCGCCTGCACATCGACTTTGGGGGCGGCGTGCAGTCCACCGCCGACCTGGACCTGGTGCTGGCCAGCGGGGCCGCGCAGGTAACCGGCGGCAGCATCGCGGTCAAAAACCCGGCCCTGTTTAGGCAGTGGCTGGCCCAGCACGGCCCGGAGCGCATTGTGCTGGGGGCCGACGTGCGCGACGGCCACATTGCCGTAAGCGGCTGGCAAGAAAACTCCGGCCTCGAGCTATTCGGCTTTTTGGCCGAACACGTGGCCCTGGGCGTGCGCTACGTAATTTGCACCGACGTGAGCCGCGATGGCCTGCTCCAAGGCCCGGCCTTTGCCCTGTATGCCGAGATTTTGCGGCAATTTCCGGGGCTGCGGCTCATTGCCAGCGGCGGGGTGAGCCAACTCGACGACCTGCGCCAGCTCCAAACCCTAGGCCTCTACGGGGCCATTGTGGGCAAAGCCATCTACGAAAACCGGATACAATTAACTGATTTAAAGGAATTTACGCAATAATATCTCATCCAAATCGTTTCAAAGTATGTTCATCGATGCGGTCGGCTGGTTGGGTTCGGTGCTGGTAGTGCTCGCCTATGCGCTCAACGTGGCCGGGCGGCTCCAAGCGCGCTCGCTCTGGTACACTGGCTGCAACTTGGTGGGCAGCGTATGCCTCATTGCCAACACTTACCACTACCGGGCCTACCCCTCCATGGCCGTGAACCTGGTGTGGGTGGCCATTGCCGTTTATGGCCTGCTACGCCGATAAATTAGCCGAGGACGTTGCGCATTTCCTGGGTTTTTCGTATTTACTTTGTAGAAAAACAAAGTAGATACGCTCGCTTTTTTTGATCGCTGGCGCACTGGCTTTTTTGTAATTCTTTGATTTTGAGCATGAAAACATTCAATAAGTGGACGGGCTTCGGTCGTTTTTGGCAAAAATTTTGGCTGGCTGCCGCCCTTTGGGCTTGGGTGGCAGGCCCGGCCCCGGCCCAAACCACCGACTCGCTGGCTTTGCCCCCGGGCACCGAAAGCCCCAACGGCCAACCGGCCTGGGTGGCCAAAAAAGGGGCTTACAACCCAGAACGCACCCGCAAATTCGAACTCACCCATACCCGGCTGGAGGTGGGTTTCGACTGGGCCAAACAACAATTGAACGGCAAGGCCACCTTGAGCATGAAGCCCTACTTCTACGCCCAAACCGAGGTGGAGTTAGATGCCAAAGGCTTTGTGATCCACGAGGTGGCCTTGGTGGGCACGCCGGGCAAACCGGAGCAAAAGCCCCGCCCGGCCCCGCCCGCCTACGAGTACGACGGCCGTAAATTGCGCATTAAACTGCCCCGCCCCTACACACGCGGGGAAGAACTGGCCCTTCAAATCACTTACACCGCCAAGCCCAACGACCTGAAAGCGAAGGGCAGCGAGGCCATTGAGAGCGACAAAGGGCTTTATTTCATCAACCCCTACGAAAAAGAACCGTTTAAGCCCCGGCAAATTTGGACCCAGGGCGAAACCGAGGCCAACTCGTGCTGGTTCCCCACCTTCGACGCGCCCAACATAAAAACCACCCAGGAGATGTTCATCACGGTGGACAAGGAGTTTATCAGCCTGAGCAACGGCAAACTGGTGGGCAGCAAAGACAACGGCAACGGCACCCGCACCGACCACTGGCGGCAAGACCAGCCCCATGCCCCGTACCTGTTTATGATGGCGGTGGGCAAATACGCCGTGGTGCGCGACCGCTGGCGCGACCGCGAGGTGAATTACTACGTGGAGAAGGAGTATGAGCCTTACGCCCGGGCCATCTTTGGCCGCACGCCCGAAATGATGGAATTCTTCTCCAAACTGCTCGATTACCCCTTCCCGTGGGACAAGTACTCGCAGGTAGTGGTGCGCGACTTTGTGTCGGGGGCGATGGAAAACACCTCGGCCTCGATTTTTATGGAGCAACTGCAAGTGGACAACCGCTACCTGCTCGACGATAACTGGGACAACATCATCGCCCACGAGCTGATCCACCACTGGTTCGGCGACCTGGTTACCTGCGAAAGCTGGGCCAACCTGCCCCTGAACGAGTCGTTTGCCAACTACGGCGAGTACCTGTGGCAAGAGCACAAATACGGCCGGGCCGAGGCCGACTACCTCTGGCGCGAGGAACTGGACAATTACCTGGGCGAAGCCGAAACCAAGCGCGAGCCGATGATCCGCTACCGCTATTTGGACAAGGAAGACATGTTCGACAGTCACTCTTACGCCAAGGGCTGCCTGATCATGCACATGCTGCGCAGTTACGTGGGCGACGAGGCGTTTTTTGCCTCTTTACAACTGTATTTGAAGAAGTTTGCCTACAAAAAAGCCGAAATCCACGACCTGCGGCTCACTTTCGAGGAGGTTATTGGCGAAGACCTGAACTGGTTTTTTGACCAGTGGTTCCTCGCGGCGGGCCACCCCGAGCTGCAAGTAACCGACAGCACCGCCAACGGCCAATTGTACCTGCGGGTGCGCCAGCGGCAAGACACCCTCTACACGCCCGTTTACCGCCTGCCTTTGTGGGTAGAGATGTGGGCCAACGGCCAAAAAACCCGCCACCGCATCGAAATCGCCCAGCGCGACCAAACTTTCACTTTTGCCGCCCCGCAAACACCCGACTTGGTGTTGTTCGATGCCGAAACCCAATTACTCGCCGTGGTGGAACACCTTAAAACCCCGGAGGAGTGGGCTTACCAACTCCAACACAGCGACAAACTGCTGGCCAAGCTGGAAGCCGTGAACGAACTGCGCCGCCAAATGGGCCAAAGCGAACTGGCCCGCCGCACCTTGGAGGCCGCCCTGGCCGCCGACCACTGGCAGGTGCGCCAACTGGCCGCCGAAGCCTTTGCCGACTACCAAGGCGAGAATGCCACGGCCGTTACCGACAAACTGAAAAACTTGGCCCTCAACGACGAACGCTCGCTGGTGCGGGCCACGGCCGTGGGCACGCTGGTGAGCCTAAAAATGCCCCCGTCGTTCTTCCTCAAAACCATGAACGACAGCTCGTACACCGTGCTCACTAACTCCATTTACGGGTACGTGAACGCAGGTGGCGAAGATCCCGCCCCCATTTTGGCTCGCTACGAAAACTTGGATAACTTGCTGGTGGTAAGGGCTTTGTGCGAATTTTACGCCCAGGCCCAGGTGCCCGATAAAACCGATTGGTTCGTGCGCAAAATGGACCGCAAGTCGGGCTACGAGCTTACTTACTTGTTCAACAACTTTGGGGCGTACCTGATCAACCAGCCGGCCGCCGTGCAGCGCCGGGGCATCGACTACCTGGCCAACCAGGCCCGCCTTAATCCCAACCACAACACCCGGGTAAATGCCTACGCGGCCTTGCAGTTGTTCGACGGCATTGATGAGCTGAAAAAAGACATCCGCAGCCAGGAAAAAGACGAGCGGGTGCTGCAATACTACCGCCTCATGCGCGACTGATTTTAAATGATTGCATGACTTAATGATTGCATGACTT
>JALONO010000126.1 GCA_025454895.1 Bernardetiaceae bacterium
GAGGGTGTAGTAGCCCACCGGGTGCAGCAGCGGGGTTCCATCGGCGGCCTTCAACTCGTCGGCCAACTTCACTTCGTGGATGTAGCCGGGGCGCAGGCTGTCCAGCACCAGGCGCACCCGCCGTCCGTCTTCGGCCACGATGAGGCCCCGCAAGGCCCGGGGCTGGTTATCCACCACGGGGCTGCCGTAATGGTGGTGGTACTTGTAAGTGAAGCTGTTCACTTCGTACCAAGCCGGGTTGGCGGCCAGTTGGCGGTCAACGGGGGCGGTAAATTCAATCTCCAGGCCGTCGGGCCGGGCCGTGATGGTTTTCATCTCAAAAGGCATTTTACCCGTCCACACCAGGCGTTGCAGGGCGTACATTTCTTTGCCGGTGCTGGCCCAGCCCCGGCTGGTCATGCCGCCAAACAGCGAGCCGTCGATGCCCCAGCGCAGCCGCAGCAGCCCGGAGGCAAAGCCCTCGCGAAAGGGGAAACACGCGCCCTGGTACTGGCCGTTCACCTTTTCCAAGGTCATGCGCATAATTTTCGAGTGCCCTTGGTCGGCCACAAAGTACTGCCCGGCAAACGGGCCAAACTGGCCGCCCGTCTCATCTTCCAAAATATCGGCGGTGGAAATGCCCATGAGGCCGTGCGGGAACCACACCGCTGGGAGTTTCAGGGCTGAGATTTTTTTGGCCGCCTCGTGCATGGGTTGGCCGTTGTCCACGGCGGCCAAGTCTTTTTTGGTGAGTCGGATGGGCGACTCCGGCTCTTGGGTCCAGTTGAGGCCCCCGGCGTTGCCCGCAAAGTCGCCTTTCTGCAAATGGGTAACCCGGCCGGAGCCTACCCAGTCGCCCTGGTTTTCGGCATAGAAAACGTCGCCGGCGGCGTTGAGATTAAACCCGGCGGGCGAGCGCAGCCCGGTCGCGATGGGTTCCATGCGGCCATCGGGCTTGATTTTGAGTAGCCAACCGTGCCATTTGCCCAGCCCGTCGCCGTAACCGATCCAGGCCACGTTGAGGGTTACGTACATATCGCCGTTTTTGTCGAACACGGGCCCGTAGGCATACTCGTGGTAGTTGCCGCTCAGCTCAAACTTGTAAATCGGCTCGAAGCGGTCGGCTTGGCCGTCTTTGTCCTCGTCGGTGATTTTGGTCAACTCGCCGCGCTGGGTGCAATAAAACGCCCCGTCGCGGTAGGCCAGGCCCAGCACCTCGTGCAGGCCACTGGCAAAGCGGGTGTAGTGCGGCTCGGCCCCGTAAGGGTTGCGCACGATCCAAATTTCGCCCCGGCGGGTGCTCACGCCCAGCGAGCCGTCGGGAAGTACCGCCAGGCCGCCTACTTCCAGCCGCACGTGGTCGGGGATGCTCACCGTGCGGATCTGGTAGTAGTCGTCTTCGCCCAGGGGGGCCTGGGCAAAAGCCAAACTGGTAAATAGCAGACATAAAATGCTCACAAACAGCCTATTGGTAGTTTTCATTTTCAAAATGTTTGAGGAAGACAGACAAACGAGGCCAACCGCCGGAACGGCTTTGCTTAAAGTTCCCGCACCCGGATTTTGCGGAACCACACCAAATCGCCGTGGTCTTGCAGGGCCAGGTGGCCTTTGCCCGCTTTGCCGTATTTGGGCATTACCCTAAACTTACTTTTTTGGTACATGGCCTCCCACTCGGGGCTGCCCAGTTGGTATTCCACCACTTTTTTGCCGTTGAGCCAGTGCTGTACCTGCCCCCGGTTCACGATCAACTTCACCTTGTTCCACTCCCCGGCGGGTTTCACGGTTTCCTCGGTGCAGGCTTGCAGGTCGTAGTTATCGCCCGCCCGGTGGGTCTTGATCTTGGCATCGGGGTGGCCGTCGTTATCGAGCACCTGCATTTCCGGGCCGGAGTGCCAGGGCTGGGTCAGCTCGGGGTCTTCCACCACGTGGAAAAAGATGCCACTGTTGCCGTTTTTGGCGATCTTCCACTCCAACTGCAACTCAAAGTTTTCGTACTGCTTTTTGGTAACGATGTAGCCACCGCCCCGGGCCGCGAGGTGGATGGCCCCGTCTTGCACCACCCAATTGGGATTGAGGGTCTGGCTTTTGAAGTTGCGCCATTGATCGAGGGTGTTGAGGTCTTCCCACTTGCCTTTTTTATAGGTAGCAGCGGCCAACAAACCCACCGTGGCCAGCAAACCGGCCAAGGCGAACGCGCGGAAGTATTTTTTCATGGGGAGAAAAACAAGATGGATGGAGTGAGATAAAAAGGCCCGGCCCAAGGGTGGTGATAGATGGGCGGTCAAAAATAGCCGAAAAACCGTTGTGGGCAAGTGGGGGGGCGGGGGCTTGCCTTTCGTCAGTTTTATTCCTAAATTTAAGCGCGTTGAAACCGGTTTTTAATTCCCCCTAACCACTCCCGCCAATGGCTTTTCTCCAAAAATGTGGCTGGTTCATCGGCCTGCTTACTTTATTCGTAGAAATCGGTTTTTACCAGCCCCCGCCCACCCACAACCCGTTTGACGACGTGTATCACGTATCGCGCGAGCGGTTGTCGGACGATGGATATGAGGAAAATCAGATTGATTTTTACTTTTACTATACTAAATGGCTCCATCCGCGTTTAAGAGTCGACTACGGATTTTTTGGGCGCGACCCATGGGTGACCTACAAAGGCATGACTTTGGTCTTAACAGACACACTTATTGTAGAAGAGAACCTGTCGGAAGACCAGTTAGATAAATTTAAAGCAGACCAACTAAGGGCTTGGCTCACTAAACCCGCTCATTGGGAACATGTGCGCCAGGAACTTGCTCAATTTGATGTTAAGTTACTTGAACTTGACTCAGGAACGCTTGTGCAAACCAACGATCATAGTTACTGGCGAATGGCTACGTACATTCCTTCTGGAAAAGTCGTTGACATAAATGTTGTGTCGCACGAATGCGAAGGCAAAAAAAATCCGAAATGCTTTACCTTGGCTTGTACTTATGTCGCACATACTTCTGAAGAAGAGCACCACTGGACAAAGGGGTTCTATGAGAAGCTAGGCGAATGGTGGTATGCCCTCATGAAGTTGTTACACTTGACTGACTAAAGTATTATCCTCATAGTCATCAAGCATTTATTGGCTATCCGTATCCGACCTCAATTTGAGTTGCTTAGGCATTAGACCTCTTGCATATTAGGTTTTTGGCCGGGTGAAAGCCCGGAATTTTCGTTCGAAATCCGCCCTTTTTGGCCCCACCCTATCCAGCAGCACTGGCTCGCTCCAAAAGCTCATTCGCTTTTGGTCGTCCGTCGGGGAGGGAACGCAATTCCGGGTCTAGAAAGGATAATTTGGAAGGGTTTTAATCTAATACGCAAGAGGTCTATTACTTCCGAGCACCCCCCCCTCCCATTTTCGCCCTAGTTTTCGTTGCCGCTCGTCCGGTAGTGGCGGCGTTTGGCCGGGGCGGCGCGTTGTTGGGGCTTCCTCAGCGTTTTCCGGCCAAAAATTTGCCGTTTTACCGGGGCCGGCCCGCGCGGGCGGGTGCCAAGGGCAAATTTTCCCCGGCCCAGGCGACATTTTCGGTAAAAAAAGCGTCTGGACAATAGGGGTAAACCCAGCTAGGGTTGTCATCGACCAAACCCAATTCTTTACCAAACCCCACTACCATGAAAAAGCGCGTAATCATCCTTCGTTTTCAAGATATTTTGGCGGGCCAGTTCATGGTGAACCCCCACCGCATTGCCCTCCATAGCTCGTGGCAAGGGCTGCGGCTCAACGAGGCCGAGGTGCGGGAAATGCTGTGGCTGGTGGAGCGTGAGTTTGGGCTCGACATTGCCGACGACCAGGCCGCCCAACTGCATACCCTCAAAGACCTGGCCGTGCTGGTACACCAAGACTGGCAGCCGCTGGCCGAGGCTTAAGGAGGTTAGGGCCGGGTTCCGGCCAAAAGGTGTAGCTTTGGGCACTTTTCCGGCTTGCCATGCCCATTGCCCTTTTTCAGCTTTACCGCCAAGCCTACGGGGGCCTGCCCCGGGCCGCCTGGTTGCTGGCCGGGGTAATGCTGGTAAACCGCTGCGGCACCATGGTAGTGCCGTTCTTGGCCCTCTACCTCACCAAGGCCCGTGGTTTTGGCATGGAACAAGCGGGCGACATGCTCAGTTTTTTCGGCCTCGGGGCCATTTTGGGCAGCTACCTGGGCGGCCAGCTCACCGACCGGTTCGGGTATTTCAAAGTCCAATTTTGGAGCCTTTTGCTGGGTGGCGGGCTGTTTTTTGTGCTCATGCTGGCGCAAACCTACGCCCAGGTGGCCGTTTGCGTGTTGGTGCTGAGCACGGTGGGCGAGGCGTTCCGCCCGGCCAACTCGGCCTCGGTGGCCCATTACAACCCGCCGCAGAATCTGCCCCGGGCCTATGCGCTCAACCGGTTGGCCTCCAACCTGGGCTTTTCGGTGGGGCCTGCCCTGGGCGGCTTTTTGGCCTCGCACAGCTACGATTGGCTGTTTGTGGCCGACGGGTTGACCAGCATCGCCGCCGCCGGGCTGATCTGGTGGTTTTTCCGGCCGGAGGGCGGAGGTAACCGTGCCCACCAAACGGCCGCCTCCGCCCCCACGCAAGCCCCTGCGCCCGGCCGCTCGCCCTACACCGACGGCTACTACCTGGCTTTTATGGGCCTGGTGCTGATGTTTGCTACGGGCTTTTTTCAGCTATTTTCCACCCTGCCGCTTTATTATAAAGAAGTGTACCGGCTTTCGGAGGACCAAATCGGTTGGCTGATGACCCTCAACGGCGTGGTGGTAGTACTGGTGGAGATGGTGGTGGTGTACCGTTTTGGCCAGCGGCCCGGTTTGTTGCGCCTCATCAGTTGGGGCACGCTGCTCAGTGGCTTGGCCTATGCCATGCTCAACTGGCTGTTCCATTGGAGTTGGCTGGTGCTGGGCATGGTGGTGCTCTCGCTCGGGGAAATTTTTGCCATGCCCTTTATGGCCTCGGTGGCCGTGAGCCGGGCCACCCAAGCCAACCGGGGGCGTTACATGGCCTTGTACAACATGGCCTATTCGGCCGCCCACGTGCTCGCGCCCGCGCTAGGCACGCGCATCGCGGCGGCTTGGGGCTTCCCCACGCTGTGGTACGGGGTGGGCGCAGCGGGCCTGCTCACCTGGCTGGGCTTCCGCTGGTTGGCCAAACGGTAGTTGATGGTCGCAGGTGCGCTCGAATTAATCACCAAAATGACTTGATGATTGTTTGATTAAACTAAAATGATTGACAATCAAATGATTTTCGCTTGATTATCAATCATTTAGAGCATCAAAATCAACTTGGGGGCTGGTTAGGCCATTTTGGCCAGGTGCCCTTCCAGTTGCTTGAGGGTGATGCGGCCTTCGTAAATGGCTTTGCCCACGATCACGCCGTACACGCCCAGGTCTTCCAGGCGTTTAATATCGTCCAGCGAGCCAACGCCCCCGCTGGCAAACAGCTTGAGGTCCGGGAACTGGCCCAGCAATGCCTTGTAAAGGGCTAAGTTGGGGCCGTCCATCATGCCGTCGTGGTGGTTATCGGCACACTTGACGTAACAGAGGCTTTTTTCGTAGAAATGCTCGATGAAACTGAAAAGGTCGAGGTCGGTACCCTTTTGGCGGCCCCGTACCATGATTTTACCCTGGTCCACGTCCGCACTGAGGATCACCTTGCTGCGGCCGTAGCTCACTAGCCACTCGGCCACCAGGTCAGGGTTGGTAACGGCCAGCGAACCCACGGTTACCATTTTGGCCCCATACTCAAAGGCTTTGGCCACCACGCCGTCGTTGCTGATGCCGCCCCCGAAGTCGATGGCCAGCGAGGTGTGGTGCGCGATCATCTCTAAGGCATCATAGTTGGCCACGTTACCCGTGCGGGCCCCATCTAAGTCGATCAGGTGCAAACGGGTGATGCCGTGCTCCTCGAAACGCTCGGCCACTTCGAGCGGCCGCTCCGTGTAAACAACTTTTTGGTCGTAGTTCCCCTGCGACAAGCGAACAGCTTTGCCCCCCAGCACCGATAAAGACGGAATAATTTGGATCATACGTTTCTTGGTTAAGTTAGTCGGTTGTGCCAAACATTTGCTTACAATAATAACCAAAAAAATTGAAACTACCACCTCATCTTCGGCCAGGTGGGCCTTTTTTAAAGGGAAATTGATAATAAACGTGGTAGTTGAACGATATCTTCACATTGGCCCGCACGGCCCCGTAGCCCGGCAACTCGTTGGCCAGCAGGCGGTCTTCGCCCCGGATGTTAAGCCCGGTTTTTACCCGCAGGGTGTAGCCCAAAAACAGCCCGCGCCACACGCTCACCCGCAGGCCGGTGGTAAGCTCAAACCAACGGGCGGTGAGTTGCTCGGTGGGGAATTCGCCCCTGAAGCTATCCTTAATCTTTATACTATCATCCTCCGCTAAAGCATTGTAGAAATAACCCCAAGGCCGTGAACTTCCAAAATAAAACAATTCGTGGGAAAAATTAGCCTGGGCATAACGGAAGCCGATACTGATCGACTCGTCATCAAACGTCTTTTGCAAAAGGTTGATTTCTCCTCCAATCCTGAAAAAAGTGCCCCGATTTTCATATTGAAACGAGGTTTGCGGTAGCAATCGGTTTACTCGGTTCACGTAGCCGTACCCAAAATCAGCCACCAAGAAATACAAATTGTCGTTGAAAGGCACTTCCAGGGTACCTTCAAAACGTTGCACGTTGCCGTAAAAACGGCTGGCGTTGGTAACCAAACTATTCGGGCCGAAGGGGGCCGCCAACGCGCCCTGGAGCCAATACGTGAGGTCGGTGCCCAGGCGCAAGGCTTGGGGGCGGGGCCTGGCCCACAGTTTCCTAAACACCGAAAACGTGTCTAGTTCGGCCAATGTATCGCGCTTGGCCCATTGGGCGGTATCAGCCAAGTCTAGCCGCTTCACGGCGCGGGCGGCCCTACGTTCCACGGCCCGTTCCACGCGCCGTGGAACCTTGCGTGGAACATTTACGGTGTCTTTAGGGGCGATTTGAGCCAAGATAGGCCCGGCCACCACCAGCCCCAGTAGGGCCACCAACCAATAACGAGCGCGGGCGAAAAAACGGAACATAGATTTTAGGGGCGCAAATAAACGCGGATGTTCACACTATCCGCAATCTGGGGCAGGTCGGAGGCGATGGCCACCGAGTCGAACCGCACGCGGGAGTGGCGCAGCACGGTGAGTTGGCTGTACTGCTGGTCGAACCCGCAGTTGGGCGTAATGACCGCGATCTGCCGCCGGTAGCTCAGCCAAAGGGTGTCGGCCAGGCGGCGGGTAGGGTTGGCCAGCCGCCGCACAAACACGTAGGCCGCCGTGTCGCGGCCCGGATTCAATGGCAAGAAAAACGCCGGGGCCAGGGCCGCGTTGTCGTAGCCCGCCGCCCGCAAACTATCCACCCCGGCGGCCCCCACCGGGAAAATTTTGCGCAGGGTGCGGTTAAAATCCAAGGTATAAATGCTGTCAACGGCCAAATTCTGGACCACCACGGGCGGCTGGCGGTTGGGCGGCAAGTTAAACGGCCGCCGGGAGTAGAACCGGATGGCCGCCTCGGTGTTGTTGCGACTGGTGAAGGTACAATCCTCGCAGGCGGCCAGCAGGCCCGCTAGGCTTAGCCAGCCAGCCCACCCAAAAACGGTCAATCTCAAAACGAAGGGAGCTAGGTGATACAGCCGCAAACTTAGGCCAAGCCTCCCCGCTGAGCAAGGTGCGGGCGGCAGGCCAATGGCGGAGGTTGGCCCGCACTGGCCCGCTACCAAGCAGCAGCAAAAATGGGCGTGAATTTTTTTTTCATTTTAATATCTTGATAATCAAATATTTATACACATTAGTTTACAGCAGTAATGTAAGAAAAATTGGGGCGAAGCTCCCAAAATCGCCCCACTTGGGCCTCCGTCTGGGTTTCTCACAAGTTTGTTAAACAAATTAAAAACCCCATTTATCGCCTTACTCCTGCCAGTGGTTACCGGGTAAGCTAGGCTGCTTGCGGGCGCGATCCCGCCCAGCCGACGAACTTTTCGCCCGGTAACCTCCGCCTAACCGCAAGCTCAGCCTCCTTATTTTAATAGAGGAAAAATGAACTATTGGCCCCGGCCCGTGCGTTGCCCAATTTTGTGGAACCTGGGCGTTGGCCCGTTTTTGCTTACTCAACCCCCTCATGTTTATCCGCAACTTGACTAACCTGGCCCGGGTACTGGGGCATTGGCGGTGGCAATACGCACTCTCGGCGGCTTTGATGTTAGGGGCGGTGGCTTTCCGGACGTTGGAGCCGAAGGTGCTGCAACTGGCGGTGGACCGGGTAGTGGCCACCCAAACGGTCGCCCGCGCGCCCGCGCCCGATGCGGTGGTGGCCTGGCTGGGCCAGTGGCTCCCCGGCCCCAACGACTTAAAGTGGGCTTTGCTCGCCTTGGGCGGGATGTACCTGCTCATCTCGCTGGGGCGGGGCGGGTTCAACTTGGCCTCGGGGGCACTCACCGCAGCCAGCACCGAGCACGCCGTGAAGGCCCTGCGCGACCGCCTGTTCGCTCACTTGCAGCGGTTGCCGCTGGGCTACTACACCCAGGCCCCCAAGGGCGAGCTGATCCAGCGGTGTACGGGCGATATCGACACCATCCGCAACTTTGCCCAAAACCAAATTGTGGAACTGGTAAGCCTGTCGGCCCTTTTCTTGTTCTCATTTGGGCTAATGGCCGCCTCGCACTGGGGCCTGGCCTTGCTCTCGATCGCCACCTCGCCGCTGTTGCTGTGGGGCAGCTACCTGTTTTTTGTGCGGGAAACCAAAGTGTGGGAAGCCCACGAGCACGAGGCCGACAAGCTCAACAACGTGGTAAGCGAAAACTTAAACGGCATTAGGGTGGTGGCGGCGTTTGCCAACCAAGCCCAGGAAATGGAGAAATTTGACCAGCAAAACCGCCGCAAGCTGGCCGTGGGCATCCGCCATGTGGGTTTGCACGCCTGGTACTGGCCGCTGTCGGACCTGCTGGTGCTGCTTCAACTCCTGGTATCGATCCTTTGCGGGGGGTATTGGGTGCTGCAAGGCCACTTGAGCCTGGGCGAGTTGATGGGTTTTTACACCTACCTGCTCATGATCGCCTGGCCCATGAAACAGATCGGCCGCACGCTCTCGCAGGTGGGCATGGCCTCGGTGGCGATGCAGCGTATTATGCAGGTGCTGGATGCCCAGCCGGAAGACTACGCCCCTACCCCACCCGGCTTGGCCCCGCTGCGGGGCGAAATTGAGTTTAGGCAGGTAAGTTTCCGCTACACGCCCGACGGCCCCTGGGCCTTGCAAAACGTGAGTTTCCACGTGCGGCCGGGCGAGCGGATCGCCCTCATTGGCCCCACGGGGGCAGGCAAGTCCACGCTCATCCACCTGCTCACGCGCCTGTACGAACCCACCGAGGGCCAAATTTTGCTGGATGGCCGCCCCAGCACCGAGTACCCGCGCGAGTGGTTGCGCCGCCAGATCGGGTTTGTGCTGCAAAAGCCCTTCCTCTTTTCGGCCTCGGTGGCCGACAACATCCGCTACGCCGAGCCGGCCGCCCCCGGCGAAGCGGTGGAAGCCGCCGCCGAAGCCGCCCAGGCCAGCAGCCTTCAGCACATTTTGGCCAACGGTTTTGCCACTATTGTGGGCGAAAAGGGTGTAATGCTCTCTGGGGGGCAAAAGCAGCGGGTGGCCCTGGCCCGGACTTTGCTGGCCATGCCCGCGATTTTGGTGCTGGACGATGTAACCTCGGCCGTGGACACGGAAACCGAGCACCGGATTTTTGCCCAACTGCAAACCAACATGCAAGGCCATACCGTATGGGTGATCTCGCACCGGGTAACGGCCATCCAGCAAGCCCAGCGGGTGCTGGTGCTGGAACGGGGCACCCTGGTACAAAACGCCCCGCCCACCGAGCTGCAACACCAGCCCGGCTACTACCAGGCCATCTACCAAGTGCAAACCAACCCCGAAACCGAGGTGCTGGTGGACGAAGTTAGGGAGTAAGGCAAGGCAGCTTGTGAGATCAATAGCAGAGGCGGGGCACAAGGCCCCAAGCCCTGCCGTCGGCCCTAGGCCACGGCAGCGGTTGCGGGTGGGCGTTCATTGGCCACTAGGGCAGGCACCAGGCCCGCCCCTACGATGGGGCTTTCCTCTGGCTTGGCCAAAAAACCATCAAGTAAAAGTTGAAGCAATCAACCTTAACTTGATGGTTTTTTGTTTTTTACAAAGAATTATTCTCTCCTAAAAATCTATATCGCGTACCTAGTCCCGATCCAGGATGATGAGGATGATGGGCCGTTGGGCCGACTCTTGCTCAATGCGGCCCGCCGGGAACCGTTTGCGGTCGTTGATGCTCTCGAGCAAAAACGCGGGGATTTCGCTACGGAATTGGTAATGATAGATTTGCGCGCCCACGGTGCTGCGGACGGTCATGGGGCCGGTACGGGCCGGGGGGGTGGTTGTGCCGCCACCCGTACCTCCGGTGCCGCCACCTGTGCCGCCAGTACCTCCGCCTGTGCCGCCGGTTCCGCCACCTATGCCACCTGTGCCACCTGTTCCTCCGGTTCCGCCACCTGTGCCACCTGTACCGCCAGTGCCGCCTGTACCGCCTGTTCCGCCACCTGTGCCACCTGTACCGCCTGTTCCTCCGGTTCCGCCACCTGTGCCACCTGTACCACCACCTGTACCGCCAGTACCACTGCCCGTTCCGCCAGTGCCGCCTGTACCTCCGCCCACGTTGGAGCCGCCGCCAGTGCCACCTGTACCCCCGGTTCCG
>JALONO010000127.1 GCA_025454895.1 Bernardetiaceae bacterium
CCCAAGGGGCCGGGTTAGCGGCCCGCTTTCAGGCTTGCGTGCTGCTCATGGCCACTGGGTTAGCCGCAGTATGCCACTTTCCGGATTTTTTCGGCCTGCGGCACCGCTACCGCGTGCTCGGCGATGCGGTGTTTTTATTGCCAGCGGCGGTGCTTGCTTGAATGTTTTTTAAAATAAATAAAAATTATTATTTATAACTTGTGTTATATACATCATTAATAGCTAAAAATAAAATTAAAAAGTCATTTAATATTAAAAAATAAGAACCACTTGTTCCTGATATTTCAAATGATTGATAAACAAGCAGAACAATAGCGTTTTTGTATATTGAAAATCAGATAGTTGACTTAAACTGGCTTCTTGTCCGCCACCTCTATGCGCCTCGAAATTGCTTCCCGGTCCACAAGGCTCGCCCCAAAAGCTCATTCGCTTTTGGTCGTCCGTCGGGGAGGGGCTTCCTCCGAATTTAGCTAAGATGCTCATTATCAATACGCAAAAACTCTAATCATGCAATCATTAAGTCATTTTAGTATAATCAGGCGATCATCAAGTCATTTCATTTAGAACTCCATCACTACCCCGCCAACCGGGAAAATCGCCGATTGGAAAAGGGGAAATCCATGCCCATGGCAAAGGCGGCCACCAGGCCGAAGCCCAGGCCCACCAGCGCGTACCCTGGTTGCCAGTGCCACCGGAGCGGAGTGTGATCGAGCGGGGCCGCACTGAGGGCCAGTCCCGCTAGTAAACTCGCCACGGCCAACCATTGGTGGATTTTAAGTCCATGCCAAGAGGGCGTTTGCACTTCGCCCCGGTAGGCTTCTTCTACAAACCGGCCTAGGCCGCTGAGCATGAAATACAACCCCACCAGCAAGGCCGGGGCGGCCCCGCCATACCAGAGCCGCCCCAAAGTAGCCCCGATGAGCACGTTGGCCAGGATGGAGTACAGCGGCGTGGGGTGGATAGGCTGCCCAGCCAAATGAGAAAGTGCGCACACCCGCGACTTGGGGTGGAGCACCCGGATGCCCACGGCCGCCGGGGCGGGCTTGCCGTGGCAGCAGCCCTGCACTACGCAGCGCAACCGTCCAATGGCCTGCACCCACGGGGCGGCCAGGGCCAGGGCGGCCAACAATTGCCCCAACGAAACGCCCCGCCAAGCGGGCAAAACGGCGCAGGCCAGCAGCCCGCCCAGCAAGTAGCCATAGTAGCCAAACGGCCGCGACAGCCCCGAGTTGCCTTCCACCAGTTGGGCCCAGGCCGCCGCGCCCGCTAAACCAGCTAGGCCAATGACCAGTACCGCCACCCCGTCGTGGAGGAAGCCGCAGGCCAGGGCCACGCCCACCCACGCGCTCACGCCCGCGTACAGGCTGTGGTTGATCACCCGCAGCGGCCCTAGTTGCCAGGCCGCCCACGAATTGGCGAGTTTTTCCAACCCCTGGCGGGTGCGTTCCCACCAGTAATGGCGGTAGCCGACCAAGCCGTACAGCCCCAGGCCCGCCAACACGTCTAGCCCGCTGTGCGCGCCCATGGTGAGGCAACTGAGGCTAATGGCCACCACCAGCAGCCAATTGACCACCCGCCACCCGTTAGTCGTTGCCCAGCGGTGGTAAAAATGCCCGGCCAGTCCGGCCCAGGCCACGTGGAATGACGGGAAAGCGGCCGCCGGACCGTCAAAAGCCCGTTCCCAAGCCAGCCAAGTTCCCCATAAACTGCTGTCAACGAAGGGTTTGGGCGGGGCGGTGAAAGGCAATACCGCTTGGAGGAAAATCCCCACACCGGTGAGCAGCCACGCCGAGGTTACCCATTGCCGCAACTGCTGGCGGGTGGGGGCGATCAGCACCGTCGCGGACACGAAAAAGTAACCAGCTGTGTAAAAAACGGTGGTCCAGGGCCAAACCGGCCAATACGCCTCGCCGGGCAAGTAAGTGGCGATGGGCCGGCTTGGGGGCCCAAGCCAGATGAGGGTTTCGTAAAGGGCTAGCCACGGGCCGAATGCGAGCAAGGCCGCTACCAGCCGCTCGGGCCAGGGAGCGGGCGAAGGCGCGGCGGCGGGCAAAGCCAACCAACGCTGGCCGGGCCAACCAGGGAACCGGCGGCGCAGGTCCTGGTTCTCGAAGCCGTACACCAGGGCCAGCCAGCCTAGGGTAAGCAACGGGGTGGCTAGCCACCACCCACTGGCCGAACGCGCCAGCAGGGACGCGCCCCCGCCCGCGAGCGAGGCCCCCACGTAAATGGGGTGGGTAAACCAACGGTATGCCCCCTGGGTAACCAACAAGGCGGGCGGGTAAGCGTTCATGGGCAGCCCCCGGCCGTGCCGCCACAGATCGGCCATGGCCCAGGCCATCAGCAGCCCCCCGGCAAGCAAGGCCGCCCAGCCCAGCCCAGGCACCTGGGGCACGGGCAAGGCCACCAAGTGCTCGGTGGAGCGCGCCCAGGCGAACAGCAGCAGGGGCAGGGCCACCACAAAAACGGCTCCGTAAGCAATTTTTCCGATCCAGGTGGGGCGGCTCATATCCAGGCTACTTTTTCGTGGATGGCCCAGCCTTGGGCCTGGGGTTGGGTACCCAGGGCCAAGGTAGCCCGGGTAAGCCACTTTTGCTCATAAAGGTTGAAAACCCCGGATGGCACCAGGGCCTTGAGCCAGCCAAACCGCCGGAAAACCGTGGCCCACACCGAGCCGTCGCGGAGGGTTTGCTTGGCCTTTAAGTCGATTTGATAAGGGCCGAAACGCAACCCGTTTTCGTCGATGTCGGCATCTTCATGCAACTGACCGTTGTAAATGAGCCAGTTGCGCGGTACGGGCCCCGCCCAGCGGATCCAGGTGAGGGCATGCCCGTGGGCCAACCAACGGCCCCAGTAAAGGGTGCGGATGGGCATCTCCCAAGGTTTGAGGGTAAAGGTGAGTTTTTCCACGTAACCCAGGCCCACCAGCGGCGGGGTTTGCGCCCAGGTGGCGGTGGCTTGGGCGCAAGGTAAGTGGCCGTGCCAGTGGATATGGCCGTTGGCTTGCTGGTGCAGGGTGAGTTGTAGCTGGGGGGTTTGGCGAATCCATTGGCCGCGTAGCCGGGGGGTGGTTACGATAAAATGGTCGGGGCCAACGTCGGGGGCGTAGGTTTGCCTAAAACTGGCCGTGCTGTGTACCTGGCCCGGCCCATCGGCTCGTAATACGTTGGAAAATAGCAAGTTCCAGTTTTGCCAATGGAGTTCGGCCCAATAGTAAATCAGCAGCCTTCCCGTGGCCTCGTCCACCACGTCGGCGTACCATTTCGTTACCTGGAAACTTGTTTCCATTGGCTAGGGACGTTTTTGCCGAGGTTAGATTCAGAAAAACACCAGACCTGGTTATTCCTTCACCAACCGGATAAAAATATCGTGCATACTGGGCAGGTTTTCGTGAAAGCCCAGCACTTCGGTTTGGGCCAAGGTGGTGGCCAACAGGGCATTGGGGCCACCCTCGCCAATGCGGATTTGCTGCTCCGTGGTGCCTTCGGGGCCGGGCTGGCTGGCCAATAGCTCGCAGCTGGGGGCCAGGTGGGCCACTGGGGCGCGAGTGAGCAGGGTGTAGGTGTGGGTTTTGTACTGGTTTTTGATGTCAGTTTTGCGGCCCTCCAGCACCTTGCGCGAACGGTTGATCAGGGCCACGTGGTCGCAAAGTTCCTCTACGGTTTCCATGCGGTGGGTGGAAAAGATGATGGTGCTGCCCTGGCGGCGCAGTTCCAAAATCTCGTCGCGGATGATGGCCGCGTTGACCGGGTCAAAGCCAGAGAAAGGCTCGTCCAGGATGATGAGCTTGGGCCGGTGCAGCACCGAGGCGATGAACTGGACTTTCTGTTGCATCCCTTTTGACAAGTCCTCGAGGTTGCGGTTCCACCAAGCGGCTAGCTCAAGGCGTTCGAGCCAGGCTTTCACACGGGTTTTGGCCTCGGCCGGAGGCAAATCTTTAAGTCGGGCCAGGTACACCAATTGTTCGCCTACTTTCATTTTACGGTACAGGCCGCGTTCCTCGGGCAGGTAGCCAATTTGCAGGGTGTGTTGGGGCTGCAAGGGTTGCCCAGCAAAGCGTACTTCACCTTCGTCGGCCCCGGTAATTTGGGTGATGATGCGGATGAGCGAAGTTTTGCCCGCCCCGTTGGGGCCCAGCAAGCCGTAAATGCTGTTTTCGGGTACGTTTAAACTGACTTGGTTGAGGGCGGTGTGGCCCGCGTAGTGCTTGCTGACTTGGCTTACTTCGAGTAGGTGCATAAAGTGAGGAAGTGAACTTATTGTTGAAGGTTTTCAATATAATTAATTGACAATGAATTGCTTAAGAGGGTGAAGTTTATTTTCAAAAGCAACTTATACTCGAATCAAATAGAGCTTTTTAGTTCCCCATTTTTTAAATGGTTGATAACTGTCAGAACAATCATTTAATCAGGCAATTATTTAGTCATTTAAAAAGTATTGATTAATGAGATAATCAGTTGATAAGAAGATATTTGAGATGGGCATAAAAAGAAGTTGTATAAAAGGCAATCATGAAATGCGAAACAAATATTTTACTATCTCAGGCATCAAAATGCCAGCCGAGGCTCGGGGCTAATGTCTTGCCCCACAAACTCGCCGGCCAGGTACTTGTAATGGGCCGCCATCGCGATCATGGCGGCATTATCGGTACAGTATTGGAACGCGGGTACGTGAACGCGCCAACCCTCGCGGTTGGCCAGGTCTCGCAGGGCTTGTCGCAGCCCCCGGTTAGCCGATACGCCCCCGGCAATGGCCACTTCGTTGATTTTCAGTTCGCGGGCCGCCCGCCGCAGCTTGCCCAGCAAAATTTTGACGAGGGTGTGCTGCATACTGGCGCAAATATCGGACAAGTGCTCAGTTACAAAATCGGGGTTTTGCCGGGTTTTATCTTGCACAAAATACAAAAAAGCGGTTTTAATGCCGCTAAACGAGAAATTAAGCCCTGGCGTTTGCACCTCGGGGAAGCTGAAAGCCTCCGGGTTGCCGGTTTGCGCGTGCTGGTCGATGAGAGGGCCGCCGGGGTAGGGCAGGCCCAATATTTTGGCGGCTTTGTCAAATGCCTCGCCCACCGCGTCGTCTTGGGTTTGGCCGATGATCGTCATGTCCAGCGGGGCGCGTACCAACACCAATTGGGTGTGCCCGCCGCTCACGGTGAGGCAAATAAACGGAAACTGGGGTTGAGGTTCCTCGATAAAATGGGCCAACACGTGGGCGTGCATGTGGTGCACCTCGATCAGCGGTTTGGCTAGTCCCAGGGCTAGGGCCTTGGCAAACGAGCCGCCCACTAGCAGGGAGCCGAGCAGGCCCGGCCCCCGCGTGAAAGCGATCGCGTCCAGCTCGGTTTTGGCGGTTTGGGCCTGGGCCAGGGCTTGGCTTACCACCGGCACAATGTGCTGCTGGTGCGCGCGCGAGGCCAGTTCGGGCACCACGCCGCCGTATTGTACGTGGACGGTTTGGTTGGCCACCACATTGCTCCGCACCTGGCCGTGGCGGATTACCGCCGCCGAGGTTTCGTCGCATGAAGACTCGATGGCCAAAATAACGGGCATGATGAGGGTTTAAAGAAAGATTGTAGGGATTTTTCGGCCCAGGTACTAGGTTTACGCCCAGGTTAGCAACAAAGTTGTGAAGAAAATTTGGCTGATTTTACTCCCCCTCGCGGTTTTGGCGGGTATTTGGTGGTGGCCCCGGTCCACCGAGCCGCCAAACCTGGGCGATTTGCGCTACCTCATGGGCAAAGTGCAGCATAACTACGGGGCCGAGGTGGACACCATTTGCCGCAAGCACCGCCTGCCCCCCGAGTATTTCAAGGCACTGATTTTACTGGAATGTGGCGGCCAAAAACCCGCGCCCAGCCGCTTTGAGGCGGGGGTGCTGGAAAAGTTGCAGGCCATCCAGGCGGGCACGCTGGACCGTTACAGTGGCATCACGGCGGCGCATTTGCAGGGCCGCTCCGCCGCCGAACTGCGCCTGCTGGCCACTTCCTGGGGGCCTATGCAGATTATGGGCTACCACGCCCTGCTCATGGGCGTGAGCGTGGACGACCTTAAAGGCCAAAAAGCCGTTTTTTATGGCATTAAATGGAGTAAGGAACTCTATGGCCGCTACCTGCGCGAGTACCGGCTTAAAGATGCCTTCCACTTCCACAACCGGGGGCGGCCTTACCCCAGCCTCGGCCCGCCGCAAACCCACGACCCGTACTACGTGGACCGGGGGCTAATTTACGCGGAGGTGTTGAAGTAGGGCGATTGGTGCCCGCCTCCAAACGCTGCCGTGGTCTAGAGCCGACGGAAGGGTTGGGATGAACGCCCGGCGGAACCTGCTCACAGCAAGTAGAAAATGCTGTACGTCATCCCCAAGTTGAAGCCTGCGTGGCCCAGCACTGCGCCCCACAAGGAGCCTGCGCGCTGTTTGCAGTATCCAAAGAGCAGGCTTACCCCAAACATGCCCGTTACCCACAGCAAAGCTGGGAGCCAGTAAAAATCCCATTGCCCGTTTACAAATACCCACCCAAAGTGGGCCAGGTGCGTGAGCGCGAAGGCCGCACCGTCCGCCACGGCGGCCCGAGCCTCGCCCAGCGACTCGGTAAAGCTGGCGTTGACAATGCCCCGGAAAAACAATTCTTCTCCTACTGGGCTGAAGATCATGCTCATGGTGGCCGCCACCGCGAAGAGGATCAGCTTCTGCGTACCATCGCCCGGCGGTTTGGGCAGCGACTGGCCAATGTACACGTACCAGTTTTGGAACGAATTACCATATAAACTGTGCCCCAGCCAGTGCAAAGCCAGGCTGGCCAGCAGCCCCGCGCCCAAACCCAGCCCTAACCAGGCGTAGTTTTTTGGCTTTCTCAGGCCAATTTGTCGCCAGCCGGACCGGGTCAAAAACAGAAAAGGCAATAGGGCCGAAACCACCATGATTAGGGCGAGGTAACGGTAATTGGCCGTGGCGTTGGCCTGAAGCACCAGCGCAAACCTGGGCACGCAAACCAGTAAGATGAGCCACAACCCAAATTTCCAGTCAAATCGGAAAAACCTGGCCCAAAATGGCCGCAGTTCGTTGGCGGTACTCGGCACAGGGACTTGCACGCCCTGCGGATGGCCCGATGTGGAGGGGACGGTAAAAAGCGGAGATTGCACGGTGCTAAGTGGTAAGTTCGTGCAAAACAATGGCACTCGGCCCTAGCCCGCCCCCCAATACCGACCAACCCAGCAAACCGAGGAGCGAACCCGGCAAGCGGCGGAGCGAACTTTTAACGACGGGCCTGCTTGCGCCGTTTGCAATCAGGATTTGCTGGGGGGGATGAACCTGGCCGGGGCGGCCTTCAACAAGCGCGGCCGGGCGACTAAGGCTCTTGGGTAAATACCCGCTGCACGGGGTACACCTGCTCGTTAGGCGGCAGGGCGGTGGCCAACCGGCGCGCCTTCAAAAACCGCTTGCGCTCGAAATCGTCGTAGTGGGGGCTTTTGGGGTCAAAACTGCTCACCCGCACCCGGTTAGAGGCGTGGATGAACTCCCCGTTGCCTAGCCACAGGCCCACGTGGACCACCTTCTCCGCCGTGCTGTCGGTGGCCGGGCGGCCGAAGAACAGCAGGTCGCCGGGCCGGAGCTGGGCGCAGCGGCGGGTGGTGTCCACGGCTTGGCCCGCGTGTACCTGCTGCGAGGCATCGCGCGGGATCACCAGCCCGTTTAAAAAGTAAGCCGTTTTGGTGAAACCGCTGCAATCCACCCCTTTTACCGAGGTGCCACCCCACAGGTAGGGCAGACCCATCATCAGCCGGGCCGTGGCCACCAAGTTTTGGCCCGTGGGGTTGCGGCTGGCCAGCCACTGGGGCAGCGGCTGCGTCTCGCGGGCGGGCACGTAGGCGCGCCGCCCGTCGGTGAACCGTACCTGGGTGTAACCGGCCGCTTGGCCTTCGGTCTCCAGCACGTTGCCCGCCACCAGGTCATTTACGATGGGGGCGTTGGCACTGGGCTGCGCATAGCCGTGCCCATAAATGGCGGTGTAGATGACTTTGGGGGCCTGCCGGAAACTATCTAGCCCGGCCTGGCTGAGGCGGGTGATGGCCCCGCCGTCTACCCAGGCCAGGTAGCGGTCGGGGGTTTGCACCAGGTACCAGCCGCCCTGTTTTTGCCACACGTGCAGGGGCGTGCCCAGCAGGGCTTGGGTGGCCAGTTCGGCGGCGTGCTTGGGCTGGCTGCGCAGGTTGGCCACCGACACCGCCACCACGGCCCGGGTGCGGCCAGCCAGGGCAGGGCTGGGCAGCAGTTCCATTTGCAGGTGGGCCGAGGGCTGCTGCCGGGCCAGGGCTTGGGCCAGTTCGGAGCGGGCGGCGGGCAGGTTGGTCTCGCCGCTTACCACCAGGCTGTCGCCCTGGTAGCGGGCCTCGGCCTTGAACCAGGCCACCCGGCCGTCGGGCGCGTGGCGGGCCTTCACCGAGTCGAGCAGGGCGGTGAGGGCGGGCGGCACGGCCCGCTCGGTGGGGGTAGGCTCGCAGGCGGCCACCCAAACGGCCAGCCAGGCCCAGGCCAGCCAGCGAGCAGATTGGGCGTGACGGTTCACGCTAAAATGATTGAATGATGGCATGACTAAATGATTATAATCCTTGATTATCAGTTATTTACATCATTAACAATCCGCAATCTACTTTTGATTTTGGTATGATAAAATGATTGGGCTATTTGATCAATGGATGGAAAATCGCTTTTGGGGGGGAACACCCTAAGGGTTTCCAAAACCCTTAGGGTGTTGGGTGGCTCCGGGGCTGGGCCGGCCACCCGCCCGCATACGGGAGCGATAGCGTACCGAAACGTCGGCCCGGCCCAGAGGGCGCTGCGCCGGGGTAACCTATTAAAACCGATGGCTCCCGGCGCCAGAAATTATTAGACCTCTTGCAGATTAGGTTTTTGGCCGGGTGAAAGCCCGGAGTTTTCGTTCGAAATCCGCCCTTTTTAGGCCCCACCCTATCCCTCCCCGTCGGGGAGGGGACGCAATTTCGGGCCCAGAAAGGGTAATTTGAAAGGACTGAATCTAATACGCAAGAGGTCTATTATTGCGGGTTTAAATTTTCTCGAACCCGGTATAAGGCCACAAAGCCTTGGGCAGGTGGATGTGCCCGTTGGGCTGTTGGTTGTTCTCGAGCAGGGCAGCCACGATGCGGGGTAGGGCCAGCGCGCTGCCGTTGAGGGTGTGCAACAGTTGGGTTTTGCCGTCTTCGGTTTTGGTGCGCAGCTTGAGCCGGTTGGCCTGGAAGGTCTCGAAGTTGCTCACCGAGCTGACCTCGAGCCAGCGTTTTTGGGCGGCGGAGAACACCTCAAAGTCGTAGGTGAGGGCCGAGGCGAAGCTCATATCGCCGCCGCAAAGCCGGAGCCGACGGTAGGGCAGTTCCAGTTGTTGGAGCAGCCCGGCCACGTGGGCGCACATTTGCTCGAGGGCCGGGTACGAGTTTTCGGGCAGTTGCACCTGCACGATCTCGACTTTGTCGAACTGGTGCAGGCGGTTAAGCCCGCGCACGTGGGCACCCCAACTGCCCGCCTCCCGCCGGAAACAGGGCGTGTAGCCCGCGTTTTTGTAGGGTAGGTCTTCGCGCTTGGCCAGGTGGTCGCGGTAGAGGTTGGTGATGGGTACCTCGGCCGTGGGGATGAGGTACAGCCCGTCCACCGGGATTTGGTACATCTGGCCTTCCTTGTCGGGCAGTTGGCCGGTGCCGTAGCCCGAGGCTTCGTTGACCACGATGGGCGGCAGGATTTCGTGGTACCCGGCGGCCTGGGCCTGGTCCAAAAAGAAGTTGATCAAGGCCCGTTGCAGGCGCGCGCCCTTGCCCTTGTACACGGGAAAACCCGCGCCCGTGATTTTGGTACCTAGCTCAAAATCAATGAGATCAAGACGTTTGATGATGTCCCAATGCGGCTCGGCCCCGTTGAACAGCTCGGGCAACGTGCCCACTTGCTCCACCACTTCGTTATCGTCAGGGGTGCGGCCGGGGGGCACGCTGGGGTGCGGCACGTTGGGCAGGGTATAGAGCAACTGCTGGAGGGCCTGCTCGGTGGTGCGGAGGGTTTCTTCCAGGTCTTTGGCTTGGGTTTTCAAGGCCGAGCTTTCGGCCTTAGCGGCTTCGGCCTGGTCTTTTTGCCCGGCCTTCATTAGCCCGCCGATTTCCTTGGCCAGGGCATTGGCGCGGGCGTTCAGCGTGTCGAGCTCCAGTTGGGCGGCTTTGCGGCGGTCGTCGAGGGCCACGGCCTCGGCCAGGGCGGCTTCGGCCCCGGCAAAGTGTTTTTTCTGCAAACCGGCCAGCACTGGGGCGGCCTGTTCGCGGATTTGGGTCAAGGTAAGCATGGCAGTGAGCAGCTAATACTAAAATGACTGAATGAGCCTGATTAAATGATCGTGATCTTTGATTGTCAACCATTTAAAAGACGTAAAATCCTTAATCTCTATTTGATTTTGGTATAAACTGGCTTGCTTGGGGCAAGCCGGGGGCCAAAAATAAGATGCGGGGCCTGCCGGGCCACCGTCCAAGTCGCCTCTTGGTGCAAATAAATGTCCCCGTGGCCGGGGTAACCACGGGCGATTGCTAACCTGGGAAAATTTAAACCGTTGATAGCTAGGCGATTGTAGCTTGGGCTTCCTTGGCCAGGTTGGCAAAGGCGATGTCCAGGTGGGAGGCGTGGTACACGCACCGGCCGTTTTTAATGAGCAGCACCTGCGGCGACTCGTGCCACACCCCGTAGTGCTCGGCCCAGGAAATACGGGCGGATGCCCGCCGCTTCGTTCCATTGCCGCTCTAGCCGGCCCAGGGCCGTGGCACTGATGGAGCAACGGGTGCTGTGCTTGAAAATGAGCACCGGGCCCTGGCCCGAGGCCTGGTCCAGTTGGGCTAAAACAGCGGGCGAGTTGATGGCAACTACACAAAATGATGACATGGTTGGGCGGCTAACTATTTTTTCTTTTGATTATCAGTTAGTTATGGAAAGATTGCGTACCCTATCGAATCTGGGTATTCAACAACCAAGAGGCTGATTGAAAGGCGTTTTCCATTTTTACTTTTTTGTAACTACTTAGCTACTTGTTCTTACTTAACTTTCTGATTATCAGTAATTTAAAATTAACCAGAAGATCATTTTAAAATCAGGTATTTTCGTAACTCGTTCATTATCAAATGATTATTTTTATCTTTATGTTCGCATAAGCAAATTTTAAAAACGAATAAAATATTGATTATCAATTTATTATACTACCTA
>JALONO010000360.1 GCA_025454895.1 Bernardetiaceae bacterium
CGGTACAAAAAGTCGGCGTAGAACGGGGCCACCGGGGCCATCAGTTGGGCCACCGTGGCCAGGCAGGTGTACAACGTTTGGTAGGCGGCCACTTTATCGGGGGTGAGGTCGCCCTTCCAGAAACGCTTGCGGTTGAGCCGCACGTACCAGTTGCTCAGGTCGTCGTTCACAAAGTTCTGGATGGCTCGGGTGGCCGGGGTTACGTCGTAGTCGGCATAGGCGGCATCCACCAATTTTACCAGCGAGTGCAAGCGCGAAATGATCCAGCGGTCGCTTTCGGTGCGCTGGGCCAGGGGCACTTCGGCCTCGGCGTAGCGGAACCCGTCTAAGTTGGCGTACAGGGCAAAAAAGCTGTACGTGTTTTGCAACGTGCCAAAAAACCGGCGTTGCAAATCGGCCAGGCCGTCGAGGCTAAACTTGAGGTTGTCCCAAGGCGAGGCGTTGGTCATCATGTACCAGCGCACGGCATCGGGGCCGTATTTGGCCACGGTGGCAAACGGGTCGATGGCATTGCCCAGGCGTTTGCTCATTTTGTTGCCGTTGGCATCGAGCACCAAGCCCGTGGACACCACGTTTTTGAACGCCACCTGGTCGAACAACAGCCCGGCCAAGGCGTGCAAAGTGAAAAACCAGCCTCGGGTTTGGTCCACCCCTTCGCTAATGAAGTCGGCGGGGAAATTGGCCCGGAAGGTGGCTTCGTTTTCCATCGGCCAGTGCCATTGGGCGTAGGGCATGGCCCCGGAGTCGAACCATACGTCGATCAGGTCCGGCTCGCGGGCCATCAACTGGCCGTGGGGGCTAAACAGCGTGAGGTGGTCCACGTGGGGCCGGTGCAGGTCAAACTGCTTGCTGGCCAGGGCTTGCAAAAACGCTTGGTTCTGTTGCTTTTGCTCCAGGCTGAGGGCGTGGTGCCCGCGCGACAGCGCATCTTCCACGGCCTGCCGCAGTTCGGCCAGGCTACCGATGCAACGCTCTTCCTGGGCATCGGCGGTGCGCCACACGGGCAGGGGCGTGCCCCAAAAACGGCTGCGGCTCAGGTTCCAGTCCACCAGGTTCTCGAGCCAGTTGCCAAACCGGCCCGTGCCCGTGCTGGCGGGTTTCCAGTTGATGGTGCGGTTTAGCTCGGCCAGGCGGTCTTTGAGGGCCGTGGTGCGGATAAACCAACTGGCCAGCGGGTAATACAACACGGGCTTGTCGGTGCGCCAGCAGTGCGGGTAGCTGTGTTCGTATTTTTCTACCTTAAACGCCTTGTTTTCTAGTTTTAAGATGATGCTGATCACCTCGTCGGTCGATTTGAAATCGGCCTGTTTTTCGTCTTCGCTGAGGTAGTTTTTAACGTAAAAATCGTTGGCTCCTAAGGGTTTGTGGGTTTTAATGCCGTGCTCGGTTACCTTGGCGGCCAGTGCCTGGCCAATTACGGGCACAAACTTGCCTTGGCGGTCCACCACGGGCACGGGCGGGCCGTTTTCGTCCGGTACCAGCAGGCCCGGGGCGTTGTTTTCGCGGGCCACCCTAAAGTCGTCGGCCCCGAAGGTGGGCGAGCCGTGCACGATACCCGTGCCGTCTTCGGTAGTAACAAAATCCCCGGCATACACTTTAAACGCCCGGTCGGCGTTTTCCAGCGGTTGGGCAAAAGGCAGCAGTTGCTCGTATTCCAGGCCCAGCAGTTCTTCGCCTTTGAACTCCTCCATGATCACGTAGGGCGTTTTGCCCGCGTGCTTGCTTTCCTCAAAATCGTTGCGGTTCACAAAGTTGCCGCCCAGCACGTAGCCCAGCCGGTCCTTGGCGAAAATAAGGTTGACGGGCTGTTTGGTGTAGGGGTTGTGGGTTTTTACTTTAATGTAGGTGATGTCGCGGCCCACGATGAGCATGGTGTTGGCCGGTAGGGTCCAGGGCGTGGTGGTCCAGGCCAAAAAGTAGTCGTTGGCACTGCCCTTGGCCTTAAACTGGGCAATCACCGACGTGTCGCGCACGGTTTTATAAGTACCGGGCTGGTTGAGCTCGTGGCTGCTCAGCCCCGTGCCCGCCGCGGGCGAATACGGCTGGATGGTGTAGCCCTTGTACAGTAACCCCTTGGCGTGCAACTGTTTAAGCAAAGCCCAGCAGCTCTCGATGTAATCGTTTTCAAAAGTGATATAGGGCTGTTCCAAGTCCACCCAATAACCAATCTGCTCGGTCAGTTCGTCCCACTCGGCCTTGTATTTCATCACCGCTTCGCGGCATTTTTGGTTGTAGTCCGCGATACTGATTTTTTTACCGATGTCTTCTTTGGTGATGCCCAGTTCTTTCTCCACTTGTAGTTCTACGGGTAGGCCGTGGGTGTCCCAGCCGCCTTTGCGGTTCACCTGGCGGCCTTTCAGGGTTTGGTAGCGGCAGAACACGTCTTTCACGGTGCGGGCCATCACGTGGTGGATGCCCGGCGTGCCGTTGGCCGATGGCGGACCTTCGTAAAACACAAAAGGCTGGCTCCCGGCCCGGCTGCTGATCGACTGTTGAAAAATGCCGGCCTCTTGCCAGTAGGCCCGGATGTGTTTGCCCGCTTGCGTGCAGATTTCGGTAACGCTCTGTTTGTATTCGTTGAATTTCACGTAGATGGGTCGATTTATCTGCTAAAATGCCAAACTGCAAATTTAGCGCACAACTGGCATTTAGTGGGCCTGGCTTAGCTGGCTCGGCAAAATGCCTTAAGCCCCGATGGGGCGGCAGACGAAGGTGGGCGTTTTAAATAGACCTCTTGCAAATGAGATATTGACATGTCTCGACTCCAGATTTTCGTTCACAACCCGCCTTTACTGACCCCACCCTGGCCCTCCCCAAGGGTAGGGAACGCAATTTCGCCCCGAATTTGGGTAATACGCACCCATTTTACCCAAAAATCAAATTCGGATTAGGTGGGGATAATCTTGCAAATAGTTGATATTCAAGTTTATAAAATAATCTAGCTAGACAATCATTTAAGTAATTTTGCCTACCACTCAGCTACCCGCGCCCGCGCCAGGGCAGCCAGCGGCCCCACCACGGTTGGTCGGCGGCGGGGGCGGGGTCGGTTTGCCGCAGCCGGGTCAGGTCGCCAA
>JALONO010000128.1 GCA_025454895.1 Bernardetiaceae bacterium
GGACTACAAAGACTGGCCCCTGCTCGAGTGGGACTGGATCCTGGAACTGTGCGCCCTGGGCGTGCGCGAGGCCGCCAAACACCAGCAGTGGCTGGCCATTGCCACCAGCAACTTCTGCGGGCCGCAGTTCCGGGGCATGTGGCGGCAGGTAGCGTGGCACCAGCAAATGACGCAATTGATCAAAAACGCGCCCATTGCCCCCGGACTGGCCGCGACCAAACTGGCCAAACGGATAGTTGGGTAGCTAGACTAAAATGACCGAATGATCACGGGTGCACTTTCAAAGTTGGCACCACGTGCGAAGGCGGATTAAAGGGCCGGGTGGCAACGAAATGGACAGGATGCCTTGTCCACTTCCTTCGCTGTGGTGTCAGTTTTTGAGGAACTGTCACCACGGATGCTTACAAAAAAGTGCCGGTTTTGAGAAACGACACCACCGGGGGCGGCACCCCGGAGAAACCGACACCACCGGAACGTAAACCCGCCCCGAGTAGGTGTGTATTTGCAAGAGGCTCGGTCTAAAAAGGATAGCCGATGCCAATGTTGAGCAAGGGGGGCGCGTAGTCAAAATCGCCGAGCACAAAGCGGCTGCCTTGGGGCAAGGCGGGGTCGTACAGGCGCATGCCCAGGTCCACCCGCATGATCACAAACGAGAAATCGAACCGCAGGCCCACCCCGGTGCCCACGGCAAATTGGGGCAAGAAAGTGTTGAACCGAAAGCGGGAACCAGGCCGGGAGTCGGCGGTGAGCATCCACACGTTGCCCGCATCCACGAAAAACGCCCCGTTGACGAAACTAAACAATTTGGTGCGGTACTCCGCGTTGAGTTCTACCAGCAACTCACCGGGCTGCTCAAAGCGTTGATCCAGCCGCCCCGACTCGGGGTCCACGGCCGCGTAGCTACCCGGCCCCAGTCGCCGAGGCCGCCACGCCCGGATGCTATTGCTGCCCCCGGTGAAGAAGTACTTCTCGTAAGGCAGTACGGTGTTGCGGGCATCGCCCAGGTTGCCGTAAGGCCGGGCCACGCCCACGTTAGCCCTAAACGCCCAAGTCCGGCCCTTGCGCCGGGGCACGTAATAACGCAGTTCGGCGTTGGCCTTCAAAAACCGAAAATACTCTAGTCCCAAAAAAGTGGGGTTTTGGCGCAGCACCTGGTTGGGAAAAAAGTTGAGCGAGGTGCCGCCCGACTCGACAAAAGCCCTGAAGTAGAGCGCATCGGGCCGCCTGGGGTCGTAATACTGGTAGTTAAATGAAATGCTGGAGACCAACAGGCTGCTAAAACTCCGCAGCAGCGTATTGCCACCCGCCGCCAACTCGAGTAGGTAGAGGATGAAGTTATCGTCGGCCCGGGGGGTGTTCACCACGTTCACATCGGCCAAGTTGAGGGTATAACTTTTGTTGCGGGCCCGGTTAAACCACTCGTAGCCCCAGGTGGCCTGGAGGTTCATCCGGTCGTACTCAGGGCGGCGGAAAAACGTAAAGCCCGAACTGAGCCGGGTTCGCCCCAGGTTAATGCCGATCCGACGTTTGAAAGGAGCACTCAAAGGCACCAACAACCGGGGAAACACCAAGCTGCCGTTGAGGCTCAGTTCCTGAGAGTTATAAGTATTGGAGATTTCGGCCGCGCCAAACTGGGCATCTAACGCGCCCCGGAACCGGAACTCCAGCACCTCGTACCCATTAAAAGTGTTGCGGTTTTTGAGGGCCACGCTCAAAAATGGACCAGGCAAAGCCGCTTGGGTAACGTTAAGGCCACCTTCGAGTGAGACATCGTTCCGGGGCAACGGGTTGGCGAAAATATTGCCCACCAAACGGCCGCCCAGGGTATCGGCGTTAAAGTTGATGGAACGGAACATGTCCATCCCGGCCAAGTTGCGTTGGGTCTCCTCCACGTCCGACTGGCTGAACGGCTGCCCCTTTTGCAGGCGGATGCGTTCGTACACCACCCGGTTTTTATAAGGCACCCGGCCCGCGCGGCTAAAGCTCACAAACTTGACCCCCAAGCGGTTAGGGTAAAAAGTAGTATCACGGGCGGCCCGCTCGGTTTCCACCCCCACGTCGGCGGTAACGGTAATGTCGTCCACCATAAACTGGCGGTGGGCCTGGTTTTTGCCCGGCGGCTCGATCACCAGCCGCAAGTCCACCAGCCGTTGGCCGGGGGCCAGGGTATCCACGTCAAAAAAAATGAAGTCTTTAGGCAGATCGTAATAACCATAATCGCGCAGCAGGCGGGCCAGGCGGTCTCGTTCGCGGCCAAGAGCGGTTTCGTCGTACACTTGGCCCGCCCGCAGCAACGAGCGGTTGGAGTCGGCCAGCACAATTTGCCGCAGCACCGAGTCGGGCAGTTGGCGGACCAAGCTGCGCACGTGGTGCGGCAGGCCCTCGGTTACTTGGTAAGCCACGGTGGCGGTGCGGTCTTTCAGCAGGTAGCTAGGGGCCACCTTGGCCGAAAAGTAACCTCGTTGGCGCAAGGCCAGTTGCATCTGCTCGGCGGTTTTCTTCATCAGCAGCGAATCGAACAGCACGGGTTTTTCGCCCACCGAGCGCATGAGCCAGTTGCCCTCGTCCACCCAGGTGCGCAAGCGGCCCACCACCTTATTGCGCTTGGAGGTCAGCTTACGGATATCGCGTTGGGTCAAAGTGCTGTCAGCCAGCAGATTGGCATAGCGGTCTTCTTCATATTTGAGGGCCGCTTTTTTGGCGGGCAACTTTTTATCGTAGCTTTTTTTACCCTCATAATAAGCCACCAAATAAGGCGAAAAGGCAAACAAAAGCAGCTTGCGGTTGGGTTTTTGGCGGTAATACGCCTCCAAATCCTCGGCGGGCACTTGTTTGGCCCCTTTGATCTGCTGGCCATACAATAAGTGCTCACCCGGCTGCACGTAGCGAGTGCCCAGGCACGAAGTGAAGGCGGTTCCCAGGCAGGCCAAAGCCAGCCGGTACGCCCACTTTCTCGCTGCCCAACGTGTTTGCCAAAAGCTCATGCCCAATGGTTTGACTCCGCAAATTAAGCCCGGCCGCCGGGTTAGCCAACCAGGGCAGGCTCAAAAAGACACCTTGGCAAATGAGTTTGTTGGACAAAATCAACAAATATTTTGTTCGGAAAAATTTTTTTAAACAATTGATTTTAAATTGCTTAGAAAGATAAATTGCTCCAACTCTAAAAACCGGGGTGCTTTCTTTTTTTGATAGACTCGTGGTATGTAAGCGGTGGGATTTTTCGCCAGGTTCCGAAAATTTTCAGGGCGGAAGGCAAGGTTCGGCGATCCGGCGCTTCGGCGGTCCGAAATCTCGCTACCCGCTGGTTTCTTAACGGGGCGGTTAGGCGCAAGCTCGGCCGGGCGAACACCTCCGCCCCCCGGAGCCACCCACGGCCCGTTTCTCAACCCTACGCCTTACATTTGCTTGCCCTCGAGGTGCTCGTTCTCTGTTTCATCCCTTCCCCCTCCCCATCTTATGAAAAAACTTTTCCTCTTGCTGGGCCTGCTGGCCACTACGGCCCAAGCCCAAACCGAACTGCCCGTAATCTTGCCCTTGCGCGAGCGCGCCGCCGCCCGCGACCGCCTGTTCGAGGACCGGGTAACTCACCTGCTGCCCAAGCTCATGCGCGAGCAGGGCATCGACCTTTGGCTCCTCATTGCCGAAGAGTACAACGAAGACCCCGTCATGCGCACCATGCTGCCCGGCACTTGGCTATCGGCACGGCGCAAAACCATCCTGTTCCTCTACGACCGGGGCGAAGCCAACGGGGGCATCGAGGCCCTGGCCGTGGCCCGCTACCCGGTGGGCAAGGTGTTCAAGGCCGCCTGGGACCCTGACAAAGAGCCCGACCAGTGGAAACGCCTCATCCAACTCATCGAGGAGCGGCAGCCGAAGAAAATCGGCCTCAACGTATCGGAAACCTACGCCCACGCCGACGGCCTGAGCCATACCGAGCACGGCAACCTAATGCGCTATTTACCAGCGGCTTATCAGGCTAAAGTAACCAGTGCCGAGGGCCTGGCCGTGGCCTGGCTGGAAACCCGCACCACGGCCGAAATTGCGGTGTACGAGCAGGCCTGCCGCATGGCCCACCACATAATTGCCGAAGGGCTATCGGAAAAGGTGATCCAGCCGGGCATCACCACCACCGACGACGTGGTGTGGTGGTACCGCGAGCGGATAGCCGAACTGAAATTGCAGGCCTGGTTCCAGCCCACGGTGGACGTGCAGCGGGCCGACCCCGCCAACCAAGAGGCCCAGCGCAGCTTCGCCGTCCGGCCCGACGGCCAGCAGGTGATCCAGCCCGGCGACCTGGTCCACATCGACTTTGGCATCGAGTACCTGGGCCTGCATACCGACACCCAGCAACTGGCCTACATCCTCCGCCCCGGCGAAACCGAAGCCCCCGAACACTTGAAAAAAGCCCTGGCCGTGGGCAACCGCCTGCAAGACATCCTCACCAACCAATACAAACTGGGCCGCACGGGCAACCAAATGCTCAAGCAAACCATCGAACAGGCTAAAAACGAGGGCATTACGCCCCAAATTTACTCTCACCCGGTGGGCTACCACGGGCACGCGGCGGGCACCAGCATCGGCATGTGGGATAACCAGGTGGCCGTGCCGGGCATTGGCGAGCACCCCCTGCGGGCCAACACCGCCTATGCCATCGAGCTAAATGCCAAGGTGAAACTGCCCGAGTGGAACGGCAAAGAACTGCGGGTGATGCTGGAAGAAAACGCCTGGATCAACGAACAAGGCACGGTGCAATACCTCGACGGCCGCCAAAAAGAATTGCTGCTGGTGCCCCGCAAAGTAGGGTATTTGAAGCAGTAGCCTGCCAGGTTGGCGATTCGCCGTTTTTGCTGACCCAGGCCCCTATCCACGAGCAGGTGAGTTGGGCGTTTAGTTTAATATATTGATAATCGATTCATTATATCTCATTTTAAAAACTTTGACTTTGGGATAGAGGCAGGGGGCAAGCAAATAAGGTGGATTTTACACACCAGTTCAAACCTCAAGCAAATGATAAAACCATTGGAGAACAAGGCCAGGTAACCTACCTATTCCGTGCAAACGTTTCTATTTAAGAAACTAAGGCTTGGCCAAAATTTTTCCCACCCCCCCGAAACCTTTCTCCGCCATTAGCTATCAATGAAAAAATTCCATCCAGATGAAGAAACTGATTTGCCTCGTTCTGTTGGCCTCGGGCCTCTCGCTAGCCACCCACGCCCAAGATGCCCCCGCGTCGCCACTGCCGTATTTTAATGGTTATCAGCAATATAACCTTAATTTGGCCAAGGTTGACTCCGCGTTTTATTTCCTCCAAAAATTGGCTTCCCACCCCAGTTATGAGTCGCTGCTCAAAGACCTGCTTCATAACGTGGTAGCCCTGGAAATGGCCAATCCGACCCCACGTTTTAAAAACGATAGTGCCGGTGTGCGCAATCAGGTTGCGTTTAACCAGGCCATTTTTGCCAAGATCGCGGCCGACACAACCCGGTTGCTGACCGCAGTGGCCCAGCCAATCGTCAACTGGAACAAAGTAATGAACGCCAAAGGCGATATAAAGGCTTTGGGGGAACAAGCCAAGGTGTTTTTAACAGAAAGCCTCACCGATGAACACTTTTACGCCCATCTTGCCGGGCGTTACGGCTTAGCCATTTACTACGCCCTGGGCAAGCACCCCAGTTTGGCTCCTTTAGCCACTGAATACCAAAAAGTTATCCAAGCTAAACTCGAGAATTACTTGGCCTCACCCAAACCGCCCTCTTATTGGGAGGCCCAAAAACGCGCCTGGCATCGTTACCTGTACGCGCACTTGCACAATCACCTGGCCGGCCTGGCCCCCCACCCAGACCAAAAACTGGCCTTATTGAAAACGGCCTACCATTTCAGCCCCGACCTTGCGGATAAGGGCAACCAGATGGGTTACGGGTATGAAATCAACTTCCTAGACGGAAAAGCATCGTTCGAGGAGGAGTATTTAGCCCAGTTGCGCGGCCTGCCCAATAAGCAGCCCGAAACCCTGGACGTAATGGTGAGCATGGCCCTCAAAGACCCCAAGTATAAAGAACCCTTGCGCAATTTTTACGATCAGCAAAAACCCTCCCCTCAAAGTTTCCGGGAGTTTTGGCAACAGGCCATTGACCGCTCGGCGGCCCCTACCCCGCTGATCTCATTGGTAAAGTTAGACGATCAAACCTTTAACCACACCGCCCTGGTCGGCAAGTGGGTTTTTATCGACCTGTGGGGCACTTGGTGCGGCCCTTGCCGACAAGAGCACCCCGATTTGGAAAAGTTTTACCAAACCACCATCTTGCCCAACCCTGACAAGATCACGATCTTGACCATTGCCTGCCGAGACAAAAAAGAAGACGTAGTCAAGTATATGAAAGAGCATCACTACACCTTTCCGGTGGCTCTCTCCGACAATAAAATTGAGAAAAGTCTGGCGGTAACCGGTTTCCCGGGCAAGTTCTTGATAACGCCCAGTGGTAAGCACTTGACGGTGCCCTTTGGCGCCGACTGGGTGGATTTTGTTAGAAAATATACTGATTTGTAAGTAATTAAAACATACAATTCGTATAAGTGGTGGGCCAAACGCAGCGGGTGGGAGCCACCGCAGGCTCCCCCGCTCACCGGGGCCTAATCTTGTAGGGGTCTCGACTGGTTGTGATGACGGCGTAGGAAAATCCCGAAGGGATGATATGATGATAGACAAACGACGAAAAAACGAGCAAAACCCTGAAAGGGTGACAGGAAAAATGCCACTCCTTCGGAGTTCAAAATCTAAAAATAACCTCAAAACTATAATCCTGACACCCTTTCAGGGTTGAAAATTGCATAAATCGGACAAGTTGGATTGCCCGCAAAACCCCTACAAGATAAGCACCGGGGCAGGGCCAGGGGCAAAAGGCAGTCGCCAAAGTATGCCGAAAACCGCTAACTTTGGAACCGTCTCCCGTTCCTGAAAATGAAAACGAAAATCCTCTTGATTTGCTTCGGCCTTTGTTGGGCCGCCCCAGTCTTATTGGCCCAAAACCTGCGGCTGGCCAAAGTATTTGGCAACGGCATGGTGCTCCAGCGCGACGCGCCCCTGCCCGTGTGGGGCTGGGCCGACCCCGGCGAGAAGATCACCGTAAAACTGGCCGGGCAAACCCAAACGGCTAGGGCCAACCCGGAGGGCCGTTGGCAGGTTACTTTCGCCGCTTTGCCCGCCGGGGGGCCGCATACCCTGGCCGTAGCGGGTAAAACCGCCCAACTCGCCCTTTCCGATGTGCTGGTGGGCGAGGTATGGATTTGTTCCGGCCAGAGCAACATGGAATGGACCCTCAAGCAAGCCTACAGTCCGGAAACGATCCGGCAATGGGCCAGCCAGCCGCTGCCCATCCGCCATTTGAAAGTCCGTAACCACCTGGCCGTGCAGCCCCTGGCCGATTTGGCCGAGGTAAGCGGCTGGCAGGGCATCTCGCCTGAAACCCTGCCCGATTTTACGGCCGTGGGCTTTCATTTTGCCCGCGAGCTGCAAGCCAAACTGAACGTACCCATTGGGCTGGTGAACACCAGTTGGGGCGGCACCCACTCCGAAACCTGGACCAGCCGCCAGGCCCTTCTCACCCACCCGGAACTGGCCCCGGCGGTGGAACGGATCCCCCCCAGCCTGGATCAGATGGCCGAAGCCAAAAAAGCGGCTTCCCAAGCCTTGCTGGAGCGTTTCCAGCCGGGGCTGAACGGCCAACCGCTGGACGAAGCCGCCGCCCCCCGGCCCGACTTTGACGACTCCGCCTGGCCCACCATGCAACTGCCCGCCTTTTGGGAGGGGGCGGGCCTGCCCAACCTGGACGGCGTGGTGTGGTTTAGGTACAAGTTTGAACTGACCGCCGCCGAGGCCCAAGCCGGAGGCGAGCTGCACCTCGGCCCCATCGACGATCGCGATGTTACCTACCTGAACGGCCAGGTGGTGGGCCGCACGCAGGCTTACACGATCCCCCGGGTGTACGCGCTGCCTGCGGGCACGCTGCGCGCGGGCACCAACGTGCTGGCCGTGCGCGTGGACGACACGGGCGGGAGCGGGGGCCTCTACGGCCAGCCCAACCAACTAAAACTCGTGCTGGGCAACCAAACCGAAAAGTCGCTGGTTGGTAGCTGGAAATGCCGGGTAGCCAGCACTTTAGCCACCAATGGCGTTTCCCCGAACGATTACGCCACCCTGCTGTTCAATGCCATGTTGAGACCCGTGGTGCCCCTGGCCATGCGCGGGGTCATTTGGTACCAGGGCGAGTCGAACGCCGACCGGGCCTACCAATACCGCCAGGCGTTTCCCCTCATGATCAACGACTGGCGACAGCAATGGGGCCGCGATTTCCCGTTCTACTTTGTGCAACTGGCCAGTTTCAAGGCCGCCGGGGGCGATGCCCAGCGGGGCAGCACCTGGGCCGAACTGCGCGAGGCCCAAAGCCTGGCCCTGGCCTTGCCTAACACGGGCATGGCCGTTACGCTGGACATTGGCGAAACCGACGACATCCACCCCCGCAACAAGCACGACGTGGGCGGCCGGTTGGCCAAGGTGGCCCTCAACCAAACCTACCGCCAACCCACGCCCGACCAAGGCCCCACCTGGGACGCCACGCCCGTGCAGGCCAGCAACGGGCAAGTAACCCTGCAGTTTAAGCAGGTGTACGAGGGCCTGGTGGTCAAAAACCCGTATGGCTACATCAACGGCTTTTACCTGGCCGGGGCCGACCAAAAGTTTTACCCCGCCCAGGCCTTTTTGGTGGGCGACGGGCGCAGCGGCCAGGTGGTAGTGCGCTGCCCCCAAGTGCCCCAACCCGTGGCGGTGCGCTACGCCTGGGCCGACGACCCCCACGACGTGAACCTGTTCAACTCGGCTGGGCTGCCGGCGGCCCCCTTCCGCACCGATACCTGGCCCGGCATCACGGTGGGGCGCAAGTTTTGAGCTGAACCTAGGCAATGGCCCACGATTGGCCTAACTTTGAGGCCGCACCGGTTGTTCCCTAGGCCATGAAACTCGTTGACACCCTCATTTTCTCCACGGCGGTGGCCCTGTTCCTCATAGGCATGCACCAAACTTTCGTCCACAGCCAAGGCATCGGCAATGGCCTGTTGCATAGCTACTGGCTGTTCATGGTAGTGGCTGGGCTGTTGTTATGGTTCAAAAATCGGCGCACCCAACAGCAAAAGGCGGCCCAAGCGGCCCATCCCTCCCCTTTGGCGGGGGCTAAACCAAGTAAACCCAAGGGCAAACCGCAATCCCGCAAAAAATGAGCGTCGCTTTCGTTGCCATCACGGTTTCCCTGATTTTTTCGGCCTTCTTCTCGGCATTGGAATTGGCCTTCATCTCGGCCAATAAGTTGCACATCACCCTACAAAAAAAGAAAGGGCAGATTTGGGCCAACATCGTGGCGCGGTTCATGGAGCGGCCTTCCTTATTTATTACCTCGCTGCTCATCGGCAACACCATTTCGCTGGTGGTATATGGCATATTTATGGCCCAAGTGCTTGATCCTCAAGTGCAAGCCTTTGTCGAGAACTATCTCAAACTTCAAGGCGGCACGGCCGAAGTGCTGGTGCTGGTGCTGTCGTCGGTGCTGTCCACCCTGCTGGTGCTGGCCGTAGCTGAGTTTCTGCCCAAAAGCATCTCGCTCATTAATCCACTCACTTTGCTGGTGGTTTTTGCCGTGCCGCTGCGGCTCATTTACGGGTTGCTTTATCCGTTTGTGTACGTCATCGTATCGCTTACCAAGTTGGTGATTGTGCGGGTGCTCCGCCTCGAGTACTCCGAAAATAACCCCGTGTTCGTCCTTACCGACCTGGACCACTACCTCAACAATCTCACCCAAAGCGAAGACGAAACCGATGTGGACACCCGCATTTTTTCCAATGCGTTGGAGTTCAAGTCGGTGCGGGTGCGCGACTGCATGATCCCCCGCACGGAGCTAGTGGCCATTGACCGCCGCGAAGGTTTAACCGGCCTGCAAAACCGCTTTGTGGAGAGCGGCCATACCAAGGTGCTCGTTTACGATGGCACCATCGACAACATGATCGGCTATTGCCACTGCCTGGACTTGTTCAAGAAACCGACCAAGATCGACCAAATCTTGAACAAGCTCATTTTCGTGCCGGAGAGTATGCTGGCCAACGACCTGATGCTCCAACTCATCTCCGACCAAAAAAGCCTGGCCCTGGTAGTGGACGAATTCGGCGGCACCAAGGGCATCATCACCATCGAGGACGTAATGGAAGAAATTTTTGGGGAGATCGAGGACGAGTTCGACGAGGTGGAAGAAGAAGTAAAATGGCTGGACGAGCACACCCTCGAGGTCAGTGCCCGCCTCGAGGTGGACTACCTGAACGAAAAGTACCACCTCAAACTGCCCGAAGGTGAATACGGCACCCTGGGAGGCCTCATCCTCGCCATCGCCGAGGACATTCCCCAACCCCAGGAAGTGGTGGAAACCGAGCACTTTGCGTTCACCATCCTCTCCCTGCAAGACGACGTGCGGATCGACAAAGTGCGCCTGGTGCTGAAAAGCAACGACGGGTAGGCGGCTCCGTCCCTAGTGATTGACGCGGTTAACAAAAAAGCGCACCGCAAATGGACGGCGCGCTTCGGTGGGCAATCTTAGATTTTGTTTGGGAATTTCAAAACATTGATATTCAACTAATTAAGTTTACTTACATTACTTTGATCGGCTTATGGCTGCGATAAACCGGATCAAA
>JALONO010000129.1 GCA_025454895.1 Bernardetiaceae bacterium
AAACCGACCGGAACAAGCTAATTTTAGTCAAGCGAGCGCGGGAGCGCGAAGGTTGCGCCCGTAGGGCCGCGAGTACGAACTGGCCAACCATTTGGCCGGGGAAACGGTTTCCAATGTTTTAGCCACCGTCTCCGACGTGAAGCTGCCCGCGGCGAAAGTTATTTTGTATAGCGACTTACAAACTATATGGATCACTAACCTTTAGTCCTTGAATACTTTTAAAGTCGGAAGTGTTACGGGATATCACAACCAAGTCATGAACAAGCGCGGTAGCGGCAATGATGGCATCGCCAAGGGCAATTTTTTTGGATTGCCTTATGGCTATTGTTTTTTCAACTACCGCTTCACTAATGGGCAATCTGCTCACTATTTCCATGAAATCATATGGTGGCTGTAGTTGTTCTTTGGTGGCGTTTATCCAGCCCAAGACTTCGATTTTGGTAACGACCGAAGCAATCAACTCTATTGAGTAAAGCGGGGTTTTGGCCTTTTCGGGCAACTTGTTCCCAAAATTGTCAATGATTACGTTGGTGTCAATCAAATATCCCTGCTCCATTCTTTACGGGCTTGTTCGGTATGTGATTTTAAAGATTGGTAATCACTTTCTGAGAGAACGCCAGTGAAATTGGCCATTGTTTTTTTGGGCTTCACGTTTTCTTCTTCCAGTTCATCTGTTGGATAAAGGAGCACTTCTATTTCCCGGCCGATGTAGTTGTTGGGAATAACCAAATACAGGCTATTGTTTTGCGGAATTATAATTTTTTTTATCATGATTTGGTTTTTTTAGTAGAGCAAGCTGACATTATTTTGGCATACTGGATTAGTCCACGCAGGCAACAAATGGTTCCTTTTAGAGGTATTGCACAGGTTGCATTGGTTTCTCTTTTTTCAAAACTAAAAAAATGATGGGAGAAAAGCAAATCCCCAACTCCGGCCCCCCGCCCGCCTGGGCGAACACCGTCTCCGACGCGGAGTTGCCCGCTGCGAAGGTTCTTCCTTTTATGCCCAACCGCTGCCGAGGCTTTGAGCCGTCGGCAGGTTGGGGCGGCTCCGCCCCGTAATTGGTTAGTGGATTTTACCGGAAAGCGATCTGTTGTTACCGCTAAACCCGACCAAACCCAACAAAAAAAGCCCCATCCGGGGCTTTTACACAATCAACCATCTGGTGATTAGCCTTTTACCCGTTCCATGTATTGGCCGGTGCGGGTGTCGATTTTGATTTTTTCGCCGGTTTCCACAAACAGGGGCACTTTAATTTCCACACCGGTTTCCAGGGTGGCCGGTTTAAGGGTTTTGGTGGCCGTGTCGCCCCGGATGCCCGGCTCGGTATAAGTTACTTCCAGCACCACCGTGTGGGGAATCTCGCCGAACACGGGCGTGTCGGTAGTCGCGTCGAACGACACGGTAACGATCATGCTCTCCTTTAAAAAGTTGAGCGTATCGCCGAAGAGTTGGGCCGGGATGTACGGTTGGTCGTAAGTGGTTTGGTCCATGCAAACCAGGTTATTGTCTTCCCGATAGAGGTATTGAAGCTCGCGGGTTTCCACGCGCACCATTTCCACGGTTTCGTCGGGGCGGAAACGGTTCTCGGCCTTGCCGCCCGTGCGGGTGTTGCGCATGGTGCCTTGGTAAAAGGCGCGCAAGTTGCCCGGCGTGCGGTGCTGCCATTCAATTACCTGGCACAGGTCGCCGTTGTAGCGGATGTATGAACCAACAGAAAGATCAGATGCTACTGCCATGTTAACGCAATTTTTTGCCGCAAAATTAGCCGACAGACCGTATCGGCGCAATAGACGGCCCAAAACCGGTTACTCCCACCGGATGGGGTGCAAGTGGGTGATGTCGCGCATGAACACCGAGACGCCGCTCACCTGCCGGTCGTCGTCGTAGAGCGGGCTGAAGCCCATTTCGTAGTAGAGGTCGGCATGGTCGGCGCCTTTGTGGTTTTCCACCACGGTAAAATGCTGGCCGCCCAAGGCCCGCGCCAAGTGCTGCCGCCGGTTGGCCTGGAACCGGGGGGCCACCCACTCAAAAATGGAACTGCCCGCCCTAATTTCTTTACCAAACTCGCGGCGTACCAGCCGCTTGAGCGCATCGTTGGCGATCACCACGTTGAACTGATTATCAAGCGAATAAATGGCGGTTTCGGTTTGGTTGATCAGGGCGTTGAGGCTGGTTTCCTTTTTGCGAAGCTCGGCCTGCATCCGTTGCATTTCTTCTTGGGTGGCCAGTAACTCCTCCATGTTTTGGCGCATTTCTTCTTCTTGGGCGCGCATTTGCTCGCTGTTGGCTTGGGTTTCTTCGAGCATGAGGCGCATTTTCTGGTTGTTCTTCACCGTGGCCAGGGTGTTGGCGATCCGCTCGGAGAGGCGGCTCACAAAATCGATTTGGTGGGGGGCCAGGGGTTCAAACGAGGCGATCTCGACCGCGCCGTACACCAGCTCGTCGATTTTGAGGGGCACGATGAGCAGGCTGCCCGGCGTGGTTTCGCCCAGGCCGGAGGTGATCTCGACGTAGCCGTTGGGCAGGTGGGTGTAGTAAGCGGGGCTGCCTTCCAGCACGGCTTGGCCCAGCAGCCCGACGCCCACCTTCACTTCCTTTTCCAAGTACTTGCGTTTGTCGTAGGCGTAGGCGGCCTGGAGCACCAGGTGGGCGTTTTTGCCTTGGCCTTCCAGCGTGAACAGGCTGCCCTGGTTGGCCCCCAGGTATTTGACCAGGTGGGCCAGCACTTGGTTGGCCAGTTCTTTAAGATCTTGGTTGCTGGTGCGCAGCAGGTCGGCAAATTGCGAGTTGCCCTCGGCGGCCCAGCGGCGGCGCTGTTCTTCCTCGGCGGCTTTTTTCAATTCGTCGCGCATGTTGAGCAAGGCCTGGCCCAGTTCGTCGCCTTCGCTGCGGGGGGTGAGCTGGGCGACAAAGTTGCCCTTGCCCACCTCGGCGGCAAAGTGGGCGGAGTTTTGGATGTAGTCGGCCACCTGGTGGATGCCGTCCACGATGTTCGCTACCTCTTGGGCCGGGTTTTGCATTTCCACCTCAATATGGCTGCGGCCCTGGCCCAGTTGGTCAATGGCCGTTTGAATGCCCGCAATGGGTTTTACACTCGCTTTGCCGATGTCAATTACCATGAAAACAATAAAACCCACACAAACCGCCATGAGTAAGTAAAGGCCGTTGATGCCCCACTGCTGGTTGGCCCGGAAACGTTCGTCCAGTTCTTGGCTCAGCCGCTGGCTCAATTGGGCCAGGCGCGGCAGGGCCTGCTGGGCCAAGTTGAGGTGGGTGCGCACCTGGGCGCGCAGGTGGGTGGCCTGGCTGGCGGGCAGGTTGGCCACACCCCCGCGCGAGGAGCCGCCGTTTTTGGCCAAACTCTCCACCACGGTAATGGCTCCGGTGCGGGCTTCGTGCCAAATCCCCTCTATTTCATTGAGTTTGAAGGAAAACTCGGTGGGCAGGGGCAATAAGTTAACGGTTTTTCCGTGAGCCAAATACGGCCCGCCGTTGTGCAGCAGGCTCAGTTTGGCATCCAGTTCGGCGATTTGCCGGGTCAGTTCCTGCTCGCGCTCGGGCGTGGGCTGGCTGGCCTGGGCTTGTAAGTTGAACCCCAGCGCGTAGGCTTCCGCATTCACACTTAGGGCCAGTTGGCGCAGGTGTACATCGTTGGCCGAGGTGCGGTTGTTCCACACCCAGCGGATGAACACGAAAGTTGCTACGATGAGCAAAATCAAAATAGCGTTGAAAAGCGGTATCTTTGTCCGAAGGCTCGCCAAATTGAGCATGGCCAATGAGTTAGGGTTAGGGATGGGCAAAACGAGGCAGGTACGCCAATAACAAATGGGGTGATCAGACGAGCTTGACTCCTGGTTACGAAACGGTTCTATCAGGGTATTTGCAAAGGCAAGTTAGTTAGGTTTTTCACGCCGCCGCCCAATGGGCCACTCCGGTAGGTCATCGACCCGAGTGCCTTTTTGAACCCGGCCTAACTTTCTGGCCCGCAAAATGTTATTCTTAATTAACAACCACCTCACGCGGTTTGCGGACTGGTCGTCGTAGCTACTTTTGACAAATGTTGTACCACAAGATTTTTTCCCACTCCACTTCGTCCGAATGGGTGGTGCTCATCCACGGCGCGGGCGGCAGTTCGTCGATCTGGTTCAAGCAATTGCGCGATTATATTGCCCATTTTAACGTGCTATTGCTGGACCTGCGCGGCCACGGCAAGTCCAGCGAGGTGTTCACGGACCGCCGCTACTCGTTCAACGACGTGAGCCGCGACGTGGTGGACCTGCTCAACCACCTACATGTGCGCCAGGCCCATTTTGTGGGCATTTCGCTGGGCACGCTCATTATCCGCACCATTGCCGAGCTAGATGCGGACAAGGTAAAAACCATGATTTTGGGCGGGGCCATTACCCGCATGGACTTGCGCTCGCGCGTGCTGCTGTGGCTGGCCAAGGTGAGCAAGCCCATTATCCCGTTTATTTGGATTTATCAGATTTGCGCCCACATCCTGATGCCCACCCGGCGCAACCGCGAGAGCCGCAGCCTGTTCATCAGCGATGCGCTAAAAATGCGGCAATCAGAATTTTTGCGGTGGTTTACGCTCACGGCCAGCCTCAATCCGCTGCTGCGTTATTTTAGGGAGAAAGACCTGGGCCTGCCCACGCTGTACCTGATGGGCGACGAAGACTACATGTTTTTGCCCCAGGTAAGGAACTTGGTCAAATTCCATAAAAACGCGCTGTTGCACGTGATCGACAATTGCGGCCACGTGTGCAATGTGGAGCAGCCCGAGGAGTTCAACCGCCACTCGGTGGCTTTTATCTACCAAAATTCTTGATTTTGAGGGATTTAGGTGGAAGGCGACGGCTTTGCCACCGGCTTTTTGTACAGCGGCACCGTACTGCAAGGCTCGCCGTACATGAGCGAGGCCGCCACGGGGCGCAGCTTGCGGGCCACTTCCACAAAGGCCGACGGGGGCACGGGCCGGTGGCTGCACCCTTTGATCACCACCTTGGCCCCTTGGTAGTCGGCCGGGTCCAGGCGGGCCAGGGCATCGCGGAACAGGGCATCCTCGAGGGCCTCCAGGCGGCCAAACACCACCAAATTGGCTACCGGCTCCAGGTAAATGGCCAGCAGCATGTACGCCCACACGGGCACGATGGCATCTTCCGAACAGAAAACCGCCACGTTTTGGCCCCGGTATTGTTCCCAGTTGTGCTGTTTTAGAAAGTCGCGGAACTCTTTTTCGCGGAGCACCAGGCCCTGGTACAGGTTGGGGGCCAGGTCAAACTCGACCCGGGGGCCGGGGTGGTAAAGCTGCTCGAGTTCAACGGTAACTAGCCCGCTGCTGGCTACCCGGTTAACAATCGCGTCCTCGGTTTGCATGTTTATTTATGCTAATAATGACTAAATGATTGCCTGATAAAAGGGTCTTTCTATTTGGTTGTCAATCACTTATCGCATTGGGATTGCTAAATTTCTATTTAATTTTGGGATTATTCGCCAAGAATCTGCCTTGGCTTGGGCATCCCATTAGGCGCATCGAACTTGATAACACGCAAAAGGGCCAATTTGGTTTAGCCTGAACAAAATTATGGGCCACCGCTGGCCGCTTGGCCAAGCCCGCCGTTTCCGGTGCCCGGCCCACCTCGGCTAGCCTTTGAGGGCTTGCTTGATGAGGTCTTCCAGGCTCAGTTCGGCCCCGTGTTTTTTCACAATCGCCGCGATGCTCTTTTCGGCCTGGGGGCGGGGGATGCCCATGATCACCAGGGCGTTCAGGGCTTCGGCCTGCACCGCCGAGGTAATCAACGGGGCCTGGGGCTTGCCGGTGGCGGCATCGATCAGGTCTTCGCGTTTTACTTTGTCGCGCAGCTCCAAAATAATGCGCTGCGCGGTTTTGAGGCCAATGCCTTTGATGCCCTGGATGGTGCGCAGGTCTTCGCGGGCGATGGCGGTTTTGACCTCGGCCGCGCTCAGCGAGGAGAGCACCATCATGGCCGTGCCCGGCCCCACGCCCGAAATGCTGATCAGCAAGAGGAACACCCGCTTATCTTCCGGCTCCAGAAAACCGTAAAGAGTGTGGGCATCTTCTTTGATATGTAAAAAAGTGTGCAGGGTGCAGGTTTGGTGCAGGGCCAAGGCCGAATAACTGGCCAGGGGGATGCGCACTTCGTAACCCACGCCGCCCACGTCCAGCACGGCCAGGGCGGGTTCTTTGTAAACGAGTTTTCCGGTTAAATAAGCGTACATGGCTTACTGCCTGGAGGCGTAAGGAAGTTCTTAATTATAATTAAATAATTTATAATCAGCTAGTTAATACTGATTGGGATTAAGGAACTGCCTACCCAATATCTACTAACTGAATGTCGAAAACCAGGGTTTTGCCGGCCATTTGGTGGTTGCCGTCCAGGGTAACGGTATCGGTCGTTAGCTGGGTAATGGTTACCGGAAACTGGCCGCCGTCTTGCAAGGTGAGCATCAGTTGGTCGCCCACGGCGGGGTTCAGGTCGGCGGGTAGCTCGGCCTTGGCAAATTTGAGCACGTAGTTGGGGTTGGGCTGGCCGTAGGCCTCTTCGGGGGGCAGGGTAACGGTTTTGCTCTCGCCGGGGGCCATGCCCAGCACGGCCTTCTCGAAACCGGGGATCATTTGCCCGGCCCCGATGGTGAAAGCCAGCGGCTCGTCGCGGCCCCGCGAACTATCAAATACTTGTCCGTCAATAAACCGGCCCGTGTAGTGGACGCTCACCTGGTCGCCAGGACTTGCATGGGTTTTCATAACAATCAACGTTTGGGCGGGCAAGGTAGCATATTCCCCCCGGATTTGGCCCTCCGGGCGGGCCGCCAATCGCTTAAAGTGGCGTAATTTCGCGGTTAGCCGCCAGTTGGTTGGGGCAAACGCCCCGGCCCTGGCCCCGGTAGCTTTACATGAAGGAATACGAACTGCACACCCTGCCCAACGGGCTAAGGCTCGCCCACAAGCAGGTGAGCCACACCAAGGTGGCCCATTGTGGCTTTATATTGGACATTGGTAGCCGCGACGAGCTGCCTCACCAACAGGGCATGGCCCACTTTTGGGAACACATGGCGTTCAAGGGCACCCAAAAACGCCGGGCTTACCACATTTTGAGCCGCTTGGAAGACTACGGCGGCGACCTAAACGCCTACACCACCAAGGAAAAAATCTGTTTCCACGCCTCGGTTTTGCAAGATTACTTCGGCCAAGCCTTTGAACTGCTGGCCGACATCACGTTCCACTCCGTTTTCCCCGAAAAGGAAATCCACAAGGAGCGGACGGTGATTTTGGAAGAAATGTCGATGTACCAAGACGACCCCGGCGAGGCCATTTTCGACGATTTTGACGAACTATTGTTTGCCGGGCACCCGCTGGGCAAAAACATTTTGGGCACCACGGCCAGCGTGGGCAGCTTCAACCGGCAAAATTTTTTGGAATTCGTTAAAAACAACCTGCATACCCAGCGGATGGTGCTGGCCTCGGTAGGCCCCATGCCGTTTAGCAAGGTGCTGGCCCTGGCCCAGCGTTACGTGAGCGAGGTGCCCGCCACCCAGGCCACTTTGCTGCGCCAGCCGTTTACCACTTACCAGCCCCGGCAGCAGGCCGCCAGCCGGGTGGCCATTAACCAGGCCCACTGCATTTTGGGAGGCCCCGCCTACGGCCTAACCGACGAGCGGCGGCTGCCGTTTTACATGCTCAACAACCTGCTGGGCGGCCCCGGCATGAACTCGCGCCTCAACCTCACCCTGCGCGAAAAGTACGGCCTAGTGTATGCCGTGGAGTCGAGCTACAACATTTACCTCGACACGGGCAATTTCTCGGTTTATTTTGCTACGGAAAAGCGCAACCTAGAACGTTGTTTATCCCTGACTTACAAGGAGTTAGACCGATTAAAAGAACCGCTGGGCACATTGCAGTTGCAGCGGGCCAAGCAGCAACTGATGGGCCAGTTGGCCATGGCCGAAGAAAGCAACCTGGGCTTTATGCTCATGATGGGCAAAAGCCTGCTCGACACCGGCGAGGTGGAAACCCTGGCCGATATTTTTAAGCAGATCGAGGCCATTACGGCCCCCCAACTGGCCGAAGTAGCCCGCGAGGTGTTTGCCCAACCCCAACTGAGCCAGTTAGTGTATCATCCCGCCTAGCCCAACTAGGTTTTTCGGCCAGATTGTCCTAATTTACCGCCCTATTTTTGCCTTGGCCCTTGGGGTTGAGGCCGCCATTTTCCAAAATCAACTTTTGCGTTAAATATGAACGATCAAAACAACCCGCTGGGCCTCACCCGGCGCGATTTCGTGAAAGGTTCGGCCTTGGCGGCGGGTAGCCTGCTCACGGCCAGCCTGCCCGGCGGTGCCTACGCCTGGGGCATCAACGACACCATTAAAGTGGCCCTGGTGGGCTGCGGGGGCCGGGGCACCGGAGCCGCCGCCCAAGCCCTGGCCGTGAAGCAAAACGTGAAACTGGTGGCCATGGCCGATGCCTTCCCGGACCGGCTAACCGATGCCTACACCGCCCTGGCCACCCGCAAATACAAAGATTGGAGCGGGGCCGAAATTGATGTTACCAAGAAGGTAGAAGTGCCCAAAGACCGCCAGTTTGTCGGTTTTGATGCCTATAAAAAAGCCATTGACCTGGCCGACGTGGTGATTTTGGCCACCCCGCCCGGTTTTCGGCCCATGCACTTCGAGTATGCGGTGAATGCGGGCAAGCACGTGTTCATGGAAAAACCCGTGGCCACCGATGCCCCCGGCGTGCGCAAGGTGCTGGCCGCCGCCGAAGTGGCCAAAGCCAAAAAATTGAACGTGGTAGTGGGCCTGCAACGCCACTACGAAAACAGCTACCGCGAAACCATGAAGCGGATCCACGGCGGCGAGCTAGGCGAGATCATTGCCGGGCAAGTTTATTGGAACAACGACGGCGTGTGGGTAAAAGACCGCGACCCCCAATGGACCGAAATGGAGTACCAAATGCGTAACTGGTACTATTTCAATTGGCTCTGCGGTGACCATATCAACGAGCAGCACATCCACAACATCGATGTGTTCAACTGGGCCAAGCAAGCCTACCCCGTGCGGGCCCAAGGCATGGGCGGGCGCGAGGTGCGCAACGGCAAGGAGCACGGCGAGATTTTTGACCACCACTTTGTCGAGTTTGAATATGCCGATGGCGCGGTGCTCAACAGCCAGTGCCGCCACATTCCCGGCACCATGAGCCGCGTGTCCGAGACCATCATCGGCACCAAGGGCCGGGTGCAAACTACCGTGGGCGGCCCCAACGAGTTTTCTATGAAGGACTTGAAAGGCAACCAGTTGTGGAAATACCGCAAGGCCGAAAACGAGCCTAACCCTTACCAAGTGGAGCACGACGAACTGTTTGCCGCCGTGGCCAAGGGCGAGTTCAAATTCCAAGATGCCGAGTTTGGGGCCAAAAGCACCATGACGGCCATCATGGGCCGCATGGCCACCTATTCCGGCCAGCTCATCACCTGGGACGAGGCCCTTAACTCGACCGTGGACCTGATGCCCACCACCCTGGCCTGGGACGCCAAGCCCAAAGTGCTGCCCGGCCCCGACGGCTACTACCCCGTAGCCATCCCTGGCAAAACCAAAGTGCTGCAAGTGATGGACGGCAAATAAGTCGCTCATCTTTTTGGTTTAAAGCTCAACGCTCCCCCGGCCGTGGCCGGGGGAGCGTTGGCGTTTTGGCAGCAAAGGCGAAAATCAAAACCGTATGACGTTTTCATGATCTCATAAATGGTCAAAAACGAATAGAACAATCACTGGATCGCGCAATCATTAACATCAAAATCAAATAGCAATTGCGCACGTTTATTTTTTTAAAAAATGGATAATCAGGTAGTAAATCTTTAGGAGATCGCCGAGGAACTTTTTAGGCGACTCTCCGTTTGTTTTGAACGTGAGGCACTCACCGGACTTTTTCAGTTTTATTTTTAGCGCAATGCCCGCACCTACCCCTTTTCGTGAGCCATTGGCTTACCCCGCCCTGCGCCAGGCCACCTTGGCCAGCGGCTTCACCATGGCTTCCGACGCACCCACGGGCACTTTGCTGCGCGCTTTGGCCGCCAGCAAGCCCGGCGGCAACTTTTTGGAAATCGGTACGGGCACCGGCCTGGCCACCGCTTGGATTTTGGACGGCCTTAGCCCCGAGGCCCGGCTCACCTCGGTCGAGAACGACGAGGCCGTGCTGCAGATCGCGCGGGCGCACCTGGGCACCGACCCGCGCCTGCACCTGGTGCTGGCCGATGCCGGGCCGTGGCTCCGCCAGCAGCCCCCCGACCCAAAATTCGACTTCATTTTTGCCGATACCTGGTTTGGCAAATACCTGATGCTGGAAGAAACGCTGACCCTGCTCAAGCCCGGCGGCTTTTACCTCATCGACGATATGCTGCCCCAGCCCAACTGGCCGGAAGGCCACTCGGCCAAGGCGGCCGACCTGGCAACCTACCTGGCCCTCCACCCCGACTTGGTGGTGGTGGAGCAAAACTGGGCCACGGGCATTATAGTGGCGGTGAAGAGGCAGCGGGGTACCAGCTAAAAGTCAAGGCTACCTTGGCACTATTTGTTTGTAAATATCTGAAAACCAAACTTTAGCAAGTCTAGAAGTGAATTTTGAACAACAGACCTCATCGGTTTGTAGCAGACGGAAAAGTGCTGAAAAACGGGGCGGCGGGTTGAAATAACCC
>JALONO010000361.1 GCA_025454895.1 Bernardetiaceae bacterium
TGGCCTGGGCGGTGGGCCTGGCCCCGCCCCACGAGATTGATACCGTGAATGTGCTGCAAGCCTCGCTCAACGCCATGCACCGGGCCACCGACGGCCTGGGCCTGCGCCCCGAACTGTTGCTGGTGGACGGCAAGTTTTTCCGTCCGTACCCGCAGGTGGCCCACGAGTGCATCGTGCGCGGCGACGGGCTTTATTTTTCCATCGCCGCCGCCTCGGTGTTTGCCAAAACCGAGCGCGACCGCCTCATGGCCCGCTACGCCGAGCAATACCCTCATTACGGCTGGGAACACAACGCGGGCTACCCCACCGCCGAGCACTACCAGGCCCTGGCCCACTACGGCGAAACCCCGCTCCACCGGCGCAGTTTCCGCTTGCATTAAGGTTGCGCGTATCGTGGTAAACAGCTATGAATTGATCAACTTAAGGTTTTGTCAACGCTGATTGAGATAGTGGGTTTTGCAAGTTTCTTAAAATCAACATAAAGTATTCATTTTGAGGTATTTAAAGACATTTTATCTTTGATTTTAAACAAGAAGTAATAGAGTGTGATTTTAAAAGATTGATTGTCAATAAGTCAGTAATTAATTTGTAAGCATAGAGGATTTTCAAAGATGTAACCACCGAAAATTCAACTATCAACTTTCTATCTCTGGATCATCAAGATATGGCCACTCCTTGCGACGAGTATCTGCCCAAAATTAGCGAAGAGCTGCGCGAGCCGCTGCTTGAATTAGAAGGGCTTATTTTATCTATTTCCCCGTTGGTGGAACAGCGCAAGAGTTGGGGTACTCCCTTTTTCTATCTCGATGGCAAAATGTACTGTTTTCTCACCGTGATCAAAGGCGAAAACGTACTCACCTTGGGCATTTGCAATGGCCGGTTTTTGGTGGAAAACCAGGCTTTGCTCACTGGAATTGGCAAAGCGGTCCGCCATTTAAAAGTACCGCCCGGCCCGGTGGATCCCGCGCCGGTGCTGGCCGTTTTGCGCGAGTCGGCGGCTTTGCTGGCTACCTTTTATCAAATGCGCAATTTACCGTAGCCGTGGCCTGGATCTATTTTGCGGCCACCACCGGGTATGCCTTGGTGCTGCTGTTGGCCGCCTGGCACTGGGGGCGGCTGTCTGTTTTTCGCCCGCCCCGCGTTTTGCCGCCGGGGCTGCCCCGGTTTTCGGTGGTGGTGCCCGTGCGCAACGAGGCGGCCAACCTCCCGGCCCTGCTCACCGACTTGGCCCAGCAGCATTGCCCGCCCCTCGAAGTGCTCGTGAGCGACGACCACTCCACTGACGACACGTTGGCCATCGCGCGCGCCTGGGCGCAGGCCCACCCGCAACTGCCCGTGCGCGTGCTCGCGGCCTCGCCCGGCCAAACGGGTAAAAAAACGGCCATTGCCCGGGCGGTGGCGGCCGCCCAGGGCGAGTGGGTGGCCACCACCGATGCCGACTGCCGCCTTGCCCCCGACTGGCTGGCCAGCCTGGCCACTTTTGCCGAGGCTCGTTCGCCTAAGTTGATCGTGGGGCCGGTGGTGTTTTTGCCGCCCCGGTCGTTGGCCCAGGCCCTGCTCACGGTCGAGTTTGCCAGCTTGATCGGGGTGGGGGGGGCGGCCCTCGGCGGCTACACTGGCAACGAGCACCTGCCCAGCGGCGACGACGAATTTCTGCTCCAAAAAGTGCAAGCCCGGTGGCCGGGCCAAATCCGGTTTCTCAAAGGCCCGGCAGCAGTAGTCCAAACGGCTTATCCGGCCACCTGGGGCGAATTTTGGCAGCAACGCCGCCGCTGGGCCTCCAAATGGCGGCAGCATCGGTCGGGTTGGGTGGCGGGCCTGGCCCTGGCCGTGTTTGGCTACCATTTGCTGGGCGCGCTGGCCTGGCTGCACCTGGGCGCGGCCCTGGTTTGGCCCCACCTGGGGCCTACGGAACCCATTTTGGCCCATTTGCTTCTTAAATTATTCGCCGAAGCCCGGTTTTTAGGCCCCGTCCTGCGCTTTTTGGACCGAACCGGGCAGTGGTGGGCCATTTTGGCCTGGCAGCCGTTATACCCCTGGTACGCCCTGGCGGCCGGCCTGCTGGCTAACCGCCGGGGCTACCAATGGAAGGGCCGGAAGGTCCGACTTTGAATAGCCAACTTTTTGGGCCGCCTTGCGTACATGCGCATGTGAAAAACGCATTAACCGCGACCGAGCCGCTGGCCGCCCGCCAAAAGCACGACCTGTGGCACAGCCTGGCCATTGATGCCCTCGGTTTGGCCACCTACCTAGTGCCTGGCCTGGGCGAAACCGCCGACTGGGTGATGGCCCCGTTGCTGGCCCTTTGGCTGCGGCAAGTCCACGGCACTTGGGCCGGGGCCGCCGTGGAACTGGCCGAAGAACTGCTGCCTGGCACTGATTTTATCCCCACGGCTACCCTTACTTGGATATACCGCTATTGGCTCAAAAAACCGGCCCAAAAGCCCACCAGCGGCCAGTAAAGCGGGCTTTGCCTTGCCCGTTTAGCGACGAAATCCGAACTTTGCGGCCATTTTAGCCGTTACCGCCGTTATGTCGCGCAATAAGTTGGAGCGTTTCCACGCCAATAGCCTCGCCTACAATGTGATGGAGCCGGGCAAGCCCCGGTTTGACCAGATGAAGGGCCAATGGCACGCCCATTTTGGCAACCAAAACCCCATTGTGCTGGAACTGGCCTGCGGGCGCGGGGAGTACTCGCTGGCCCTGGCCGCCAAGCACCCGCATTTAAATATTGTGGGGGTAGATATTAAAGGGGCCCGGATTTGGAAGGGCAGCCAGGCCGCGATCCAACAAGGGCTGGCCAATGTGGCGTTCCTGCGCACTAAAATCCAGAACATTGAGGACTTTTTTGCCCCCGGCGAAGTGGCGGAGATTTGGCTCATCCACCCGGACCCCCGGCCCAAGGAGGTGGACATTCGGCGGCGGCTCACCAACCCCCGGTTTTTGAACCACTACCGCCGCCTGGGCGGCCCTGGCGTGCAGGTGCGCCTCAAAACCGACAGCGCGGGCCTGTTTGCCTACACCATGGAAGTGCTGGCCGGCCAGGCCATTAGCGACTTGCAGTACACGGAAGACTTGTACCAATCGCCCCTGCTGGCCGACCACTTGGACGTACACGGCCAGCCCATCCGCACCAAGTACGAAGAAATGTTCATGGCCAAGGGCTGCCGCATCCACTACGTGAAATTCCGGCTGCAAACCCCGCCGGGGTTAATTGGGGCTGAGGCTGCTGACTAATTCGGCTTGGCTTTGCTCCACTTCTTCCAGCAGGGTCTCGAAGTAAAAAGCTTGTTGGTTGAACCGCTCGGCCAGGTCGTGCATGAGGGCGGGCTTGTGCTGGGCCTGAAAGTGCAAAAACTTATCAATGTGGGGGCAGTTGAACTGGAAGGCATAGGTAACGCCCTCGTCGTCGCCGAGGAGTTTGAGCAGGCGATAACCGCTAAAACACCCGGTGGCCATTACGCTGCGCAGGTAGGTCTGCTTGATCCAGGCCATCCACTTTTCGTGCGCGTCTTTTTCCACATTACAGGTTACATTGTAGATGAGCATCTTCTTTATCCGGTTTAGCCAGGGCAAAGTTACGCCAGGGTTACACGCCCGCGAGGCAAAAAGCCCGGTGGCCGGGGTAAAAAAGCCCCGAGGGCCGGGGGAGGGCCATTTAGACGCAGAAAATTTGAAAGAAAGACGTACTTCTTGTCAACTCAAAAAATCTATTGAGACCAAAATTAAATGCGGATTGTGGTTTGATTTTTCGTTAAATTATTGATGGTAAAGTAGAAAAATTATTTAATTATTTTGTTACTCGACTTAATGCAATCCTACGGGGCGGCCACGCCCGCAAACACCCGCCACAGCGGGTCGGGGGGGAGGGGGGCACTGAGCCGCAGTGGCTGTTGGCTAACCGGGTGGGTGAAGCTCAGGCTGCGGGCGTGCAGGTAAATGTAGCCCCGTTTGGCCACTGGCGAGCCGTATTTGTCGTCGCCCAGGATGGGGCAGCCCAGGCTGGCCAACTGTACCCTAATTTGGTGGGGGCGGCCGGTTACGGGGGCCACCTCGAGCAGGTAATGGCCCTGCTGCGAAGCGATGAGGCCGTAACTCAGTTCCGCGTATTGGCTGTTGGGCACTTGGCTGGCGTGGGCCTTGGTTACGTTTTGGCTCGCGTTTTTGGTGAGCCAATGCACCAGCCGCCCGCTGCGGGGCGTGGGGGCTTGGTGGGTAACGGCCCAGTAGGTTTTCTGGATTTGCCGGGTTTTGAACAACTCGTTCATCCGTTCCAGGGCTTT
>JALONO010000130.1 GCA_025454895.1 Bernardetiaceae bacterium
GTCAGGGTTTACGCGCCAATTGTAGCTTAAATAAATATAGGGTGTCTTCATTAGGTAAGCTTGCATTTTTATAAGTACCCCAGAGGTAGTCAGGCCCCGCCCCGCAGGGCAGCAGGAAGTAAGGGTTTTTTACATCGCTGTGCAGGGAGCCAACGGGCCTAAAGTGCTCATCAAATACCTCATAAGTAAGGGGGCGACGTCCAAGGTTGGCCTCCGGGTCGTTGGGGGCCGGGTGTTGGTGTACCACTTCGCGCACATAGCAGCGGGCTTTAGACAGATACTGCACCCAACCGTAATGGGCATACTTTAGGGCGGCGATTTCGATGCCGATGCCTTAGGCTTCGCGCTGGGCCATGGGGTAGGTGGGGGCAAATGCTGGCACGGCGCGGCTGGCCAGGCGCGGGGTGGCCAGCAATTGGCCGGTTTGGTTGTTCAACAAAGCCACTTCGTGGCTGGCCGGTTGGGCGAGCAGCGTAGTATCGCCTTTTTCGCAGGCCTGCGGGATAGTGAGGCTAAGCGGATACTCCAACTCCCGAGCCTGGCCGCGCTGGTAAAAGGGCGGCGTGTAACCATACAGTTTCTCCCATTTGCGGGTGTGCAGGTTGTAAATGGCCTGGTCTAGGTTCTTTGCCCGGTGGGGGTAATACCAAAAATAGACCTGGCTCAATTTCAGGTAAAGTTGACCGGTCATCGGATTGTACTTTTTTAAGGTATTCTGATGGTCAAAAAGTTGATACTCGGTATCGCCCTGGGCCTCGGGCGCGTGCCAGGCCACTGAGGCGTCGCCGAGGTCCCATTTTTGGAGCCGTTCGCCCGCCCCGTTTACCAAATAAAGCGTGGTAGGGTAGTAGTTGGTAACAAAAATGCTATCTGGGGTGTGGGCGTAAATGCTGCGAGGTTCGCCCACAAAGTTGGGGTCCAGCCGGAGGGGCGGGGCCATCTGCCTGGTTTTGAGGTTGGCCCGCTGCACCACCAAAGGGAACTGCCCCGAGACATAATACAGCCAGTCGTTTTGGATGAAATTGCCCCAACCTATCGAATAGGTATGCTCCGGGCTAAGGGGAATTTTTAGCGAATCGGTAAAGGCCAACGGGTAAACGGCGGTGCTGTCGCCCAGCAAAAAGGCGACGGACGTTGGTGGAGCTTTTTGCTCCAGGGGTTTGGGGCCGCAGCCAAAGGCACTCACTAAGCCAAACCAAAAGAGCCATCGACAGAAATCCATACTACGGTTTTTTTCTGAATAGTTACAATACAATTTATGGGAATACTCCTGACTTAGAAAATTGCTATCGGATGGATGGAGCTCGTTGCCCAAACACCAATTGTTACCAAATGATTTGATCTGCCGGGATGATGGGCTTTCGCTTGAGCCACGCCCCGGTACGGATTTGCTTACCACCACCACAATCGCTCGACTATTTATTTAGTGGCTAGCCAAGCATTGTTGAGTTACTAGCTAAACTGTAGTTAATTACCAGTAAGACGGAGTGAACTACCAATTAGTTGCTTCGGATTGGAATAAAATTGACTTTGAGGACTGGTTTCGCGATGATTGTTCAAAACTCGCAACATCGGTGGCCAGCCAGGCGGGAGGCATGGCTCTTTACGAGGTAGCCAACCCAAGCCGCCCCGTGTTTCCCTCACCAGCTTCCATTACCTTTGCCCCCATTTAGTGAATAAAATATGAAGAAACTGACCCTCGTTTTGGCGGCGTTGCTCTTGAGCCGCCTGGCTCTTGCCCAATGCAACTGCCCGGCCGTGGCCAACTTTGCCGCCGATTTTTGTTATCAACACCCGGCTTTTATGGGTTTGTGCGCCCAGTTTAAAACCGATGGGACCAATTTTTACCTGCAAAATGCGGGGAAAGCCCGGGCCTTGGCCAGCCCGGCCTCGGCCTCGTTGGCCGAGGGTTTGTACTTGGGCCAAAAAGACTCGCTGGTGCTGGCTACCGTGCTGGACCTGGCCAAAAACCCCAAGGCCAAGCTCACGGCCCCGGAGGCGTTGTTTTTGCAAAAAGCCTGGGAAGCCTGGATGGTGGAGCTAAACAAAACCGGCTTCCAAACCGATGCGAGTGGCCTGGGCATCAAGTTATTAAAGGAAGGTAACGGCCCCTTGCCCACGGCCGGCCAGCAGGTAAAAGTCCATTATTCGGGCCTGTTCGAGAACGGGGCAAAATTTGAGAGTTCGTTTGGGCAGGGGCCGCCCATCGCGTTTCCGCTGGGCCAGGGCCGGGTGATCAAGGGCTGGGATCAAGGCATAGCCCAGCTCAAAGTTGGCTCGCGGGCGGTGCTCCGGGTCCCGGCCGAACTAGGCTACGGCGCGCGGGGCCGGGGCATGATCCCGCCTAACGCCACGCTGTATTTTTTGGTAGAGATTGTGGGGGTGGAGTAACGGGCCCAACCCTGCCGTCGGCTCCGGGCCACGGCAGCGGCTGCGGGCGGGCATAAAACCTGGACTACCTTTAACGACTTGCTGACTCTCAGGCAATTAAATAGAATACGTGCTACGGAATGTGTGCCGGGGAATTTGGCTCCTGGGGCACTACGGCTAGCCACGCCCGGCGACCGAGTCGTCGGACCGCTGGAGGGTTGGGGACCCTGGTGCCCTGGCGCGGATAGGCGGGCGCGGCCTGGCTAGCTCGCCTACCCGCGCCAGGGCACGGAAGCGAACGCGCACCCCGCAAGGCGCCGCACCGCGAGCAGCTACGAAATTTTCGGGCTTCGGCGCAAAAAACAAGGAGTATCGATTTTTGAAAGACTATCAAATAGAAAAAACAAGCCCAACCCAGGCCCGTTAATTTTCCATTAGGTACGATTTGATGAACTCGTCCAGTTCGCCGTCCATGACCCCTTGCACGTCGCTGGTTTCCACGTCGGTGCGGTGGTCCTTCACCATTTTGTAGGGGTGCATTACGTAACTGCGGATCTGCGAGCCAAAGTCGATCCGCTTTTTAGTGCTCTCAATGGCCGTTTTGGCTTCGTTGCGCCGGTCGATTTCGCGCTGGTAAAGCTGCGACTTGAGCATTTTGAGGGCCTTCTCCTTGTTCTGGTTTTGCGAGCGTTCTTGCTGGCAGGCAATCACGATGCCCGTGGGGGCGTGGTGGAGGCGCACGGCGGTTTCTACTTTGTTCACGTTTTGGCCGCCTTTGCCGCCCGCCCTAAAGGTGTCCCAGGTAATATCGGCAGGGTTGATCTCGATTTGGATGCTGTCGTCCACGATGGGGTAAGCGTACACCGAGGCGAAGGAGGTTTGGCGGCGGGCGTTGGCATCGAACGGGGAGATGCGCACCAGGCGGTGTACCCCGATTTCGGCCTTGAGGTAGCCATAGGCAAACGCCCCGTCGATTTCCAGGGTAGCCGATTTGATGCCCGCCCCGTCGCCGGGCTGGTAGTCAACTTCTTTGACCGAGTACTTGTGCTTTTCGCCCCACATGATGTACATGCGCATCAGCATTTCGGCCCAGTCCTGGCTTTCGGTGCCGCCCGCCCCGGGGTTGATCTCGATCAAGGCCCCGAGCTGGTCTTCTTCCCGGCTGAGCATTTTCTTCATTTCCAGGTCGGCCACGGTTTGCTCGGCTTTTTTGTATTCGGCCAGGATTTCCTTCTCGGTCATTTCCCCGGCGTTGAAAAACTCGAGCATCACCTCCAGGTCGTCCACGGTTTTTTGGGTGTGGGCAAAGTCTTGCACCCAGGGCTTGCGCAGGCGGATGTTTTTCATGGTGGCCTCGGCGGCCTTGGGGTCGTCCCAGAAGCCCGCCTGGGCCGATTGCCGCTCAAATTCAGCGATTTCCGCTAGTTTGGCATCGTAGTCAAAGATACCTCCTCAAAGCCTCAACGCGGGCCTTCAAGTCTGCAAATTGGGTATTGGTCATGGGAGATGGTAACAAATCAATCCGGCAACCGGGCGGCAAAATTACGGCTTGGCGGGCGGGCGGGCAAGGGGGCGGGGAACTGGTTTCCGCTCAAGCAGCAGCGTGGCCGGCCCACCTCCCTCGATTTGGCGATGGGGTTGGAGTGGGTAACCCCGCCTCGGCAGCGGTTGTTTCCCCAAACGTCAGCCAGCCGACGTTTGGGACAAACGGTTAAGGCTACTTTTGGTCAACCATTCTGTCAAATCATGCAACCACGCATCTGGTTTTTCCTGCTGTTAGTGAGCCTGGGCCTGCTGGCCTGCACCAAGGATACCGAACTAGCCCCTACCCAGTCCCTCCTCCCGCCCGAGTTGCAGGCGGGCAGCCAACAACTGGCCACCGGGAGTTTCCGGGGCAGCGGCCGTTACCAAGTGATGGGCACGGCCAAGGTGCTGGTGGCCACCCAAGACCCTACTAAACGCTTCCTGGCGATGGAGAACTTTAGCTCCGACACCGGCCCCGACCTGCGCGTGTACCTGGCCGAAGATGCCAACGCCACCAATTTCATCGAACTGGCCGTTTTGGAAAAATCGGGCACCTTTTACCTGCCCATCCCCCCGCAAACCGACCTGAAAAAGCAAAAAGCGGTACTCATTTGGTGTAAACGGTTTAGCGTCCTGTTTGGCATCAGTCAGCTTCAGTAAGTACTGACGGGAGCGGCTCGGGCTGCTCCCAAACCTTGACTCCAAGGGTGATAAGATAACCCCGTATATAAGGCAACCTCTCTTCGGCTTCTTGCGCGGTGCAGCCGTAGATACCGATTAGTAGCGCGAGCATTTCTTCACGATAAAACTGGTGAGGCCCTGGACGGGATTTAAGGAACCCCGATAGTTGCGACATGTCGGATACCATGCCTTCCAAGTAAGGCATGTTGCGGGGGAGTGGTATCATCCCCATATGTTCTCCGATATTGAACATACGAGCAACGAAATACATTTTGTTATGTGGTTACGGTCGTAGATAACCACCGGCTCGGTGAGGTCAATTTTGTCCCCCTTGAGGTGGTAAATCCTCACCGAGTCATCAAAAAGCGAGATGCTGTCAGCAATCATCACGTTCGCCACATAAGATTTCATGAACTCGTCCCGATGCCAGCCTGTATTCCGTTTGACGCACTCCCGCACGCTCACTAGGGTTGATGGAGGCAAATTTTGGGTGCAGCTGGCTAATAAGACAATTATTAGTACGCTCATAGCCTTAAGCAATCTATGTTGGTTTATTCTGAATAAAAGCATGATCATGTTGAGAGTAGTTTTTTTGGCGTTAAAATATCAAATATTGGTATTTACCTTGTTATCACTCGTGCATTGACCGATATTGAGAACTTCTTGGAGCTTGGGTAGCATTCTTACAGCACTAAAGTTGGTTTTGATACCACGCCCCTACTTTAATGATGGGCCTTCGACTTCCATACCCCATCTCACCGCTCATTTGCACCATGTTTGGAACGGTTTTTTCGGGAAAAAGCCTAACAAAGTTTATCCGCAAAATAAACCTTCACCCATTGAGCGTTATCTAAATGCGGAATTATCCATCCAAATCCCGTTAATCCATTTATTATTGTATGAACCAACCTTCTTTTTTTGTCCGGGCGGCTCAGGCTTGCCTGGTAACCGGCCTGCTGCTGGTAGGCAACGCCTGTAACCAAACCAAAGACGAGGTGGGCCTCGACCCCGACGCCGCCACGGCCCAAGCCGATGGGCTGATTGACCAATTGCTCCTCAATGGTGTGCAACTGACCGAGGATGCCTTTGACGGCAAAATCGACGGAGTGTCGCCGGGCCGCACCGAAAGCTGCGCGCTATTTAACTGGGACATCCCCCGGGCCACCATCAACCTCAACTTTGGCACCGGCTGCCTGGGCGACGACGGGGTAAACCGCAGCGGCCAGATCCGCATCAATTACACCAACCTGTTCCACCAAAACGATGCCCAGATCACCGTTACCTTCACCAATTACGCCGCCGAGGGGCACACCCTCAACGGCACGCTCAACCTGGGCAATTTTAGGCAGATGGGCCGCGACCGCTCGTCGTACTCCATGTCGGTGCGCGACTTTGTGGTAACCTTCCCTGACGGCGACCGGCACGTGTTCACCGCCCAGCGCACCATCGAGTCGGGGCGGGTGCGGGGCCACCGCGACAACGAGTGGCGCATTACTGGCAGCGGCAGCGGCACCAACCGCGACGGCGAAACCTACACCGTCAACATCACCGAGCCAATTATTGTGCGCGGGAGCTGCCTGGCCCGGGGCATCGTGTACCCGGTGAGCGGCAAGTACAACCTGCGGGTGGCCAACCGCCCGGCGGGCCAGCTCGACTGGGGCAGCGGCAACTGCGACAAACAAGCCACCTTCACCACGGGCAGCACCACCATTGTGATCGACTTCCCGTAGTGGATTGCCTCAAAGTGATTTGAGGATTGCCCAATCACACTATTTAACTAACTGTTTATTAGTTATTTGTGAAAGAGCATCGCACAATTCGCTTTGATTTTAGGCTGATTAAGTGGTATTTTGATTTGTTATTTGGTTAAAACGGCTCCGGGCAAGCAGTGCCCGGAGCCGTTTTGGTTATTTCGCTTCACCAATGCTAAAATAGCTTATTTATTGAAAAATTAAGTAATTGATTATTAGTTAGTTAAAAGTAATTAGCGCGCAATTGGTACTCAACGGGGCGCATCCGGGGCATTTTTGTTGGCTTTCGGCCGCACCAGGGCCGCCCCGATTTGGCAAGCCAGGCACTTTTTGGGCAGGCAAAACTCGTTGATCAGTTCAATTTGGGCCTGGGCCTCGGCGGCGTGGCGGGCCGTTTGCCCCAGGGCGGCCCATTGCTGGGTGAGGTGGTTGCGCTCGGCGGGCAGTTGCTCCAAAAAGGCCACGGCCCGGTCTAGGTAGGTGGCCTCGCCCGTGTGCAGGCTGTAAGCGGCCAGCAGGGGCACGGCCGTGTTGGCCAGCAGGTTTTGCTGGCTGGTTTTGCCTAGCCCGCCCAGTGGGGCGGCGGCGGGCTGGCCGGGCAGGTAATGTTGCCGCCAGTAATCCGACTGGGTGGCCGCAAACAGGGCTTGGGCGGTGGGCAGGGAGGCGGCGGCTTTGAGTTGGGCAAACCACTGCGGTTGGCGGTGCAGCAAGGCGGCCAGTTGGGCCAGCCGCACGGGCGGGAAGTTGGCGGGCCGTAGCCGCAGCAATTTCCAGAGGTGGCGGCCCAGTTGGTGGGGGGCCAGGTCGTATTTATGGGCCAAGTGGAGGTACTCGGCCTGGCGGGCCTGCAGGTAGTCGTCGGGCGGCGGACCGTTGGGGTGGGGCAGCCAACCGGCCTGGCCCAGCAGTAGGGCCTCGGTGGCGGCCGGGGAGTCAGTGTGTTTGCGGAGCACGCGGTAGGGCAGGGCCTGGGCCAGCCGGGCAAACGCCTCGGTGTTGGTTTTAAACCCGAAGTTGGCGAGCAGAACGTGGTAGGCGGTTTCCTCCCAGTCGCCGCGCAGTTGGGCCAGTTGGGCCAGCACCAGGCGGGCCTTGCGCTCGAGCCGCTGGGCCAAGGCTTTGTCGAACATGCTGGCCACAGTGAGCGGGCCTACCTGGGGTAATTGCGGGGCGCAGGCGATGGTGGTGGGGCTGGTTTGCAGCAACTGGAATTGCTCGGCCAAGTGCGGGGCGGTGCGGGGCTTTAGCTCCAGCAGCGGCACGGCCGAGCCATCGGTGCGGAGCAGGGGGCCGGGCAGGTCGTTTTGCCACACCACGTGGAGCACCACCTGGTCGTAGGCTTGGTTTTGCTGGTGGCCGTGCCGCAGCCAGTCGCTGGTGCGCAGGTGGATTTCCACGGCCCCGGCCCAGCGCAGGCCGTCCAGCTCGATTTGGGCCTCGGCAAAGTCGGCCCCGGCGTGGGGGTTGGGCCGCCCGGGGGCCAGCACGCGCAGGGGCGCGCCGGCGGTGGTGGCCAACCCGCGCTGGTCGAAATACTGGAGCCGCCACAGGTAGGCAACAAAGGCTTCGGTCATGGTGGCCAAAGGTAGCGCGGGGCGGCAATTTGCGCAAAGGGCGGATGACACACCCCTGGCCCCTCTCAAGAGGGGAAGTACACCCGACTTATGAGGTGAGGTGGCCACCAAGACCTATGCCTGGGTGATTTCAAAAACTGGTGGATGTCCTGTGGATTGGCAGGCGGCTCCGGGGCACGGCCGTGGCCCCGCCCGGCGACTGGCGGGCTAGGGTAGGGCCCCTAGGTGGGCAGGCGCGCGGGGTGGGCGCGGGGCTGGTGTGGCGGGGGGGTGCCCACCCCGCGCGCCTGCCCACGGGAGCGTGAGCGTACCCCAGAAGGCGCCGCACCGTGGTAGCCTATGGAAACCTTTGGGCCCCGGCGCCCAAGCCGGAAAGCCGTAAAACAGACACGCCGCCCTCAGCGAGGGCGGCGTGAACCTAACCTATTAATAAACCTAAACTTACAATCTGGGCGGTTTGCCCGAGCCAGAATGATGAGTTTTTTCAATCAAAAGTTGTTCTACTTTTCCATCGCCCTGGCCCGATTAGTAAAAGTTGAACACAAAATTCTCTTTTTGGCCTTCGCGGGTAAGCCCTTTGATGAGGACCTGGCCTTTGATCCGGGTGAGGATCTCGGCCAGTTCTTCGGGGCTTTCGATGGGTTTGTTGTTGATGGTGGTAACTACAAACCCGGCCGGGATGCCCATCCGCTGGATGAGGCCGCCGTTTACCTTGGCGATGCGCACCCCAGTGTCGATGCCCAGGCGGGCACGTTCGGCTTTGGGTACTTGCTCCAGGTCGGCTCCCAGTTCTTTGGCGCGGAACACCTCTTTTTTAAATACCGAGGTAGTGCCTTCCAGGTTGGTTAGTTGGAGTTGTTTTTCTTGTACTTGCCCGTTGCGCTTGAACTGGACGGTTACTTTATCGCCCGGCTTGTAGTAGCTCAATTGCTCGTCAAAAGCCGTTTTGGAGTGGGTGGGCTTGCCGTTGATTTTCAAAATCACGTCGCCGCGCTTTAGCCCAGCTTGTTCCGCCGCCCCATCCCGCTCGATATATGTTATGTAAACACCCTCAATTTCACTTAGGTTCAATTCGCGATAAATTTCTTCGCTCACGTCGGTTACGTCGAGGCCCAGGAAGGCTTTTTGCACCTGGCCGTAGGTTTTTAGGTCGTTGGTGATTTTGACCACAATGTCGGACGGGACGGCGAACCCGTAGCCGGTGTACGAGCCGGTGCGGGACAGGATGGCGGTGTTGATGCCCACCAATTCACCGCGCAGGTTTACCAACGCGCCGCCGCTGTTGCCGGGGTTAATGGCGGCATCGGTTTGGATAAACGACTCGATGGGGAACTGGTTGCCCTCCAAAATGCCCACGTTGCGGCCTTTGGCGCTCACGATGCCCGCCGTTACGGTCGAGGCCAGGTTGAACGGGTTGCCCACGGCCAGCACCCAGTCGCCCACTTGTACTTGTTCCGAACTGGCGATTTTGATCGCGGGCAGGTTGTTGGCCTCGATCTTGAGCAGGGCCAGGTCGCTGGAAGGGTCGGCCCCCACCACCTTGGCCACGTAGGTGCGCTTTTGGTGGACCACTTGCACCTCGGTGGCCCCGGCAATGACGTGGTTGTTGGTAACTACGTAACCGTCTTTGGTGAAAATGACCCCCGAGCCGGAGCCGATCTGCCGGTCGTAACGCGGTTGTTGGTCGAAAAACATATCGAACCAGGTGTAAGGCCGCTGGTTGAGGGCCGAGGTTTTGATGTACACCACGCACGGGGTGCTCACGCGCGAGGCTTCGGTGAAGCTCAGGCCCACCTCGCTACCGGCGGGTAGGCGCTGGGCGTAATCCGATTGGCCGCTGGCGGCGGGTTGGTAGCCGGTGAGGCTCACGTTTTGCACCGCTGGGGTGCTTAGCCCGCCCACGGGCGGTAGGGCTGGGTTAATCAGGGTAAACAAGTAGGCCCCTGCCAAGCCGGCCACGGTGCCGAGGATAACAGTTCGCAAACTTTGGTTCATGTTACGGCTTAGGTACTTGACGATGATGAATAGATAATGTAAGCTGAAAAATTTTCTTACAAATTTAGCCTTTATCCGGGTTGGTTGTTCATTTTTACGCAGGCTGGGGTTAAAAGTGGGAAGGCTTAACAAAGTTTTGCATTTGATCCGTTGGATGGGTTAGGCGGGCAGATTGCGCTAAAACAAGTAAGTTTGTACGTTTTAAACCCTGATCAGTCATGACCATTCACCGCGAAGGTTACAGCACCTTATTGGTAGTTACGCTGGTGCTGGGGGCGGCCAATTACGCCCTGTGGCATTTTGCGCCCACTTACACGATGGTACAAAACGTTGCGCTTATTGCGAGCCTGCTGTTGTTTTTGGTGGTATTGCAGTTTTTCCGCAATCCGGCCATTAAGGTGGCGGCCAACCCCAAGCATGTGCTGGCCCCGTGCGACGGCAAAGTGGTGGTGATCGAGCAGGCCGAGGAGCCGGAGTATTTTAAAGGCCAACGGCGGCAAATCTCCATTTTTATGTCGCCGGTGAACGTACACGTCAACCGCAACCCCATTAGCGGGGTGGTCAAGTTTTTCCGCTATCACCCGGGCAAGTATTTGGTGGCCTGGCACCCCAAGTCCAGCACCGAAAACGAGCGCACTACGGTGGTGGTGCAGCACGAGCGCGGGGTGGAGGTGCTGTTCCGGCAAATTGCGGGGGCCTTGGCCCGGCGCATCAAGTGGTACGTGGCCGAGGGCCAGCGGGTAAACCAGGGCAGCGAGTTCGGTTTTATCAAATTCGG
>JALONO010000362.1 GCA_025454895.1 Bernardetiaceae bacterium
AGGGGACGAAATCTCGACCTGACTACGGCTAATATGCAAGAGGTCTAAGGAAGTTTTTTTCAGCCAACTATCTAATTTTCAAAATACAAAAACTCAAGTGTAAACTCCCAAAAAATCCCTAGACCAGCCACCTTATTACCGCCCAAACCACTGCTGGGGCTTTTAGCCGCTGGCAGGGGTTGAAAATGTGAAATTTTGCAAAACCCTGTTAACCTTGGCCGGGTTTTACGTTTAATTGGCTAGCCAATTGTTTTGGGCAAATTTGCCCCGGCTTTTGTCAACACCTTTCCATGAAAAACAAGCGCAGTTTCCTCAGCACAATCTGTCTCCTCGCTTTGATGACCGTTACGGCCAATTTCGGCAGCTTGACGGCCTCCGCCCAAACCCAACTCGATTCGTTGACGGCCAAATACGGCAAATACTCGGGCAGCTACCGGGCGGGCCTGCGCCACGGCCGGGGCACCTTCGTTTGGCCCGACGGCAGCAAGTACGTGGGCCAGTGGCGCAACGATATGATGGACGGCACGGGCGTGTTCACCGCCGCGGACGGCACCCGCTACGACGGCATGTGGCTGGCCGGCAAACGCCACGGTTTTGGCACCTACACTTGGGCCAACGGCGATAAATACACCGGGGAGTGGCTCAACGGCCTCAAAAACGGATATGGTAAATTGGCCATGGCCGACAAAAGCTCGCACGAGGGCGAGTGGAAAAACGACGAGGCCGACGGGCAAGGCACCCACATCTGGGCCACGGGCACCAAGTACATCGGCGACTGGAAACGCAACCAACGCGATGGCGAGGGCGTGATGATTTACCAAGACGGCCGCATTGAGCAAGGCAACTGGAAGGCCGACCAGTACGTCCCCTGCGAGTGCAGCAAGGAAAGCCAAATGCCCACCGAGCAAATGTACCAGCGGGCCGATGGGGTTTTTGTGGGAAAAATCACGGGTTTTCAAGAAGTGAGCGGCATTAAGCTGGCCACCGTGGAAGTTACCCAATACTGGAAAGGCAAGCTGCTGCAAGGGCGCGTGGCTTACGTGCAAGTGGGTATGACTTCCTGCGACTTTATCTGGTTCAAAGGCCAAGAATACCTATTTTTTGCCGCCGAGAAAAGTAACGGGGTGTACGTAACCAACCGCTGCACCCGCAGCGAACGCCTAGAACGGGCGGGGGCTGAATTGGCCGCCCTGGCCGCCCTGCCCTGCAAGCTCACCAACAGCAAGGAAGACGCCGCCCTGTATAACACCAACATCCTCGACTCCTCGCCCGTGTGCGGGTGCGACAACGTAACCTACCGAAGCCCCAACGATGCCCGACGGGCCGGGGCCCGCAGTTGGAAAGCCGGGAAATGTCAAAACCAATAACCCCGTTGGTGCGGGTTTTTGTGTACGGCACCCTGCGCCAGGGCGGCAGCAACTTTGGGCTGCTGGCCCACTGTGCCCGCATGGCCGGGCCGCAGCTACTAGCTGGCTATGCTATGTATTACAACGGCGGGCTGCCTTACCCCTACCCTTATGCGGTGGCCACCGGCCTACCCACCGACTACCTCCTAGGCGAGGTTTACGCGGTGGACGCGGCCACCCTGGCCCGGCTTGACGAACTAGAGGGCCTGAGCGAAGGTAATTACGTGCGCGCCCACGCCCCGGCGGCGGATGCGTATATCTACCTCAAAGCCAATACTGAGGGCCTGGCCGGGCTGCCCAAAATCACCCACGGCGACTGGTTACGGGCCGTGCGCGAACAGCAAGTGGGCTAACCCACTACTGTAACACCCCCACCAGCCTAAAATAGTCCAACATGCTCTTCCGGAACGGCTCGCGGTACACTTCGCCGGGCAGCAAAGCCACCAGCCCACTGTCGGTTTGCAAGTGCAGGTAATGGCCCGCTTGCAAACTGCCGTACAACTGGGCCGCAAACCGGTAATGGGTACGTTTGTCGCCGTTGGGGAACAAGTACTCGCCCGTTTGTTGGGTTACGGTGTCGCGCCAGGTGATGCGGAGGCTGTCGGTGGCCGCCAAGAAGGGATTTTTTTCCACCAGCACGTAGGCCTCGTCGTGCCGCCAGTTGTGGACAATGAGCGGGCTGAGCACAGCCACTTGCGGGTCTAGCCGCCGCTCGCGGATGCGGTAAAGGTCCAACTTAGAAGCAGAGTTGGTTTCCCGCTCGTAGTAGAGTTGCCGCACGTTTTTGAAAAATAACACACTACTGGCCGTGGTGGCAAATTGCACCTGGTCAGGATTTACGCGGGTGTTTTTGTCGGGATTGTAGCAGGCCGTTAGCCACCCGGCCACTAGCCCCAGGCCAAACAAACGGCGCATAGGCTTTTTTGGAAGAAACCAGCCGTGGGCGATAAAAGTTTAAGACCAGCACGCAACATCAACCTATAAGCAGGGATAGATCAAACAGCCTTAGTTTGGAGAAGGTAGGCCAAATTGCTGGTTTTCCTAAGATCAATCGTCATTTCAACCTAATTAGCAGCAAGGCTAGACGAGAAGATTGCATTCAGTATGTTTGATGGAAGCTGTCAGACTGATTTACAAAAATTAATCTATACGGTGAAAAATATCCACACTTTTACTGAACCCACCCAGTTTCCCAAATTTTGGGACGAGGAATGGCTCAAAGTCGCCATCGATGAACTCGATAGCCGCAAAATGACCCCAGAGGAAAAAGCCTCGTTGGAAATGTTGATTGCCCGTAACGCCGAGGCCGTTAACAAAGAAAAGAGGCAATTGCAAAAATCGGTAGCCAATCTCTTGGGGCTGAATTTACTGACCGTTGAACAAATTGCTACCTCCTTGGGAGTTTCGGTAGATTTTGTGCTGTCGGTGCAGCG
>JALONO010000363.1 GCA_025454895.1 Bernardetiaceae bacterium
CCTGCTGCGCCAGGCCAAGGCGGACGATGTGCCCACCAGCTACCTATGGGGGTATGGCCGCACCCTGCCCATTGCCGAAGTGGTGGGGGCCGACACCAGTCAAATCGCCTATTCCGGTTTTGAAAGCACCCAGTCCAACGATTTTGGCAAATGGGCCTATTCACTGCAATCAGTATATACCATACCCAGCAATGTGACCAATGACCAAGCCAAAACCGGCCGGGGTTATTTTTCAGGTGGCAACCTGAGTAGTCCAACGCTGCCAGCGGGCAATTATGTGTTGTCCACCTGGGCCAGGTATGGCAGTATTACTATCCAGGTTTTTGCCAATTCCTCCTTGCAACAAACCATTACCCGCCCCGCCACCGGTCAAGGCACCGCTTGGGTGTACCTAGAAGTACCCTTGACCCTGCCCGCCAATGCCTTCATTAGCGTGAGTGTGAACGGCAATGCCGACGACCTGCGCCTCCACCCGGCCGGGGCCCTGATGACTACCTACACCCACGCCCCTCTGATCGGCCTTACCAGCACTACTGACCCCAACGGCGTGGCCACCTATTACGAGTACGACGACTTGGGCCGTTTGCGGGCCATCCGCGACCAAGATGGCAACCTGACCAAAACCTTCCAATACAACTACAAAACCAACAACTAACCACTATTGCTGCCAAATAACATGAAAACGAATTTTTTACTGCCTCGCGCTGCGTTTTGGTCCAGGTTAGTGGGGGTGTTGTTTATCTTGGCTTCGTTGGGGTTGCCCAATTTTGCCTGGGGGCAAACCCCGCCCGAAGTCTGGACGGCCTCATACTCTTATTTTCCCCCAATCCAGTGTGGGGGAACAGGCCATTTCACGATCCACATCAGAAACTTGCCGGGCGTTGTACCCGTGCTCGCCAATGGCACATATAGTGCTACGATTACCACCAGTAACATGGCACCTTCTTATGGCGGCTCGGTTTCGGGTGGCCCCCAATCTGCTGACGTTCAGATCACGGGTGTGCCCCACGGGGCGATAGTTACAAGCTTTTCGGCTTCTACGCCCAACCACGGCTCGCAAACATTCAGCCTGGCCCCCATGACCGTGCGGGGCCCCGCCCCCGCGCTCCAGGTGCCGGCATCGCTTACCCGGTGTGCTGCGGCAGGGCAGCCCGCCACTTTTAGTTTTTCGGCCTCGGCGGCCGGAGAGGCCAACGTTACCTATTCTTGCCAAGGATGCACCAGCTCGGCCAACGGCAATTTTACCGTTAATACCAGTAGCTCGACCAGCGTAAGCATAACAGCTACCAATCCCTGCGGCAGCACCACGCGCCAGGTAGCGTTGGTGGTGGCGGCCAACCCCTTGGCCCCGGTGATCAGTGCCTCGGTGAGCGAGTGCAACGTAACCTTTACGGCCGACGGCCCAGTGGACTGGAGCAGCAGTGCCAATGGGCAGCAGGCCACCAATACCAATGCCTTTTCGGTTTCCGGGGTAAGTGGGGCCATTAGCGTAACGGCCACCCGCACCAACAGCCAGGGCTGTGTTACCCTGCCCCAGTTGGCCATTACGGGGCCTAACCAAGTGGACTGTGGCACCAGTGCCACGCTGGAGGCCACCGGGGCGGGTGATAACGCCACCTATGAGTGGAGCAACGGGGCTAATACCAAGACGATGAGCACCACAACTATTACCACCACGCAATCGTTCCGGGTGCGGGCCGTGAGTACGGCCAACCCTAGCTGCGTGGGGGCTTGGTCATCCGAGTTTTTTGTTTATCCCCGCACGACGCTCATGGCCCCAAACCTAACCGCCAACCAGACCAACAACATTGCCTGTGGAGCCTCCGTTATCCTCTCGGCTAGTGGGGGCGGGCAAGGAGTGGTTGCTTACCGCTGGAGCGGCGGAACCCCTTCCGGAACCAACTCCAACACCCTCAACACCGGGCCGCTTAACACCAGTGAAAGTGTTTTTTGGGTAGAAGCCATCGGGGCTGGAGGGGTATGCGCCAGCCCTCGGACTTACATCACTTTGCGCACCACTTGCGGCGGGGGCGGTTCTTCCTGTACGGCCACCTTGCAAGGGACGGTTACCCCGGCCATTTGTGGCACAGATGATCCCATGGGCCGGATCGTGTTAAGTTGGAATAGTACTTGCCCGGCCAGGATCGTATGGTCCGACATGCCCAATGGGCCGAGCGTGAGCGCGCGCAACTTGCGCCCCGGCGTGTATCACGTGAGCCTCTATAATGGGGAAAGGCATATCACCAGCCGGACGTTTTTGGTGGGTTTTGATATCGCCTGGCAGCCTGCCCTAGGGAGCCTTAAAACCTCGCGCAACAATTCTATTTCGCCCAACGATTTTGTGGGCATTATCGCCCCTTCGCCAACCGCCAATAGCCGGATTGGTTTTACCCCTAAGGTGCAGGCCGCCTCGGTAGCTGACCTCAAGTACTACTTTGACTTACAGGGCAATGGCACCTACACCGCCATGGCCAATGGCCAGGCAGTAGCCACCGGTAGCTTTGGGCCTAACACCAATTTTAGTATCCAGCGCAGCCAAGACCTGAGCCGGGTGGTGTTTTCCGTGAATGGCAGCCCGGTTTTTTACGCTACGGGCAATCCTGCCGAGCAGCTCCGGGTAGCCGTGCAGCACATGGGCGGGCCGGAGCCGCAAGTGATTGCTTCGTTTTGCGCCGCCGGGCGCCTGCGCGACCTGTGCGAGAACGAAAACGAAAACTTTGTGCGCACCCGGCAAATTAGCGTGGGTAACGTGCGAAACCTTGCTGATTTGCCCCTGCTAGACCCTACCAAAGGCGAGGTACAAATTGCAACCGAGTATTTTGACGGCCTGGGCCGCCCGCTGCAATCGGTGGGCCACTTTGGCTCGCCCACTACCAAAGATGTGATCCAGCCCCGGCGTTACGACGCCCTGGGCCGCCAGCCCATCGCCTTTTTGCCCTACACCATCGGGGGGGGTTGCAGTGGCTACCGGCCTAACGCCGTGGGCCAACCCCAGCAATACCCCGCAAGCGAACAATTTAACTTTTACCAACCCGCCGGCAACGTGCCCGATGTTGCCCAAGACCAGTTCCCGTATGCGGTTACCGACTTTGAAGCCTCCCCGCTGGACCGCGCCCTGCGCACGGGCGCGCCTGGGGCCGCCTGGCAACCTGCCAGTACCTGGCTCCCGGACCAGGAGCCCCAGGCCACCGACCGCACCGTGAAACAACGGAGCCGACCTAACGACCTGGGCGAGGTACGTATCTGGCAAACCCGCGAGGAGCTGGGCTTTTGGCGGGGCAGCGGTTTCTACCCGGCGGGCACGCTCACCGTGGCCGAAACTTACGACGAGCACAACCAACGGGTGCAGCAGTTTACCGACCGCAGCGGCAAAGTGCTGCTCAAACGGGTGCAGACCAATACCGACCACCAGGGCCAGCCCGTAACTGGCGTGGCCTGGGCTCAGACCTACTATATCTACGACGACCTGGACCGGCTGGTGGTAGTCATGCAGCCCGAAGGGGTGCGGGTGCTGGAAGCCACCTTCCCCCGATTCCGGGCCGACTTGAACCAGGGCGACCCCACCCGCGATGCCTACATGTTCCTGTACCGCTACGATGAGCGCGGCCGCCTTACCCACAAGCACGTGCCGGGCACCGTGGGCTACGACCTGTACGTGTACGACCGCCGCGACCGCCAAGTGCTGGCCTCGCGCCGGCCAGTGGCAGCGATCAGTGGCAGCGAGCCCGCCACCACGGAGTGGCTGTACACCAAGTACGACGAGCTGAACCGGCCCGTCCTCACCGGCGAACATGCCTCGGCCGCTACCTCCCAGCCCCAAATGGCGGCCAATGTGAACGCCGTGGCCGCCAACTTTGAGGTGCGCAACGGCAACCAGGCCACCCACGGCTACACCCTGGGCAATACCTTCCCCACCAATGCCCAGGCCGCCAACGTGCTCACCGCCAATTATTACGACCGCTACGATGGCATCCCCGACTTGGGGACCCTGGCCTACCCCATCTCGCCCAGCGACCTGCTGCCCGCCACCGCCGACCGCCCCCTGGCCAACCGGGGCCGGGCCGTGGCCAGCCGGGCCAAAGCCTTGATCACCAGCGGGCCGGTGCCCGTGCCCTACCTAGCCACCGTTACCTGGTACGACAAGTTTGGCCGCCCGGTGCAGGTGAATGCCCAAAACGCCAAGGGCGGGCGCAACATCACCACCACCCGCTACGATTTTGACGCGACCACGCGGGCCGCACCACCGAACTGTACCAACAGATAGAAGTGGCCCGGGCCGGGGGCGCGTGGGTGCGCCTGCCCAAGGTGATGCTGGCCCGCTACGGCTACAACGAGCTGGGCCAACTGGTGGACAAAAAACTGCACTCGCTCAACGAGGGGGCCAGCTTTGTGCAGGACGTGGCGATGCGCTACCACATCCGGGGCTGGCTGACCCAGGTAAACGACCCCGAGGACCCGGCCAACCTCAACAACCGCCGCCTGTTTGGCATGAAACTGCTCTACGAAGAGGCCAACGGCGGGCGGTTCCCCAGCGGCCACGCCCAGCAGTATAACGGCAACATTGCCGCCCAGCTTTGGCGCACCGCCCACCCCGCCCACAACGGGGCCCACCTGCGCAGCTATGCCTACTCCTACGACGCCATGAACCGCCTGCGCCAGGGCCGCTACCACAACCACGGGGCCCCCGCCAGCGGCGAAAACTACGATGAGGCACTCACCTATGACCTGAACGGCAACATCTTGTCCCTGCGGCGGCACGGGCTGGCCACCCGGGCCGGCAACACCCGCACCTACGGCCTCATCGACGACCTGGCCTACCGCTACCTGGACGCCACGGGCGCGCCCGGGAACCGCCTGCAGGGCGTGGCCGACGCGGTGGCCCCGCCCCAGGCCAGCGGGCTCAACCCCCTGCCGGCCGGGGCCGCCGCCCCCATTGACTATGCCTACGACGCGGCCGGCAACCTGACCGGCGACGCCAACAAGGGCATAGCCAATACGGTGTACAACCACCTGAAC
>JALONO010000131.1 GCA_025454895.1 Bernardetiaceae bacterium
GGGAATGCGGAACAAATACCAGGTAACTGGCTCGTTTTCACAAGCATCGGCGGTGTTGGTGCTGGTACGGCGGTCGGTGCTCACCACCCGGTCCACCACAAAGGGGTTGCGTTCCAACTGGCCGGGGCGCAGGTCTAGTTCGTACTCGTAGTACGCATCCACATCGTTGAGGGTGTTGTCGCGGTTGAGGTCCTCATTATCCGGCAGAAACGAGTTGGAGGCCGTGCCCGCGCCCTCGGGCGAGTTGTTTTCCATCCCGTTAAAAAAGCGGTAACGGTCAAAAACTTTCAGGTCCCGGCTGTCGGCATCGCTGCCCAGGTAAAACTGGAAGTTATCGCCGGAGGGGTCGGTTTGGATTTCGTTGAAGGCATTGGCGTTTACCCGGCCGCGCACTTGGTTCAAAAAGGGCGCGAACTGGGCGCGCTCGCCCTCGTCGTTGAGGCCGTCCATGCCCACGTCTTGCCTGGCCCTGGCCCCGCCTTCGGCAGCAAAGGCGTTGGTCAAAAATGGCTGGCGGGTAACCACGCCCCAGGGGGTAAGGGTGGTGTCGCGCTGGTTGTCGTTGGCGGGCAGCCCGTTCTCGAACCCGTGGCGGCCGTCGGGGATGTAGTCTTCCGAAATGCTGCCTAGGTTGAAGAACAGCTTGCCGCCCGTGCGGTTGTTGATGCCCACGTTACGGCCGTCGCGCTGCACCACCACCTGGCCGTTGGCTCCTGGCAAAAACGGGTCCATCAGCCAAAATTCGATGTACTGGACGCTGATGTTGTCGAAATCGATATCGTTCAAATTGGCCTTGGTAATGCCGCCGTAATTGAGGCGCGGGTTGGGCAACGAGCCGTCGCTGAGCAAGTTAGGGTTAAAGTTGTACATGCCCCGTTCGGTGGGATAATAGGCCAGGTTGAGCGTCATTTCGGGGTTGTTCAACTGCTGGGCGTCGCGGCCGCGCAAAATTTCGTTGAACCGCACCAGGCGCACGTAATGGTTACAGCGGTCCTGGGCGGTAATGTTGGCGGGCGGGCGCTGGCCCACCGTAACCTGGTCAAACACCGTGTTGTCCACCGTGTACCAGGCCAGCTTGGCCCGGCGGTAGGCATACTCCAGCGGGTTAGCGGCCGCCGGGTTGCGGAAATTGATGGGCGTGCTGCCCAAGCTCCAGGTTTGGGGTTGGCGGGTCAAGTCGTAGGGAATCTCGGCCGCCTCAAAGTCGTCCACGAAGTACGTGCCGCCGTCTTTGCGCACCAGCCGGTTGGCCCCGGGAATGAGCGTGGCAAAGTCGGTACCGAACACAATGCTGGACGGGGCCTTGGTGCTAATGAGCGGCAGTTTGTCCACCAGCCGGGTGAGCAGGCGCGACTCCTTGCGCAGCCCAATGCCCATGCCCACCATGGTGTTGCGGGTAGGCTCCTGGCCAATGCTCACGCGGGTAATGTTGGGGCGCTCGTTCAGGTGCATGAGCGTGCCCGTGAGGCGGATGTCTTTGCTGAGGCGGTACTCCAAGTCGGTGCCCAGCAGGTTGCGGGTTTGGAAGTTGAACAAATCGGCCCGTTCGTAGCTAATGATGATCTCCTTGCCGGAGCTCATGACGGCCTGGTTGGTGATCCGCAGCGTGCCGCCCAAATAATCGACGTTAAAGTCCATGCCTTCTTGCAGCATGGTGCCCCCGGCCCGCACCTGTACCGAGTTGGGCGCGATGTTGATGCCGTTGAGGCGGATTTCGGTGCCCGTAGCCGACTGCGAACTTCCTTTGATAAAGAATTTGCTCTTGGCCACGTTTAAAATAGCGTCGGCCCGGGTGCCCCGGTACAGTTCGTTAAACACATATTTGTTGATGAACTGTAACTCGAGCGAAGGGTCGAAATAGCGTTGCAAGGTGGCCCCAAAGGGTTCCAGCACGGGAAAGATGATGCGGCCATTGCGGCTATCCACCGTAACGCCTTCCACAAAGTCGAAGTTACCGTCGGGCTGGGGGTCGTTGTTGGGGTTGAGGCGGTCCATCTCGAACAGTTGCACCAATGGGATGTCCTTGGTGCGGGCGCCCTCGTGCAGGCTGGGGTTGTCTTGCCCGGTGAGGTCGTCGCGGTAAATGACCCGGAGTTGAAAGTTGGTACGCTGGATATCCTGGGTTTGTAGGGAATAGATGTTTTTCATCATCAGGTCCCAACTGGGGATGTCCGTGCGGATGGTGGACGGGCGCAGCAGTTTCATCACGATCACGTCGTTGGCTCCGCGCTGCTGGTAATTCTCGGTCAGCTCGCCCACTTGGTAGGTGCGGCCGTTAAAGGTGTACTCAAACGATACGGCCAATATCTCGTCGTTGCGCAGGGGTTGCAGCAGCGAGATGTAGCCCAGGTTGGGGTGGAAGGTAAACTCGTTGGGGGCCAAGCGTCTGGCCGCTCTAAGTAGCTCGTAATCAGCCCCTTTTAGAAAGCCAAAAGCACGCTCCAACTCGCCAGTGGCAAAGTCCACGTTGCGCACGGTGTTATTGGTGGTCGCGTTTTGGTACAGCCGGTTGGCATCGTTGCTGGCCGGCCCGGCCCCGGTGGCGGGGCTTATTTGGGGGTTGTTGGGCCGAAAGGGCGCGCCTTCGCCAAGGTCCAGCAGGCCCACCACGTTGCGCAGGGTGGCCGTGTTGTTGTTGCGGTTGGTTACGTAGGCTTCCACCCGGGTAACCACCACGCCCGAGGTTACCACGGGCATGGTGCGCAGCGAACGCTCGTAATTGCTGCGGAAAAACTGGGCTAAAAAGAAGTGGCGGTTCTCTTCATAGCTGTCGGCCCGGATCTCGAAGCCGCGCTGCTGGGCCCCGCCCCTGATGCGCATGGTCTCCACCGTGCCGCGCGACTGCGAGGCCAGCGTGTTGACCCACAACTTGCCAAACCGCATCCGCGTGCGCACGCCAAATAGGTTTTGCGCGCCCTGGATGAGGCTGTTGCTGGTGGCCATGCTCACGTTGCCCACGTTCACTTCTTGGATAATGTCTTCTTCCTGAGCCGTGTAGCCGCTCAAAAACCGGTTGTCGAACTGGAAAGTATTTTTGGTGTCCCAGTTAAAATTGAGGTTGAGCTTTTTACCGATTTTGCCCACGAAGTTCAGTTGGATCTGCTGGTCGAAAAACAGGCCGCCGTTGCGCTGCTGCCGCCGCAAAATTTGCGGGTTATCGATCCGCTGCCAGCGGCCGCCCAGGTCCAGCATCACGCTGCCCACGGGCTGGATGTCGATTTCACTGCCGCCAAACAGCCGGTCGGCCAGCGGGGGCAGTTTAATGGGCGGGATCAACCGCCCCGAGTTGGTGGGCGTAGTGCCTTCCTGGTCGCTGTTGAAGCCCCGGAAAGCGTCGCGCCGCTGCTCGGCTTGCCTAATGCGCATCATCTCGCGCTCCGTAAGCTGGATGGGTGAGCGCAAATCACCCAGGCTATCAATGGGTTGGGTGATTTTGTAACCGCCCGTGTCGTAATTGATGCGCGGCCGCAGCCCCGGTAGGCCAAACCCGAACGGGGGCAGCGTGCCCACTTGCTGCTTGGGGGCCAGGCCGTTCAAAAACGGCGACACCCGCTGGCGGTAGGGCGAGTTGTAACCGGAATAAGTGCCAAAAAAGTTGCGGCGGTAAAACGGCACCCCCAGCGGAATGCTCTCCTTGCCCGAACCAAGGGCGGGCCGGTTGAGCGAGTCCTCGTCCTGCTCCAACTCGGTGGTGTCGGCCAAAGTGGTTTCTTCTACCTGGGGAGGCGGGTTATTGGCCGGGCGCGGGGTGTTCTTTTTTTGCTGGGTTTTGTTTTTGCCTTTTTGGGCCAGGGTTGCGGTTGGGCATAGCCCCCCCAACAGCAACAAAAAGAGGCCTACAACGAGGCAGAGGTTTGCATTGCTAGTACGCATAAAGTGCAATAATCGTTACCATTTGACTGGTAGCGTTGGGGCATAGGCGTGGGTTTGTGATTTGCGATCAAATGCAAATATGGGGCTTTTTTGGCAGATAAAACCTTTCCGCCCCGTTTTACGTATAAGGAACGCGCTAAAAATCGGGTTCGTTGCAAGCGGCCCGGTTTACCTTCTTACCTACCGCCCAAATCGCGGTTGGGTTGGCTGGACCGGGCAAAAAACTCCGAAGTTTTAGGTGAGGGGGATTATGGGGCCGAAACGTTTATCGGCCAACCGGTCGGGCATAAGGCATGGCCCAGGTGAGCGGGCGGCCCCGTACCAACGGGGCCTACGGGGCGTTCATTGGCCAACGGGGCGGGCACAAGGCCCGCCCCTACAATTGGACGCTCGCCCTTTCTGCCCGAGCCTGGCCCAGGTGAGCGGGCGAGGCACGAGGCCCGCCCGCACATTCTATGTTACTAAAAATCAATGAATAATAAAAAACATGCAATCATGCAATCATTAATACGTGAGGGCCGTTAGCAGGTCTTGTTGCGTAATGATGTGCACCTGGTTCAGCTCGTCGCGCACGAGCAAGGCCCGGTTATCGCGGTCAATGAGCGAGGAGAGGGCATCGAGGGTGTTGTCGAGGCCCACAAACCGGAACGAAGGCCCCATTACCTCGTGTACGGGCAGGTTTTTGGCCTCCGGTTGGTCAATGAGCAGGTTTAATAGCTTGTTGTCGGCCACGCTGCCCACAATTTGCCCGCCGTCCGACACGGGCAATTGCGAAATGGCCGCCCGGCTCAGGATTTTCACCGCCTCGCCCACCGAGGTGTCTTTGTCAACGCTGATGAGCATCGAGTGGCCGTTGCGCCGTTTGATGATGTCGCGGGCGGTGGCAAAGCTCCGCTGCTCCAAAAAGCCGTGGTCTTTCATCCACGTATCGTTATAAATTTTGTTAAGGTAACGGGTCCCGTGGTCGGGTAGCACTACCACCATCACATCGTCCGGTTTGAGGTGCTCGCGGGCGTACTCGAGCGCGCCAAACATGGCCGACCCGCACGACCAACCTACGAAAAGTCCTTCTTCGCGGGCCAGGCGGCGCGTCATGATGGCGGCATCCTTGTCGGTTACCTTGATAAACGAGTCGATGAGGCTAAAATCGACGTTTTTGGGTAGAATATCTTCCCCGATGCCCTCGGTGAGGTAGGGATAAATCTCGTTTTCGTCGAACACCCCGGTTTCTTTGTACTTTTTAAATACGGAGCCGTAGGTGTCGATGCCCACGGTGTACAAGTGGGGATTTTTCTCTTTTAAATATTTGGAAACCCCGCAAATGGTGCCCCCCGTGCCCACGCCCGCCGCAAAGTGGGTGATGCGACCATCGGTATCTTGCCAAATTTCGGGGCCGGTGGTTTCGTAGTGGGCAGCGGTGTTCGACAGGTTATCGTACTGGTTGGGGTAAATGCTGTTGGGGATTTCCTGGTTGAGCCGCCGGGCCACGGAGTAGTACGACCGGGGGTCTTCCGGGGCCACGTTGGTAGGGCACACCACCACTTCGGCCCCTAAGGCCCGCAAAATGTTGATTTTTTCTTGCGACTGCTTGTCGGACACGGTGAAAATGCACTTGTACCCCCGGGCAATGGCCGTGAGGGCCAAGCCCATGCCGGTGTTGCCGGAGGTGCCCTCGATAATGGTGCCGCCCGGCTTGAGGCGGCCTTCTTGCTCAGCGTCCAAAATCATTTTCAGCCCAATGCGGTCTTTGACCGAGTTGCCAGGATTGAAGTACTCCACCTTGGCCAGCACCGTGCCTTGGATGCCCTGGGTGATTTTGTTGAGCTTGATCAGGGGCGTGTGGCCAATGGTGTCCACAATCGACTCATAATATTTCATGATTGCCAAAAAGCTAAAAAGTAAGGCAAAGTTAGGGTATTTGCCCGCCTCCTGGCCGGGCCGGGGCATAATTTTTCCGGCGGGCGGCAGTGGGCAGCATCGGCATCGCAAGGCCGCCACTCGCAGAGGTTGCCCGGCTGCGCCAGCACCTCGGCATCGGGGCATTGGAGGGGCGTGAAGCCCAAACCAAGGCTCGGCTAAGGTGAGTACAACTTGCGTAAAGTATTATTAACCAAACTCTTACTTACACTTTGGTCAGGGCTTGGTCCAGGTCGGCCATGAGGTCTTCGGCATCTTCGATGCCCACGCTGAGGCGGATGAGCGAGTCGACCAACCCGTAGGCTTCCCGCTCGGCCTTGGGGATGCTGGCGTGGGTCATGGTGGCGGGGTGCCCGCACAGCGACTCCACCCCACCCAGCGACTCGGCCAGGGCAAAGAGTTGGAAACTTTCCAGCACTTTAACGGCGTTGGGCACGCTGTCGTTTTTGAGGGTGAACGACAACATCCCGCCAAAGCCCCGCATTTGCCGGGCGGCCACGGCGTGGTTAGGGTGGCCGGGCAAACCGGGGTAGTACACCCGGCCAATTTTGGGGTGGTTGGCCAAAAACTGGGCAATGGCCAGGCCGTTTTGGCAAGTGGCCTGTAGGCGCAGGTGCAAGGTTTTAATGCCCCGGAGCACCAAAAAGCAGTCTTGCGGGGCGGGCACGGCCCCCACCGCGTTTTGGAGGAACTTAAACTCCTGGGCCCAGCCTTCGTGGTTGGTAATGAGCGCGCCCATCACCACGTCGGAGTGCCCGGCAATGTACTTGGTAACGGAGTGCATCACCACGTCGGCCCCCAGGTCCAGGGGGTTTTGCAGGTAGGGCGAAGCAAACGTGTTGTCGACGGCCACCCGGATTTGGCGGGCCTGGGCCAGGCGGCACACTTCGGCAATGTCGATGATGTTGAGCAGCGGGTTGGTGGGCGTTTCCAGCCAAATGAGCTTGGTGTTGGCGTTAAGGTACGGCTCAATGCTGGCCGGGCTGTGCATATCAATAAAATGGAACTTGAGGCCAAACTTGGCGAACACCCGCATAAAAATGCGATAAGTACCGCCGTAGAGGTCGTTGGCGGCAATCACCTCGTCGCCGGGGTTCAAGGTTTTGAGCACGGTATCGATGGCGGCCAGGCCGGAGGCAAAGGCATAGGCAAACCGGCCGTTTTCCAGGGCGGCCAGGCTGGCCTGGAGGGCATCGCGGGTGGGGTTTTGGGTACGGGCGTACTCGTAGCCTTTGTGCTGGCCGGGCGAGGCTTGCACATAGGTGGAGGTTTGGTAGATGGGGGTCATAATGGCCCCGGTGGAGGGGTCTGGGTGTACGCCCGCGTGGACGGCTTTGGTGGCGAATTTCATGGTAGGTATAGCTCTGGGCCGGGTGGCCGCGCAAAACTAACGCATTTTGGCCCAGGGGCGGCGGGCCGGCGGGGCTTCGCTTAATCAGGGGTTTTGTGCTACTTTTGGCCTATTCAAGCCGCTTGCCCCGATTTCGCGGAAGCTGGCCGTTCAACTTGATTTTTCATGCGCTCCGAGCTACTCACCCTTACCAATATCATCTTGGCCGTTACGGTGGCCATTAGTACCTACGGCTTCCAGAACGAGGATTTTTTCCGGCGGTGGCTGTTTAGCCCCTACTTGATCGCGCGGCGCAAGGAATATCTCCGCTTCCTTACGTCGGGTTTTTTGCACGGTGGGTGGATGCACTTGATTTTCAACATGTTCACGCTTTACTTTTTTGGGCGGAATGTGGAGCAGATATTCCAAATGATCCATGGGGAAATCATGGGCAGCGTTTATTTTCTGTTGCTGTACCTGGGGGCCATCATCGTATCCGATATCCCCAGTTACCGCCGCTACCGCGACGCTTCTTTCTACTCGGCCATCGGGGCCTCGGGCGGGGTGTCGGCGGTCATTTTTGCCAATATCCTCTATTTCCCCACTCAGTCGGTTTACTTATACGGGGCCTTGCCCATTCCGGGGTTTATTTGGGGGGCGGTGTACGTTATTTTTTCGTACCAATTTGATAAGCAGGGGCGTAACGACGGCATTGGGCACTCGGCCCACTTGTACGGCTCGTTGTTTGGCCTGGCCCTCACGGTGGTGCTGCACCCACCAGTGATCTCGCGGTTTGTGGAGCAATTGCTCGATTGGAAGCTGTTTTAAGCCCGCTAAAGAACGCCTATCCGGGCGCGGGGGTGGCAATCAATGATGGTTTGGCGCAGGTACTCGCGGTCGAGGTGGGTGTAAATGCCGGTGGTAACAATCGACTCGTGGCCCAGCATTTCCTGCACGGCCCGGAGGTCGGCCCCGCCCTCGATGAGGTGGGTGGCAAACGAGTGCCGGAACGTGTGGGGGCTTACCCGCTTGCCCAGCCCGGCCTGCTCGGCGGCGGCTTTTACCACCAAAAACACCATCACCCGCGTGAGCTGCTGGCCCCGGCGGTTGAGGAACACGGTATTTTCGTGCCCCGGGGCGATGGTTAAAAACCGCCGCACCTCGTCCACGTACAGGCGGGTGTAGTGCAGCGCGCTGCGGCCAATGGGCACCAGGCGTTCTTTGCGGCCCTTGCCGAAAATACGCAGGAACCCGATGTCGAAAAACACGTCGGTGAGGCGGAGATTCACCAGCTCGCTCACCCGCAGGCCCGAACTGTAAAGCACCTCCAACATGGCCCGGTTGCGTTGCCCCTCCGGCTTGGACAGGTCGATGGCGGCCAACAGCCGGTCGATCTCCGGCACGTCCAGCACGTCGGGCAGGAGGCGCTGGGCCTGGGGCGTGGCCAGGTGTAGAGTGGGGTCTTCGCCGGGCAGGTAATCTTCCACCGCCAAAAAACGGTAAAAAGCCTTGATGCCCGCCACGGTGCGGGCCTGCGAGTTGTGGGCCACGGCCAGTTCGCCCAAGTAATTGATAAACTCGGCCAGCCGGTCGGGGGGCAGCCGTTCCGGGGGCACTTCGGGGGCTTCGGGCGGGGTGGTCATGGCCACAAACTGCATCAGTTTCTCCACGTCGCGCGCGTAGCCCTCCACCGTATGGGGCGAAAGCGAGCGCTCTAGCTTGAGGTGGTTGACAAACTGCTTTGTGCGGGCGGCCCAGGTTTTCATCCTGACAAAGATAAACCAACAACCCCGAGTTACGCGGCTTGCCCCCCGCCGCGCTGGGTAAGCCCGGAAATGAACCGGTCGGCCGCCGAGAAGAAGAACTCCACGCTGTAGCCCGCCAAAAACGCCAAGGCCAGCGGCGAGAGGCTAATGGGCAGATAGGCCGAAGTAGTATCTTCCGGCACAAAAAACAGGCCTACGGCTAGCCCGGCCAGCGCGCCCAGGTGGATGCGCAGCACGTATTTAATGTCCGACTCGGACGAATAGAGCATTTGCTTGATGTCGTCGTTGAGGGTGCGGAGCACGAAGGCGTAGGCCCCCAGCAGGCCGTACAGCAAGGGCAGCAGGTACAGGCTGATGATCAAAATCGGGTATTGGCCCACCTGCTTCACCCGCTTGATCTCGTCGATTTGGGCCTCGTTGATGCGGCCGTTTTCGGTGAGGCCCCGGTTTTTGCGCAGCTCGTCCACGCTATAATATTTATCTTTGAGAATGAGCACGTTGATCGGTTTTTGCCAGGCGGCCAGCAGTTCGGCACTGCTTTGGAGTTCGAGCGAGAGCGCGTCGAGCTCGGTGGTTTTTTGCTCCACTTGCACCATCACGCTCTCGTTGCCGCTCACGTTCAAGGTGGCTATTTCTTTTTCGAGGGCTTGCATTTTCTGGTCGGTGGCCGTCAGGTTGTTCATGAGCGTACTGCCAATGAGCGAGTAAATCTGCACCGTGAGCATGGTAATTACCCAGGCCAGGCCCATCCAGGTGTAGCGGCGCACGGCTTTTTGGGCGGGCGAGGTTACCCGGCGGGTTTTTACCCTGAACAGCCGGTAAAACCAGTTGGGTTCTTGCAAAACGTCAAACGTGGCCCGGATGCTGTCGATGGTTACCGGCCTGATCACCTGCGAAATCCGGTTGTAGGCCGTCCAAAAGGCCGCTTCGTCGTCCGGGGTCCATTTTTGTTCCTGGTCCAGGTATTTGGCCCGCACCAGGGTTTGGGCCACCTCCGGCTCCACGGCAATGCCGCGCTCGGCGGTGTGGGCCAAAATCATCATGGCCTCTTCCAAGGCCCGTTTCAGTTGCTCGGGGTAGTTGAACCGCTCGCGCAGTTGTACTAACTCGGGGTAAATTTTGGGGGGTTCGCTCATGGGTCAAAGTAGGCTAAGGGGCCGGGGCGGTCATTGCACGGTAATTCTAAATTCGCACTCTTGGCCGTTGATCATCACCGGTTCGTTGTTGCCGTACACGGGTTTTACCACCCAGGTGCCCCGGGTGATTTTGTCGTTCACCACGTGGCAGTGATACAGCCATTGGCCGCCTTGCTCCACCACGGTTACGGCCTGGGGGTCTTTGTTCACGTTGGCGATAAACAGCCTGGCCCCACTAAACCGGAACCACTTGAACACCAGGGGCAGGCGGCGGTTGCCCTGCATCTGCTCAAACTGGGCCTTGTTCACCAAAAAGTCCACGTCCAGCTCCAGCCGTTGGCCGTTGGCCAGGGCCAGCGAGCTTTCCCGCCGCCATACCGAGGGGTACGCTTGCCCGCCCAGGATCCACTGGGCCTGTTCTAATCCGGTGATCATCGTATCGGCACGTTGGGCCTGCCCGGGGCCGGCCATGGTTAACAAGCTGAATAACAAGAGAATGTTCCGCATCATGTTGCCTCAAGGGTTTACACGCAATTGCGAGGGCAAAGGTTATCGCGCCCCAGCGGCCAACTTAAGCAAAAAAACGGGCAATGCGGCGGG
>JALONO010000132.1 GCA_025454895.1 Bernardetiaceae bacterium
GTTGCCAATCGCCCTTTTTGTTATGTTGCGCCCACTCACTTTTTTTAGCCTACTTTTTTTGATCAGCGGCTCGGCCCACGCCCAGGTGCGCAAGGGCCGGCTGGCCACCGCGTTGCTCAAAGAAGTGCGCCTGCTCACCGACACCAGCCAGTATGCCTGGCCCCGGCAAGTGGTCAATTTTCAAGGGGGCAAAGTGCTGCCTTTTTGCTACACCCAGCCCCAGGCCGTGGCCGAACTGCGGCTGTACCCGGCCCGGGCCGAGGGCATCGAGCGGCTGCGGTTGGCCCCCTCCGCCGATTTTACCCAATTGGACACCCTGGCTTGGGCCAACGAGGAGTACTACCGCGTCAAGGTTCGGTTTACCGATTTGACCCGCAGCCAGTTCCTGGCCCTCCACTTTTTGGCCGACTACCTAGACCCCGACACCAACGAACTGCGCGAGGCCGTGCAGGCCCTGCCGCTGCTGCCTTACCTGCTGCCCCAGGTGCGCCTGCTCACCGCCGACAACGAACTGTACATTGGCGAAGAGAGCGTGTACGAACTGCAAACCAACGCCCCCGGCCTTTTGCGGGCCGACAATGTGTGGGTGGGCGGCCAAACCATCGATTACAAACTGAGCGAACGCAACGGCCAGGTGCGCCTGCACGTGTTGCCCCAGCAACTGGGCAGCCAAAAAGTAACCGTGCGACTGCAAAGCCGCCAGCCCGTGCTGGATGCCCAGGGCCAGCCCACTTACGATTTGCCCCCGCTCGAGTACTTTTTCACCGTTAAACCCAGCCGCTTGGCTTTTTTGAAGATTGACCGGGAGGACATTTTGCTCGACGAAGCCCAAGGGGCGGGCCTGGAAATTACCCTGGCCCACCACCGCAACCTGCAAATCCGCAAAACCTACCGGATCGAGAACCAGGAAGAACCGGGCGGCCAGTTGATTGGCGAACTGTTCACCAAAAGCAAGCTCAGCAACGATAAAGTGCTGGCCACCGTTCGGTTATACGCCACCCACCGCCTGGGCGACGGTTATCTGTACCTCAAAAACGGCGACTTGGCCGAGTTTGTAACCAACATCGCCATTGTGCCCCGCACCAGCATCACCCGGGTGAGCCTCAGCCGCGACGGGGCCGAGTGGAGCGACAACCTGAGCGTGTTCCCCGGCGACAGCCTGGACCTGCGGGTGGAGGGCAAGTCGTTGGATAAGGCTGATTTTTACTTCGAGGGCCTGCCCACCGTGCGCCCCGACCCGGTGCTCCAAGGCGAGGGCTTGCGGGCCTATCGCCTCTACATCCCGCCCGATTTTGCCCGGCGGCGCATTGGGTTGTTTAACCGCAACACCAACACGGGCTACGCACTCACGGTGCGCGAGTTCCAGCGGCCGCGCGCGCTCGACTTTGTCAAAGTGAACTACGGCGAGGGCAACCTACCCATTACCGACCTCAAGCAGAGCATTTTGTACGATAAAACCATCAGCGATGTGGTTTTTACCTTCGATCCCGACGGCATTGATGCGCCCGCCGAGTTTTATGGCAAGCAGTACCTGGAATTTGAGGTGCGCATTACCACCCTCAGCGGCCAATTGCTCGAGTTCCGCAAAATCGACAATTGGTGCGTGTGTCCGGGGCCTAGCTCGCCCCGGCAAGCCTTTTACGATCGGCGCGATTGCAGCCCCGCCACCTGGCAGCTCAACAGCGTGCTGGGCCGCAAAACCCGCGATCTGGACGACTGGGCCCGTATTGAGGTGGTAGTGCGCCACCGGGCCGACCGCTACGGCGGGGCCGCCGAAACGGCCAAGCTGGAACTTTACCTCAAAAAGCACAGCGCGTTCGATATCGACGTGTCGTTCCCCGGCGGTTTGGTCCTTAAAAGGATTGGGCAAGAAGGTTTTAGCGGCCTGGGCGGCATTAGCTTGGCGGTGGTGGCCCAATTCCGGTTTTTCCAACCCGACCGGGTGGCCTCGCTGCGGCCTTATCGCTTTGGGGCGGGCTTCATCGCCCTCAATGCGTTTAACTTCAATCCGAACAACACCAACCGCGACGTAAGCGTGGTGGCCATCGGCTCGTTGTACCCCATTTTGCGGAACCGGAAGCTCTCCTTCCCGCTCCATGCCGGGTTCGGGTATTTGCTGCAAGAGGGCAAGTGGTTTTTCCTCATCGGCCCCGGGGTGAGCGTGCAGTTGTGAGCGGCCCTAGCCGATCATGGCCGTAAATTCCTCCTCGCTGAGGATTTGCACGCCCAGTTTGGTGGCTTTTTCCAACTTACTGGGGCCCAGGCCCTCGCCCGCCAGCAGGTAGCTGGTTTTGGCCGACACCGAGCCCACGTTTTTGCCGCCGTGTTGCTCGATCAGGTCTTTGAGGGCCTCCCGTTCGTAGTTTTTGAACACTCCGGAAATTACGAAGGTTTTACCCGCCAGTTTATCGCTGAGGGCTTCCAGTTTGGCGGCACCGCCCGCCATTTGCAGGCCCTCGGCCCGCAGCTGGGCCACCAGGGCTTGGTTGTCGGGGTCGGCAAACCAAGCCACCACGCTCTCGGCAATTTTGCCGCCGATCTCGGGCGCGGCGGTGAGCTGCTCGGCCGTGGCCCGTTGCAACTGGTCGATGTCCTGGAAAAAGTCGGCGAGCTTTTCGGCCACGGTTTCGCCCACGTAGCGGATGCCCAGCGCGAACAGCACCCGGCTAAACGGCTGTTGTTTAGACGCTTCGATGCCGGCCAAAATATTTTGGGTCGATTGGTCTTTGAAACCTTCCAGGCCCAGGATGTCCTCGGCCCGCAGGCGGTACAAATCGGCCACGGTGCGCAGCCAGCCTTGGTCAAAAAACAGTTCTACGGTCTTGCTGCCCAGGCTGTCGATGTCCATGGCCTTGCGGCCGATGAAATGCTCGATCCGGCCTTTGATCTGGGGCGGGCAGCCTTTTTCGTTAGGGCAGTAAAAAGCTACTTCTTCGGGGCGGCGTTGCAGCGGAGTGCCGCACTCGGGGCAGTTGGTGATAAACTGCACATGGGTGATGCCCGGCTTGCGTTTGGTAAGGTCCACGCCCGTGATTTTGGGGATGATCTCGCCACCTTTCTCGACAAAAACGGTGTCGCCCAGGTGCAAGTCCAGCCGGGCTATCTCGTTGGCATTGTGCAAAGTAGCGCGTTTTACGGTAGTGCCCGCCAGTTTTACGGGGGCCAGGTTGGCTACTGGCGTAACCGCCCCCGTTCGGCCCACTTGGTAACTAATGCTCAACAGCTCGGTGGTGGCACTTTCGGCCTTGTACTTGTAGGCGATGGCCCAGCGGGGGCTTTTGGAGGTGAAACCCAGGGCTTCGCGCTGGGCATACCGGTTGATTTTGATCACGATGCCGTCGGTATCCAGCGGCAGTTGGTCCCGTTTGAACTCCCACTTCTTGATGAACGCGATCACGGCCTGGATGTCGGGGCAAAGCTCGTAGCCTGGCGAGACCTGGAAGCCCAGTTGGGCCAACGCGGCCAGGGCCTCGGTGTGGGTGGCAAACGGGAGGTTGTCGCCCAGTAGGTCGTACAGGTAGCAATCCATGCGGCGGCGGGCCACCACGGCCGAGTCTTGCATTTTAAACGTGCCCGAGGCCGCGTTGCGGGGGTTGGCCAGGTAAGTGAGCGGTTTTTTGCCCTCCTGGGTGCGGCGTTCGTTTTCCTCGGTGATCTCCTGGTTGAGCCGGTCGAAAACGGCCCGGCTCATGAAGCCTTCGCCCCGCACCTCAAACTCGCGTGCGCCGCCGGGCAGCCCGCCTACGCGCAGGGGCAAGGTGCGGATGGTGCGCAGGTTGGCCGTGATGTCGTCGCCCTGCTCGCCATCGCCCCGAGTGAGACCTTGGGCCAGCACCCCGTCGCGGTAGGTGAGGCTGAGGGCCACCCCGTCGAATTTGATCTCGCATACGTACTCGTAAGGCTCCTCGCCCAGGGCCTTGCGGATGCGCTCGTCGAACTCGAGCAACTCTTGCTCGTTATACGTGTTGCCCAGCGAGAGCATGGGGTAACGGTGCTTTACCTGGGCAAACTCCTTGGTAACCGTGCCCCCCACCCGCTGGCTGGGCGAGTCGGGCCGGAGCAGTTGGGGGAACGCCTGTTCCAGGGCGAGCAGACGTTCGAGCAACTGATCGAACTCGTAGTCGCTAATTTCCGATACGCTGTCTTGGTAATAGCGTTGGTTGTAATAATGGATTTTGGTGCTCAGTTCGGCGATTTCTTTTTCGGCCACCGAGGCACTAACGGGCAAAGGCGCAGGCATAAGATGAGGGAAGTGGGGGCTAAAATTACACTTCGGCCACCAATTCGGCGGCGGTGGCTAAAAAATTGTCGGTGGGTGCCGATGCTCGGTTGGTTGAAAACAAGGCTGGATCATCGGGAGGGCTGCCAGTTCTGTTGATTGTTTAGGTTAGGAGGGCTAGGTTTGCTACTTATCTAAACCCTTTGTCTCGACCCTGATGCCCAAAACCGCCCTTATCACCGGAATATCTGGCCAAGACGGGGTTTACCTGGCCCAATTGCTGTCCAATAAAGGCTACCGAGTGATTGGTATCACCCGGAAGGTTAACCCTGCAGCGCAGTTTCGACTGGCTTATTTGGGTATTGCGGATCAAGTGCAGGTGGCTGAGTGCGACCTAGTATCACCCACCGAGGTGCTCCGCTGCTTGGAAACCTACCAACCTGACGAAATTTATAACTTGGCAGCCCAAAGTTCGGTAGAACTTTCGTTTCATCAGCCGCGCGGCACTTTTAGCGTTAACACCCAGAGTGTTATCAATCTATTGGAAGCAATTAGGCAGTTCAACCGCCGCATCCGGTTCTATCAAGCGTCTAGCAGCGAAATGTTCGGCAGTGTTTCCCTGGCCAATTTACCCATCCGCGAGTCGCTTCTTTTCTATCCGGTTAGTCCTTATGGTATCTCCAAGGCTTCAGCGCATTGGCTCACGGTCAACTACCGCGAAGCCTACGGCTTGTTCACGGCCTGCGGTATTTTATTCAACCACGAGTCGGCGTTGCGCGGCCCCAATTTCGTAATCAAAAAAGTAGTTAACACGGCTATGAAGATCAAACAGGGCGAAGCTAATACCCTGGTAATGGGCAATTTGGCTATTAGCCGCGACTGGGGCTATGCCCCTTATTACGTAGAGGCCATGTGGCGGATGCTCCAACAGGAAAAGCCGAGCGATTACATCATCTGTTCCGGGCAAGTAACCAGCCTACTTGCAATTGTCAACTTGGTATTCTCTAAATTGGGACTTGATATGGCCGAGTGCCTTAGGCTGGATACTAAACTTATGCGCTCGCTAGATTTAGCCATTATTTATGGTGATAATTCAAAAGCCCAAAGAGAATTAGCTTGGAATTATGATCTTACTATTGAGAGACTGATTGATCGTTTATTGCAAGATGAGGCGCATTTGATCCAATGGCAAAAACAGTATGATGAATAATAAGCCAATCAAAGTTGTTTTTTTTAACCGGAAACCCCGGCAATATGGCAACTTCAGCGTTGAATTTGTGTACAACACCATCTGTGAATTATTGCCAAGTGGATTTGAAGGGATTAAGGCCGTTGCTACTTTTGAGAGTCAAGGATTTTGGCGACGGCTTTATATTGCCCTAGAAGCCATATTCCGGCAAGGCGATGTGAACCACATCACTGGTGACATTCATTTTGTGGCCAGTTTCCTAGCCAAACGGAGAACCATACTCACCATTTTGGATATTGGTTTTATGGGGCACCCCTCGGCCTTAGCTCGGGCCATCCTCCAATTTTTTTGGCTTACCGTACCGGTTAAACGGGCGAGGTTGGTCACCACCATCTCCCAGGCTACCAAAAACGAGGTGCTCAAGCACGTCCGGTGCGACCCGAACAAGATTAAGGTCATCCATGTGCCCATCTCGGATAACTTCCGGCCCCAACCTAAGCCGTTTTGTAAAGAGAAGCCGATCATTCTACAATTGGGGTGCGCCCCCAACAAAAACCTGGAGCGGCTGGCCGAGGCTCTGCGCGGGCTAAGCTGCCATTTGGAAGTGGTGGGCAAATTGCCCGAAGCGGTTGAAGCCAAACTCAAAGCGTATCAAATCAGTTACCACGTATCGTGGAACCTCTCCCAGGCCGAAGTGGAACAAAAGTACCGCGATTGCGACATCGTAACCTTGATTTCTACCTACGAAGGTTTTGGGATGCCCATTGTGGAAGCTAACGCCGTGGGCCGGGTGGTGATCACGGGCAACATCCTGTCCATGCCCGAAGTGGCCGCCGATGCCGCCCACCTGGTGGACCCCTACGACGTGGCCCAGATCCGGGCCGGGTTCGAGAAAATCATCACCGATGACGGTTACCGGGCGCAGTTGATTGCAAATGGTTTCGTTAACCGGCAGCGGTTTACCCCGCATCTCATCACCGAGCAGCACGCCGAACTTTACCGTGAAATTACTCAACGTTAGTTAGTTATGAAGATTTTCATCCTCAATACCCACCCCATCCAGTACTTTGCCCCGTTGTATAAAAAAATGGCAGCGCAAGGGTTGGACTTGGAGGTCTGGTACTGTTCCGACGAGAGCTTGCGGGGCGAAAAAGACCAGGAGTTTGGCGTAGAGGTAAAATGGGACATCCCCCTGCTCGAGGGGTATGCTTACCGTTTTTTCCCCAACTACGCCCGCCGGGGCGGCATCAACGGCGGCTTTTCCGGCCTGTTAAACTGGGGGGTGCTGCGGCAAATTTGGCAAGCCCCGCGCGGGCTGGCGGTGGTTACCGGTTGGGGGTACCTGATCCAGTGGTTGTTTGTATGGGTGGCCAAACTGCGCGGGCACCAAGTGGCCCTGCGCTGCGATGCCCCTCTGAGCCAGGAGATCATCATCAGGAGAAAAGCTGCTGGACTGCGCCGATTTTCCCTAAAATTTTTCTTATTCAAATGGATCGATCACTTCCTGTACGTTGGTCAACAAAACAAGCAGCTTTATCAGTTTTATGGCGTGGCCGATAAACGGTTAATATTTAGCCCATTTTCCGTAGATAACGAGCGTTTTAGCAGAGAAGCCCAAGCGTTGGCCCTGGTTAAAAAACGACTGAAGCAAGCACTTGGGTTGCCCCTTGGCGGTCAAGTGATTTTGTATGTTGGTAAATATACCCCCATAAAACGGCCCCTGGACCTGCTGGCCGCCTACCAACAACTTGGCCTGGCGGATACCGCCCTGGTAATGGTGGGGGAAGGGGAGCTGCGGCCGCAAATGGAGCAGTTTATCCACCGGCACCAACTGCTGGCTCAGGTTTACCTTACCGGCTTTGTGAACCAAAGTGCCATTGCCCAATACTATGCCCTAGCCGACGTGCTGGTAATGTGTTCTGAACGCGAAACCTGGGGCCTGTCCACCAACGAAGCCATGAATTTTGGGGTGCCGGTTATTTTGTCGGACCAGGTGGGCTGCGCCGCCGACCTGGTGCCCCCGGAGCTGGCCCCGGATCATATTTTCCCGGTGGGCGACGTGGCCGGGCTGGCCCAACGCCTGGCCAAATGCTTACAAAATCCCGCCCAACCCTCATGGCCCAAACAAGTAATCGCCCAGTATTCTTACGATGAAGTCATCGCAGGTTTTCAACAAATAGTCGGCCGGGAGTCGAGCGAAAACAAACAAGACTTGCGCCAGAAACAGTGAGTTTTTTATCTGCCGAAATATCAGCTTAAAAAAATAGCCTGGCTCGAGCAAAGCCAGGCTATTTTTTTACATCTAAACTACTGTAAAACAGTCAGTTAAGCTGATTTTTTCTTCTCTTCAAAAGAAGCCTTGATGGCTTCAACGTCGATGTTCTTGATGGTAGGTTTGCTGAGCAAGAACTTAATCCGGCTTTTACGGTCGGATGTTTTGGTGGAGTTGCGTTGCTCCTTGCGCTTGAGCCGAGTTACTGCCATGATGCTTACGATTTTTATATTTTCAGTTACTACTTTTCTTTTTTTGAGGCCGCAAATTTAAGCAATGCCCCGAACAAATCAACGCTGTTTTCAAAATTTATGTTGCCAGGCTGCCCGCGCCATCAGGAGCCAGCCCGCAATGAGGCTGGTGCCGCCCAACGGGGCCACCGCGCCTAGCCAGGTTTGGCCGGTAAAACACAACAGGTACAAGGCACCGCTGAACAGCCCAATGCCAATGAGGTGGAGCCAACCAGCCCACATCCAGGCCGGGCTGGGGGCTTGCCGGGCCAGCCAACCGATCAGTACTAAGCTTAGGGCGTGGTAAAAGTGGTATTTCACCGCCGTCTCGAACGTGTCGGTGCGCTGGGCGGCCGCCAGTAGGGGCTTGAGCGCGTGCGCGCCGAACGCGCCGAGGGCCACGGCTAGTGCCCCGAGCAAGGCCCCTAAAAAGCCAAAACGGGTTGTCATGATTGAGGGTGATAAATTCGGCCCGAAAATAGGGCCTGGCGGCAGAAAGTGGTTTAACTTCGCCTTGCTTTATGTGGAAATCGCTTAGCGACCGACTGCTGCGGCTGCTGTTCCGCAGCGCGGCCAACTCCAACTCGGGCGAACCGACCGACCCCCGCCAACAATTTTTGGCCCTGCGTTTTGTGCCGCGTTTGTTGCGGCTCATTTGGCGCACCAGCCCCGCGCTCACGCTGGCCAACGTGGCCCTGCGCCTGCTGGCCTCGGCGTACCCAGTGCTGCTGCTCTACGTGGGCAAGCTCATTATCGACGAGGTGGTGCGCTTGGTGGCCACGCCGGGTGGCTCGGCGGGCGCGCTGTGGGGCTGGCTGGCTACCGAGCTGGCCCTGGCCCTGCTGGCCGACCTCACGGGCCGGGCCACCGCCCTGGTGGACACCCTGCTGGGCGACAAATTTGCCCACCAAAGTTCCATTGAACTGATGGAACATGCGGGCAAGCTGGACCTGTACCAATTTGAAGAACCCAAGTTTTACGACAAACTGGAAAAAGCCCGCCAGCAAACCAATGTGCGTTCGGCCTTGCTGGCCCAGTTACTGGCCCAGGCCCAAGATGCCATCTCCATCGTGGCGTTCTCGGCCGGGCTGGTGGTGTTCAACCCGTGGCTGCTGGTGATTTTGCTGGTGGCGGTGCTGCCGTCGTTTTTGGGCGAGAGCCATTTCAACAGCCTGCGCTATGCCCTCTACAATTGGTGGACCCCCCAGCGGCGCGAAATCGATTACATCCGCTACGTGGCCGCCAGCGATGCCACGGCCAAGGAGGTGAAAACTTTTAGCCTGTCGGGGTTTTTGATCGACCGGTACCGGGCCTTGTCGGAGCGGTTTTACCAAGATAACCGACGGCTCAACCTGCGCAGCGCGGCTTGGGGCGGGGCGTTTTTTGCCCTGGGCACTTTGGCTTACTACGGGGCCTACGTGCTCATGCTGCAACAGGCCCTGCAAGGCCAGCTCAGCGTGGGCGACCTCACGTTTTTGGCCGGGTCGTTTAGGCAGTTGCGGGGCCTGCTGCAAAGCCTGCTCAACCGCCTGGCCGACATTGCCGCCAAGGCCATGTATTTGCAAGATTATTTTGATTTTTTCGACATCCAGCCCCAAATCGTGTCGCGGGTGGGGGCGGTGCGGGTGCCCCGGCCGCTGCAAAGCGGCTTTGTGTTTGAAAACGTGAGCTTTCAATACGCCCACAGCGAAAAGTACGCGCTCAAAAACCTGAGTTTCACGCTCCCCGCCGGCGAGAAGCTGGCCCTGGTGGGCGAAAACGGGGCCGGCAAAACCACGCTCACCAAACTGCTGGCCCGCCTTTACGAACCCACCGAGGGCCGCATTTTGCTCGACGGCCAGGACCTGCGCGACTACGACCTAAACGACTTGCGCGAGAACATCGGCATTATTTTCCAGGACTTTGTGCGGTTTTCGCTCACCGCCCGCGAGAACATCGCGGTGGGCAACATCGGCCAACGCGACGATCTGGGGCCGATCCAGGCGGCGGCCCAGAAAAGCCTGGCCGACCTGCTGATCGCCAAGCTGCCCAAAGGCTACGACCAAATGCTGGGCAAACGTTTTAACGACGGGGTGGAACTCTCCGGCGGCGAGTGGCAAAAAGTGGCCATCGCGCGGGCCTACCTGCGCAACGCCCAACTGCTCATCTTGGACGAGCCGACCTCGGCCCTCGATGCCCGGGCCGAGCACGAGGTGTTCGTCCGCTTTGCCGAGCTGATCGCGGGCCGCTCGGCGGTGCTCATCTCGCACCGGTTCTCCACCGTGCGCATGGCGGACCGCATCCTGTTCCTCGAGCAGGGGATGCTCAAAGAAATTGGGAGCCACGCCGAACTGCTGGCCCTCGACGGCAAGTACGCCGAGCTTTTCCGCTTGCAGGCAAAGGGGTATCAGTAGCGGAGCTATTCGTTAGGTAAAAGCTGGATATCGAAGGTGGTTTCAACGGCGGTGGGGAAGCGGAGTTCGGTCACAAAAACATGACTTAATGATTGCATGATTGAATGATTGTTCTATTCGTTTATCAATCATTTACAGCAATAGTGCTGCACCAACTTAATTTGAGTGTGAATTATTTTCTTTAACCAATAGATAATCAATATTTTAAATCCATAAGTTGGTACACAAAATTAAAATGTTACAGCACTAGGAATATGCAAGTGTTATTTGCTTTTGGATCAAGTCCAACTTAAAATCCTTGAACTGTTGATAC
>JALONO010000364.1 GCA_025454895.1 Bernardetiaceae bacterium
GGCCCTACCCAATCGCCCTAAAAAAAGCCTCCAGCTTGCGCTCGTCCAGGTGGCCGTTGGTGCGCACGCCGCTGCACAGGTCCAGGCCAAAGGGCTGCACTTGGTCTATCGCCTGCCGCACGTTTTGCGGGGTAAGCCCCCCGGCCAAAAACAGCGGGATGCCCACGCTGTCGCGAATGCGGCGGCTCAGTTGCCAGTTGTGGGTGCGGCCCGTGCCGCCCAGTTCTTTCACGGCCAAGTTTGGGTTGCCGCTGTCGAGCAGCAGGGCGTCCACCTGCGGGGCTACCGCCAGGGCCGCCTCCACCGACCGCTCGTCCAGCACGTGGACCACCTGCACCAGCTTTACCTGGGGCAGGGCCTGGCGCAGGGGCGCGTACTCGGGCGGGGCCAGTTCGTCCACCAGTTGGATGATGGAAGTGTGCGTGCGCCCGTGGTGGGCGATCACTTCGGAAGCGGTGGTTTGGCTGGTGAGCAAAAAGGTGGCCACTGGCGGCGGCACCTGTTGGGCAATTTGCCGGATCAGCACGTCGTCGATCACCCCGGGGCCGCTGGGCATGGGGCCAACCAAGCCTAGGGCGGCCGCTCCGTAGGCCACCGCCAGCCGGGCTTCGGCCACGCTGCCGATACAGCAGATTTTTACCCGAGGACGATTCATGGATCAAGGATAACCAAAAAGAAGCCAAGGGCCGCCAAAGCCGCCCGCCGGGGTTTTGTGCCCGCCTACTCCGCACCCACGCCCAGGTAGCTGCGCACCTGCTCGCGGTCGAACCGCTGGCGGGCCTCCGGCTCACGGTCCAGCAACGAAACCACCCAGGCCACCAAAAACGACGCGGGGATGGACACCAACGCCGGGTTTTTGAGCGGGAAAATGGCCTCGGGCTTTCCTAAAATATCCACCATGATGGTGGGGCTAAGGGCAATGAGGCCAATGGCCGTAACCGTGCCCACCACAATGCTGGCCACGGTGCCCCGGGTGGTAAGCCCCCGCCACAAAATGGAAAGCAGCAGGGCAGGCAAGTTGGCACTGGCGGCAATGGCGAAGGCCAGGCCCACCATAAACGCCACGTTTTGGCCTTGGAACACCAGCCCGAGCAAGATGGCCAGCACGCCCAGGCCCACGGTGGCGCGTTTGGCTACTTTCACTTCCCCGGCCTCGTCGGCCTGGCCGCGTTTTACCACGTTCACGTACAAATCGTGGCTGATGGCCGTGGCCCCCGACAGGGTGAGGCCCGCCACCACGGCCAAAATGGTGGCAAAGGCCACCGCCGCGATAAAGCCGAGGAACAAACTGCCGCCCAGGTTTTCGGCCAGGAGCAGGGCCGCCATGTTGCCGCCTTTGTCCAGGGCCACAATATCGGCCTGGCCCACCAGCACCATGGCCCCAAAGCCGATGATGAACGTGAGGATGTAGAAGTAGCCGATCAGCCCGGTAGCCACAAACACCGACTGCCGGGCCGCCTGGGCATTGGGCACGGTGTAAAACCGCATGAGGATGTGAGGCAGCCCGGCCGTGCCCAGCATCAGGGCCAGGCCCAGGCTCAGGGCGTCCCAAGGGTTGCCCACAAAGCTGCCGGGCTGCAACACGGCCTGCCCGTACTGGGCGGTGGCAGCCGCAAACAACTGGCCGGGGCTGAACCCAAATTGGCTGAGGGTGAGCAGCACCAGCACGGTGGCCCCGCCCAGCAGCAGCACGGCCTTAATAATTTGCACCCAAGTGGTGGCCAACATGCCGCCAAACAGCACGTAGGCGATCATGACGATGCCCACCACTACCACCGCCAGTTCGTAAGGCAGGCCGAACAGCTTTTGCACCAGCCCGCCCGCGCCCACCATTTGGGCAATGAGGTAAAAGCAGATGGTACACAGCGTGCCCACCGACGAGGCAATGCGCACCGGCCGCTGGCGCAGGCGGTAGGCCACCACATCGGCAAAGGTATACTTGCCCAGGTTGCGCAGCGGCTCGGCAATGAGGAACATAATGAGCGGCCAGCCCACCAAAAACCCGATGGAATAAATGAGGCCGTCGTAGCCCTTGGTGGCCACCATGCCCGCAATGCCCAAAAATGAGGCCGCGCTCATGTAGTCGCCGGCCAGGGCCAGCCCGTTTTGCGCGCCCGTGATGCTGCGCCCGGCCGCGTAAAACTCCGAGCCGGTTTTGGTTTTGCGGGCCGCCCAATAGGTGATGTACATGGTAACGGCCACAAAGCCGAAGAACATCAGGATAGAGCTAAGGCTGGGCTGGCCCAGGGTAGTGGGCAAAATGTCGAGCAGGATCATGACCTATTTTTACTAAAATGATTGCATGATTAAATGATTGTGCTATTTGATTACCAATCACTTAAAAGATAGAAGTTGCGCAACCTCTATTTGTTTTTGATAAGAAATAGGATGCTGGAGGCAAGTAAAAAATCAATGTTAACCATTTTAAATCAAGAAATTAGTTCAATATTGATTGTATGGAAAAATCACGGCCCGCGTTGCCACGGAGGCTCCAGCTTCAATCTTGGGATTTTAACTGGCGGCGCAAATCCCGCACTTGGGGGTCGTAACGGTGGTTGGCCCAGTACACGTACAGGCCGGTGATGAGCCAGGCAAACACGATGAGGCCCACGCCCAGCACCAGGCCCCAGTTAAAATGGGCACCCACCGGGGCGGCCAAGGTGGTTTTGCCAAAACCGACGGTCAAAATAAAGCCCAAGTAGGCGGCCAGCATCACCACGGTGAGGCCCAGGCTCACGGCCCAGCGGTTGCGCACCAGTTTCTTAAACCCGGCCGACTGGGCTACGGCCTGGGGATTTTGCAAGTTGTTCATTTTCAAAAAGGCAAGTTTTGCCCGCCGGGCTGATTTTAAGGTTCGGCTAGGGCTTGGGCCAGGGCGGCGCGGTAGGCCGCAAACTCGCCCAGGTTGTGGTGCCGCCCGCCGGGGATGGTGATGAAGCGGGCGGGGGGCTTGGCCACCGCAGCCAGCTTTTGCCCGGAGGCGTAGGGCACCACTTCGTCGGCCGTGCCGTGGAAAATGGTAACCGGGCAGCCCACCTGGGGCAGCCACTCGTTGCTGGGCAAGTGGTAGCGCAGCAGCCACGGGTACGGCGTGCGGCCAAACTATAGTAGGGCGTTTCTAAAATGAGCCGCCGGGCCGGGTGGCGGGCCGCCAGGTAAGTGGCCAGCCCGGTACCCAGCGAGCGGCCAAACAAGGTGATGCGCTCGGGCGGGTAGTGGCGCGTGGCCCACTGGTAAACCGTGTCGGAGTCGGCCAGTAGGTGGGCCTCGCTCAGGGGGCCGGTGCTTTTGCCAAAAGTGCGGTAGTCCCAAATGGCCACGTCGTAGCCCTGGGCCAGCA
>JALONO010000133.1 GCA_025454895.1 Bernardetiaceae bacterium
GTCGGTGGGCGGGAAGTCGAACGTCCACATTTTGCCGTTGTCGAACGTGCCGGCCTTTACGGTATCGGGGTCGAACGTGGCCTGGGCCAGGCTGGCCGACGCCAAGCCCAAGGTAAGGGCCAGGGTGCTTAAATATTTGGATGGGAGTTGCATATTTGGTAAAGCAATGGTTGGCCGTAAATGTAGGCCACCGGGGCACAAGATGTGCCATTGCGCCAAACCAATTGTAACAACGCAACCGGTAAGTGAACCTCAGTCCATTTACCGGTTGCAACTACTTATTCGAATAGCCAAGGGGCTTCTACTCGCCTGCCAGCGGATTGGCCGACTGCCTACCAGGTTTGGGATCGGCCACTGCCTGACTGGTAGGGCTAACCAATTGCTGCATCCACTCGTTCTTGAGCATTTGCTCCAATAACTGGAGGCACATGGGGAGGAGTGCCAACACCGTAGGCACTAAAAATACCCGGGCTTCCTTCACCGTTACCATCCAAAAATGGACGGGCAACCAGAAAGTCAAAATGAGCACAAACAAATAGCGCAAAAACTGGCTGGTACGTTTAAAATAAAGCAAGGCGAGCAATGGCAAAAACGTTACCACGCCCCACACTTCGTTTTGGGCAAAAGGGTGCAGGGTGTTGCGGAAGAGCATGGCCCAGCCGGGTTTGAACCAATCATTATTAAACGAGACAACAGAAGGGTCGTTAGGCGGTTGGCCGTAGTACGCCCGGATGGCAAAAAACACCGCCGCAAAGGCAAGGCTAGCCAAAGCCAAGGGCAGCGCAATCTCAAGTTTGAGCGTCTTGATGACCCCAAGCCGGAAGGGCGGCTTGCCCCAATCGACCAAGTGCCATAATAACATCAATGGGATCAAAATGGAGGTCTCTCGGTTAAAAGCGGCCAAGGCAGCCAACGGTACAAACCAATACGGCGAGGCTTTGCGTAAAATCAACAAGCCGCCAATGAGGTAAAAAATCACATCGTAATAGGTATTAAACGACAAGTCGCTGTGATACACCCCATTGCCCATCGCCAATGAAATGTAGAGGAAACCGCAACCTATCAGCACCGGAGAGAGGTTCAACTGCCGGTAATACAGCCAGCACAAATAGAATGTGAGCAGCATTTGGGCCAGCCTCACCGCGATAAACACTGCAAAATATTTTACTGCAACTGGCTCATACTTAGCGAATAACCGCTCTATGGGCAATACGCGGAAAATGGTGTGGTCGGCAACTTGGTACAATGCCTCGTTCACGAGGGGGGCCATGGGCCGATATTGCCAAGGGTTGTAAAACTTGGACCGCTGGGCCATGAACTCTTGATGGCGTTCAAGATGTTCCCAACCTACACCGTATTCAAAATTAGAATAAATGGGGTAAAGCGATAGGTAGAATAGGCCAATAAACACAAAAGCCTTAAATAACCACCCGCTTTGCCTGAATGGGACTAACAATGCATCACTAACACCACGCGACGATCCCCCTTCGCTCAAGATCGGTTGCCTCGCAGTAAACTTCATAGTAGTTGTCGGTTTGTAGGGTAAAAAGATGATTAGTTGTTAACAAATAACGACAACTTGCTCCAAAAAAATGCGTTGCTCCACAAAATTATTGATAAATTAATTTTCAGCCCTCGCTGCTACTAAAATGGAACGCAAAGATACTTTTTTTGAGCACTTCGGGGTTTTCTTCACGTTTTTTCCCCCAAACAGCCCTCTTATTTACCCGAATTTAAAAAAAAGGCGTGGATTTCCTCACTTTGTTTAAAAGTATCCATCTCGCTTTTGAGAACAACTAGCCATTAGAAAAGCAAAAAAGTTAATTATTTTTACTTTTATTAATTTAATTCTGCCTAAAATATTTTGTGAATAAAAGTTAAAAAAACGCTACCCCGCGAGGTCGGAAATATTTTGTTCCAAGCTGATAATGGTAGGCTACCCGCCACTAGTGGCCAAGGCTTTTAGGCGGGCCCAGGCCGCTTCGTTAACCTGGTGCTGAGTTTCTACCTCCAATAAAGCGGCTTGGGGAGCCGCCCAGAACGCAGGGCTTACGGCCATCAACTCATCTCGGTGGGTGGCCGCCCAGTAAGCTAGGCCCAAATCGCGGGCGGTGGCCTCGGCCCGGGCTTGCTGGCGGGTTACGAAGTACTCATCCAACTCGGGCAGGTTCTTGGGGCCGTCGATGAGCCGAAAAATGCCGCCGCCGTGGTTGTTCAGCACCACAATGCGCAAATTAGCGGGTAAATAATTGTGCCATAGGCCGTTGCGGTCGTACATGAACGCTAAGTCGCCCGCGAGCAGCACGTTTAGCCGGTGGGGGTCTGCTAGCGCATGGCCCACGGCGGTGCTCACGCTGCCGTCGATACCGCTGGTGCCCCGGTTAGCGAACACTTCTACTTGGGCGTGGCGGGTGCCCAGGCCCAGCGCGTTCACGTAGCGCACGGGCATACTGTTGGCCACGTGTAAATTCAGGGGCCGGGCGGGCAGGTGGGTCAGCAGCCAGTGCACCACCTCTAGCTCGGCCAGAGGCTCGTTGGCCGCCGCCAGGGCCGCGAAAAAACCCGGTAACCGGGCGGCCATTTGCCGGCCTGCCTGCATTAGCTCGGTGGCCCAGGCGGGCCTTGCCGGGCCGCACTGGGCCAGGGCTTGCAAAAACGCCACCGGTTGCGCCCGCACCACCCGCGTGAGCGACTGGAAAGTATCGGCCACCGCCCCGGCGGGCTGCACGTGCCAGTGCTCCCTGGGCGGGTGTTGACGCAGATAGGTTTTCAGGCTTTTCGATAGCACCGACTGGCCCAGGCTGATCAGCAGATCGGCCGGGCCGAGGGCCTGCCGCCGGGTGGCTTGGGCCAGGGTAAAATCATGGTGGACGGCCAACGGGCCTAGCCCGTGCAAGTTGGCGATGCTATCGGCCAGTACGGGCAAGCCCAGGCTTTCCAGGGCGGCCAACAGCCGGGGATCGCGGCGATTTTGGCCCACCACCAGCAACACCTTGTTGGCCTGGGTGTAAGATTTGACCAGTTGTTCCCAAACAATGTCCGCCAGGGCGGGTTGGGCAGAAGTTTCTTCAATAATTTTTAAATGCGAGGAATACGTCAATGGCTGGTCGGCGGCGGGGTAAAACGGTTCGCGAAAGGGCGCGTTCAGGTGCACCGGCCCGGACGGGTACGCGCAGGCGAGGTTGTAGGCCTCGCTAAGGTTGCGGCCCAGGTGCCATTGGGCATCCGGGTGGCTCAAATCCACGGGCAAATGGTAGCTGGCCTTCACGTGCCGCCCAAAAAGTTCTTGCTGCCTAATGGTTTGGCCGTCGGCCTGGTCCACCCACTCTGGCGGCCGGTCCGCCGTGAACACCAGCAGCGGAACCTGCTGAAAATAAGCCTCGGCCACCGCCGGGGCATAATTGAGGCCCGCCGAACCCGAGGTACACACCAGGGCCACGGGCTGCCCGGTTTGTTGGGCCAGGCCCAGGGCTATAAACGCGGCCGACCGCTCGTCGGGCACTACCAAGGTGCCAATGGCCGGGTGGCGGGCAAAAGCCAAGGTGAGTGGCGCCGAGCGCGAGCCGGGTGACAGTACCACCCACCGTAAACCGTGGCGGGCGCACCGTTCCGCCAAGTCGAAAACGGCCTGCAAAGCATAATCCATAGGCAAAATTAGCCCAAAGCCCACCTTTTTGGCGGCATTTGCACAGATGTAAGTTTCACATTTATAAATACCCCCATCAGCGGCCAGGTTGGAAACCTTTTTGTAACAAAATAGTCATCAGCCACTCCCCTAAGTGTCTATAACCCTAAAGCATTAAAGATTGATCATGACCACTACCACCGAAATTACGCAAGGCGTGAAGGTAACCGTGAAGACCGAATACAAACTGGAATACTCGCGCCCGCTGCAAATGCACCACGTGTTTACTTACCATATCACTATTGAGAACAACAGCGATTACACTGTGCAATTGTTACGTCGGCATTGGAACATCTACGATGCCAACGGCACGGTGGCCGAAGTGGAGGGCGAAGGGGTGATTGGCGAGCAGCCGGTAATTGGCCCCGGCGAGCGGCACGAATACGCCTCGGGCTGCCATTTAAAAAGCGGCATTGGCAAAATGCGCGGCAGTTACTTGATGGAGCGCTTTTTGGACGGCAAGAAATTCCGCGTGGGGATCCCCGAGTTTACGCTTATGGCTCCCTACCTCAACAACTAAGTCATTGCGCTTGGGCCATTGGCCTTAGCCGTTACTTGGATAACGATAGCCAGTCCCGATTTTAGAAAAGTTGACCGATTGGGTTTTTGATAAGACATGCTCAATCAGCTTGAAGCAAGATAACAATTAGGATAGTTTTTTCATAGAAAAAGGTGAGAAAAGCCCGGCTTACTGAGCCGGGCTTTTGTTTTCAACCAACTGGGCCAGCGATGGGCAAAATAGCTGCCCGCCACTTATAAAATCAAATAAGAATTGCGTGTTGCAGAGGTTGTAAATGATTGATAAACAAAGAGAACTATCATTTAATCATACAATCATTAAGCCATTTTAGGATTATTTCTTCCGGGGCAATTTGATTTTCTGGGCTTCTTTCACGGCCTCGTACACGTTCACAATGCCGCCCGTTACCGTTAGGCTGCTTAAATCTACTTCAGGGGCCTCGTTCTCGCCGGGAGGGCGCACCTTTTGATTGGGCAGCTTCACGGTGGTTTTCATGATGATCTCGCGCACTTGCGTAGCCGTGAGGTGCGGAAAGTAGGAGAGCAGCACGGCAGCAGCCCCGGCCGTTACGGGCGCGGCCATGCTAGTACCCCTGGCATTATCGTACTTTTGGCCGGGCGTAGTGGAGTAAATGTCCACCCCAGGCGAAAGCAAGTCCACGCTTTTTTTACCATAGTTAGAAAAGTCGGCCACCATTTCCTCGCCGGGCTTCCAGGACAAGGCCCCGATCTCGAGCCAGTTGGTGGCCATTTTTCCTCCGGCCAAATTGCGGTTGGGGAAATTACCCTCCACGTCGTTGTTCTGGGCATCGTTGCCGGCGGCGTGCACCAGCAGCACGCCTTTTTGTTCGGCGTAGCGCACGGCTTCGTCCACCACCGCCTTTTCGGGCGAGAGGGCCTTGCCAAAGCTCATGTTGATCACCTTGGCCCCGTTGTCCACCGCATAACGGATGGCGTTGGCCACGTCCTTGTCCCGCTCGTCGCCGTCGGGCACGGCCCGGATGGCCATGATTTGTACGTTGGTGGCCACGCCGTCCATACCCAGGCCGTTGCCGCGCTCGGCGGCCACAATGCCCGCCACGTGGGTGCCGTGGAACGAGTCGGGGCCGGTTACGTCGTTGTTGCCATAGCCGCGCTCGTTCACGTTGGCGTAATCGTCGCCCACGATGCTGCGCGGGTCAAAATCAGGGTTGAGGCCGTATTTGAGCGTGTTTCCGATATCGTCAACTTGTTTTTTCAAACTTTCCAGGTCGGGAACGCCGTTCTCGCTCAGCAGTTTCGCGATTTCGGCGGCTCGGGCCACTCGCGGGTCTTCGCTGGTTACCTCGGCGGCCTCGGCAAAACTCACCGTTTCTTTGTCCAAATAGGCGGCCAGTAAACGGGTAGCTTTAACCGCCGACTCATATAAGCCGGTGTAAATGCTGTTATAGCGGCTGTACTCGCCCACCTTCTCCTCGAATTTCTTTTTGGCGGTTTGCCACATGGCAAAGTTGGCTTTGTCGGCCGGGGCAATGTCGCTTTCGGCCTTGCCTTCAAACTTAGCCTTGTACTTGGTGTAGATGCGGGTAATTTCCTGGCTGTCGTGGCTCACGTTGCGGCCATCTTTACCGCCGATGAAGTTCCAGCCGTGGATGTCGTCCACGTAGCCGTTTTTATCGTCGTCGACTCCGTTGCCGGGTATCTCGCCCTTGTTGGTCCAGAGCTTGTTTTTCAGGTCGTCGTGGGCAATGTCCACCCCCGAATCGATAATGGCCACTACCACGGTTTGGCTGGGCCGGTTTTTGAGCAATTCCTGGTAGGCCCGCTCGGTACCGATGCCGTACACCTGATCTTTTTGCGGGTCAAGGTTAAACCAATTTTTGGGGGCTTTTTTGGTGGTATCTTCTACCATTAAAAAATGGCGGGCCTGGTGGCCAGCTTGGGCAAAGCCCGAAGCGGCCACCCCAACGGCCAAACTACCGGCCAAGCAAACGTGCGACAGACGGATGGTCATTCAACTAAGTTTTAAATAAGTGAGGAAGCAAAACTAAACATATTAGCCTTATTGCCGCTAAAACTTAGGGGGCAGGCCGAGGTAACTACTTGGTTTTAGGCTAAATTAACACTGGCAAACCGGCGCAGATTAGGCCCCGCCGCCGAAATTCAGGGCGTGCTGGTCGAAATTACCGGTGCGTTCTTGCCACTGCATAATCAGCTCGAAGGTGTTATTGGAGCGTTGGTAGTCCAGGTAACCCGACTCGGCCATGGCCCCCAGCACGGCTTGCAGGGCCAGTTTCTGGGCCTCGGTGGGCTGGGCGGGCAAAAAACAAGTGAGTTCGTAAATATCGTACAGCCGCACAAACTCGGTGAGGTTGGTAATGCCGTACAGTTCGCAGAAAGCCCGGTACTTGTCCAGGTGGTGTTGGTCGTGCGGGAGTGGACTCATGTGCGATAAACCCGCCAACGCGACTCATTGTTTGGCTAACCGTCGCTCCCTGGTTTTATCCCAGGGGGTAATCCGTCCAAAAGTATTTCTCGCAAAACCGCTAAGGTATTTTCGCGCTTTTTACTGTACCTAGTTTGGCGCAAATGGCTTACTCAAAATCGCCAAAAACTGAAGGGATCAGCCCGGAGTTTTATACAAGGCTCAAGGTGGAAAGCCCGGAGCCAAAAGGCCAACAAAAAACCCCGCTGGAGTTACCAACGGGGCTTTTGCGGAATGGACGGGACTCGAACCCGCGACCTCCTGCGTGACAGGCAGGCATTCTAACCGGCTGAACTACCACTCCGAGCCGCTCTTTTTTAAAAGAGTGTGCAAAATTACTGCTTTGGCCGATTTTCGCCAAAAATCTCAAAAAATAATTTTGTTTTTTCGCCAATTTTGGGCTGACCAACGGCTAAGTGGCTTATGAAGAAATCGTTACGATGGGGCCTCGCTTTGGGCTTGTCGGCCCTGGCCCACCTGCCCGCCCTCGGCTGGGGCTTTTTTGCCCACCAACTCATTAACCGGTACGCGGTGTTTGCCCTGCCCCCGCCCATGACGGGTTTTTACAAGCGGCACATCCGGTTCATTACCGAAAACGCCGTCAACCCCGACAAGCGGCGGTACCTGGTACAGGGCGAAGCTGAGCGGCATTACATCGACATCGACGTGTACGGCGACAGCGCCCTCTACCAAATGCCCCGCCGCTGGGAGGCCGCCGTGGCCCGCTACACGGAAGACACGCTGCGCGCCTATGGCATTGTGCCCTGGCACTTGCACCTGATGAAGCTGCGGCTCACCGAGGCGTTCCGGGTGCGCGACGCGGGCGAAGTCCTCCGCCTCTCCGCCGACTTGGGCCATTACATCGGCGATGCCAACGTGCCTTTGCACACCACCCAAAACTACAACGGCCAACTCACCGACCAAATCGGCATCCACGGTTTTTGGGAGAGCCGCCTGCCCGAGCTTTTCGCCGCCGACTACGATTTTTTCCTCGAGCGCGCCCGCTACGAGGCCCACCCGCTCGCGCGGGCCTGGCAAGCCGTTACCAACGCCCACCTGGCCCTGGACAGCGTGCTCACCTTTGAGCGGCAGCTCAGCCTGCGCCTGGGCGACGACCGCAAGTACGGCTACGAGACCCGCAACGGCCTCACCGTCAAGGTTTACAGTGCCGAATTTTCGGCCGCCTATCACCAAATGCTGCGGGGCCAAGTGGAGCGGCAAATGCGCGCCTCGGCCCAGATGATCGCCGATTTTTGGTACACCTGCTGGGTGGACGCGGGCCAGCCCGACCTGGACGCGCTCAACGAGGCCGTTAACGATGCCGACGAGTTGCAAAAGCAAGAAACCGAATTGCAAAACCCCGACCCTGCCAACGCGCCCGCCCGCAAGCCCCGCCCGCACGAGGGCCTGAGTTTCGGCTGGCGCATTTTGCCCCGGCCCTGCTGCCAAGCCAGTGGCTGGGTCAAGAACGATTGAACGGCCTCGCCGGGCTAGTTTTGGATAAATTCAGGGTGATTTTTCGTATTCAATAATTTGATTTTCAATATCTTATTGCATTTTGATCTTAACTTAAAAAAGTAAGCGGCCAACTTGGCCGCCCTCGGTTGCCAAACGGCCAACCAAAAAACCGCCGCCTGGCCGATATTTGCGGCCAAGGCATCTTTTTATGAAGCAATACCACGATTTGTTGCAGTTGATTTTGGCCACCGGCACCGAGAAATCGGACAGGACGGGCACCGGCACTATCAGCATTTTTGGCCACCAAATGCGGTTCGACTTGGCGGCGGGTTTCCCGCTGGTAACCACCAAAAAGTTGCACGTCAAATCCATCATCCACGAGCTATTATGGTTTTTGCAAGGCGATACCAACATTGGCTACCTCAAAGCCCACGGCGTGCGCATTTGGGACGAGTGGGCCGATGCCGACGGCAACCTAGGCCCGGTGTACGGCCACCAGTGGCGCAGTTGGGCCGCCCCCAACGGCCAGCAAATCGACCAACTGGCCCAAGTAATGGCCCAACTTAAGCGCAACCCCGACTCGCGCCGCCTGCTGGTAAGTGCCTGGAACGTGGCCGATATTGACCACATGAAACTACCGCCCTGCCACGTGATGTTCCAGTTTTACGTAGCCAATGGCCGGCTCAGTTGCCAATTGTACCAGCGCAGTGCCGACGTGTTTTTGGGCGTGCCGTTCAACATCGCCTCCTACGCGCTGCTCACCCTCATGGTGGCCCAGGTGAGCGGCCTGCAGCCTGGCGAGTTCATCCACGCCCTGGGCGACGCCCACCTATACCTGAACCACCTGGACCAAGCCCGGCTGCAACTGAGCCGCGACTTGCGCCCACTGCCCCAAATGCGGCTAAACCCGGCCATCCACGATTTGTTTGCCTTCAAATACGAGGATTTTGAACTGCTGGATTACCACCCGCACCCGGCGATCAAGGCCGAAGTAGCCGTATAACCTATAATTAATCCGGTTAACTTGGGGATTTGGCCCAGTTAAACTAATTTGACCCGCTCAAAACAATCACCTACCCCATTTCAAACAATAAACTCCACGTTATGGAACAAGAAATCGAGATTGATGGCCACAAGTACCCGGTTCAGGACGAGGCATTTCCGTTGAGCCTTACCAAACCTTTTATGTACGGCGACAACTCGCTGCTGGTGCAGAAATACCTGAACCAGGTGTACAATGCTGGCCTGCGCGAGCACGGTATTTACGGCCACGCCACCGCCGAGGCGGTGAAAAAGAACTTGGAACTGACCGAGATCACCGAAGAACGGTTTGCGTTTATCAGCAACTACAACTTTAAATAGGCTTTTATTCAGCCCGGTCGGTGCGGCCGGGCTGTTTTCTTGGTGGCGGCCCGCCCGGTTGCGCATTGCCTTAGACCTAACATTTTTTACCCTCCTTTTATGGAATACCGTACTTTTGGCCGCCTCGGGTGGCCCGTTTCGGCCGTGGGCTATGGCATGTGGGGCATGGCCGGTTGGACTGGCTCGGCCGATGAGGAAAGCCATACCTCGCTCGACCTAGCCGTGGAACTGGGCTGTAATTTTTTTGATACCGCTTACGCCTACGGGCGCGGGCACAGCGAGCAGTTGCTGGGCGCGCTCTTGAAACGCCACCCAGCACGGCGGCTTTATGTAGCCACCAAAATCCCCCCCAAGAACGGCAAGTGGCCCTCCCGGCCCGAGTACCCCCTGGAGCAGGTGTTCCCGGCCGAGCACATTGTGAAATACACCGAGCGTAGCCTGCAAAATCTAGGTGTGGAAACCATTGACCTTCAGCAGTTTCACGTGTGGGACGACGGCTGGGCCGGGCACGAAGAATGGCAGAAGGCCGTGGAGCATCTCAAACGCGAGGGCAAGGTGCAGCACTTTGGCATTAGCGTAAACCGCTGGGAACCTACCAATGTGGTGGCCGCGCTGCGCACCGGGCTTATCGACGCGGTGCAGGTGATCTACAATATTTTTGACCAAAACCCGGAAGACGAACTGTTCCCGCTGTGCCAACAATTGGGCGTGGCCGTGATTGCCCGGGTGCCGTTCGACGAAGGCTCGCTCACGGGCACGCTCACGCACGAGACGGTGTTCCCTCCCGACGACTGGCGGAGCACCTACTTTGTGCCCGAAAACCTGCACCCCAGCGTGGACCGGGCCGAAGCCCTGAAACCCCTGGTGCCCCCCGGCATGACCCTGCCCGAAATGGCCCTGCGGTTTATTTTGCACCACCCGGCGGTGAGCACCATCATCCCGGGGATGCGCAAGGCCCACCACGTGCGGCAAAACCTGGCCTGCGCCGACGGCCAAGCCCTGCCCGCCCCGCTGCTGGCCCAACTGCGCCCCCACCGCTGGGAACGCCAGCCCACCGCCTGGAGCCAGTAAGGTTAGCCCGCGCAATTTGACCGATGAAGCAACCCAACTCGCCGGGCCGCT
>JALONO010000365.1 GCA_025454895.1 Bernardetiaceae bacterium
GGCCGCTACCAGGCCACGTTGCCCCGCCCGGAGTTGGACCGGGGGCGGCTGATCCAACTGATGGTGGGCCGCGAACTGGCCCCCGCCACCAAAACCTCGGCCCGCCAGACCGAGGTACTGCTGGAAGTGCAGGGCCTGACCGGGGCCAAATTCGCCGACATCAGTTTCCAACTGCACCGGGGCGAAATCCTGGCCCTGGCGGGCTTGCAGGGTGCGGGCCGCACCGAGGTGGCGCGGGCCATTTTCGGGGCGGACCCCGTGCGCGCGGGCCAAGTGCGCCTGCGCGGGCAGCCGCTCGCCCCCGGCCACCCCGCCGACGCGGTGGCGGCGGGCCTGGGCTACCTGCCCGAGGAGCGCAAGACCCAGGGCATTTTCCCGGAAATGGCCATCGCGGCCAACGTGGTGGCCGTGAACCAGGCCGCCAGCCTGCAAAATGGGCTGGTGTCAGCGGGCAAAATCGCCGAAGTGGCCGAGCAGTTCCGCCAGCAACTGAACGTGGTGGCCCAGTCGGTGGCCCAAAAAACCGGTACGCTCAGCGGCGGCAACCAGCAAAAAGTGGTGCTGGCCAAGTGGCTGCTCCAAGGCCCGGACGTGCTCATGATCGACGAGCCGACCCACGGCATCGACGTGGGGGCCAAGTTCGAGATCTACGCCCAGTTGCGCGCGCTGGCCCAGGCCGGCAAGGCGATCCTGCTCATTTCCAGCGAGTTGCCCGAGGTGCTGGCCCTGGCCGACCGTATCCTGGTGCTCCGCGAAGGGCGGCTGGTCGGCGAACTACCCGGCGACGGAGCTACGGAGGAAGACGTAATGGCTTTGGCGGCGGGGTAGGGGGTTGGTAAGCTGGATAGCTCCGCGCACTGCGGGTATTCTGAGCGAGGTTGTGGGTTGGTTTTTTGCCAAGGCACGAAACTTGATTTCGTCCAGGGCGGCTTCCTCAATTTTTAAGGGTAAATTTGCTGAAACCTTGGTCAACTTTGAATGATGACAAAAGAAACATTATTTGATCATATTGATCCAAATGTTAAATGCCTAATTGAAAATGCTGATTGTTTAACGGCTCTTCAGAAAGTGGATAGTGCCACTATCGATCTTATTCTCACCTCTCCACCTTACAACATTGGCAAGTCATATGAAGTCAAGACTAGTATTGAAAAATATCTTGAGGGACAAGAAGAAATTATAGCCGAGTTGGTGCGGGTTTTATCCGAGCGAGGGAACCTCTGTTGGCAAGTGGGCAATTATGTAGATAAAGGAGAAGTTTTTCCGCTTGATATTTACTACTACCAAATTTTTAAGAAGCATGGCCTAAAACTCCGCAACCGCATTGTTTGGCATTTTGGTCACGGGTTGCATGCGAGCAATCGGTTTAGTGGGCGTTATGAAACCTTGCTTTGGTTTAGCAAAACCGACGATTATATTTTTAACCTTGATCATGTGCGGGTGCCTTCAAAGTATCCCGGCAAACTCCATTTCAAAGGGCCCAAAAAAGGCCAGCCTTCGGGCAATCCACTAGGCAAAAATCCGAGCGATGTTTGGGAAATAATGGAGCATGACTGGGACACCGCGATGTGGAATATCCCCAATGTCAAGTCAAATCACCCAGAAAAAACTGAACATCCCTGCCAATTCCCCATTGAATTGGTGGAGCGTTGTGTGTTGGCTCTCACCGATGAAAACAGTTGGGTCCTTGACCCTTTTGCCGGGGTTGGTTCTACCGTAGTGGGGGCGTTAAAACACCGACGAAACGCCCTGGGAATAGAAAAGGAAAAAGCTTATTGCGACATTGCCCACCAAAGGGTGAATGAGTTGCGGCAAGGCAAATTGAAAATGCGGCCGATGGACAAACCCATCCACAAACCGACGTTGAATGACAAGGTTGCGCAAATTCCCCAAGAGTGGAAGCAACTGGAATTGACCAACCACTACCAAGAAAATGGACATCTATGAAAGTTGCACAAAAGTACTCGCACTTGAACGGGGAAGAATACTTGATTGTCCACCACCAAAAAGAGTATGAGGAAATCATTGGGGTGATCAGCCAGATAGATGCCGACGCGCACAAAACGAAAGTGTCTGACGAGAAAGGCCGTAAGGGAGATTTGTTGTATAGCCCATCAACCCTAAACGCAGATTTTAAGCGAAAGCTTCAGGATCTGGGGTGGGCTGAACGGCGACGAGATTTCTACGTTTCAACCGACTTTGAAATTGTAAATAAGATCGAACCCCTTGATTTTAAAGCGCAAAAAGCTTTTTTGGAAGAGATCGGCCACCCGCTCCACAGTTCATACAATCAAACTGATTTTATCAAGAATAAGATCGGTATAGAGGTTCAATTTGGAAAGTACTTTGCTGTAACTTACGATTTATTTGTCAAGCATCTTTCATTTTATAGTGGACAAATTATCAACCTTGGCATTGAAATACTGCCAACCAAGGCGATGCAACAAAGTATGTCGTCGGGGCCACCTTGGTTTGAAAAAGAGATACACAATGTGATGCGACACGGGCGTACCAATCCGCCAGTCCCGCTACTGATTTTAGGGGTTGAACCTTAGTGAAGCAATATATTCCCTATGCGCTTCAAATTCGGCCCTGCCCTCCACCAATTGTACCAAGCCGCCTCCGTGGGCGGCTACGCCCTGCCCGCGTTGAACGTTACCAACTCGAGCCAAATCGTGGCGGCGTTGGAGGCGGCCCAGCGGGTAAACTCGCCGGTGGTCATCCAGTTCGCGCACGCGGGCGCCCAGGCCCTGGCAGGTAAAAAAATTGATAATCAAGCCCACCAGGCCAGTGTGGCCGGGGCCATCGGGGGA
>JALONO010000366.1 GCA_025454895.1 Bernardetiaceae bacterium
CGTGGTTAGCTATGAAAACCTTGGGGTGCCGGCGCCAAAAACCAAAAAGAACGATTTTGATGCGGTCGCATCGGGCACAGAACCCCTACCCTACCTCGGCCACCGCTAAGCTAGCCTGGGCGTAATGATAGTAAGCGGCGCAGGCCCCTTCGGACGATACCATCGGCGCACCCAGCGGGTTGAGCGGGGTGCAGCGGGTGCCAAACTGGCTGCATTGGTGCGGTTTTTTAATGCCTTTGAGCACTTGCCCGGCAATGCAGTCGGGGCACTCGGCGGCGCGTTGCTGGGGTACTTCGAACTTGAGGTTGGCATTGAAGGCGGCCAGTTCGGGGCGCACGTCCCAGCCGCTTTGCGGGATCACGCCCACCCCGCGCCACTCCCGGTCCACGACTTCGAACACTTGGTCGATCACTTGGCGAGCCTGGGGGTTGCCCTCCGGCTTGACCACGCGGGTGTATTGGTTGTCGAGGCGGCATTCGCCATTTTCCAACTGTTTGAGGGTGAGCAAGATACCGTGCAGCAAGTCGGCAGGCTCGAACCCGGTTACCACCACGGGCACGCCGTACTGCGCCGCCAGCGGGGCGTACTGGTCCAGGCCCATGATGGTACACACGTGCCCGGCGGCCAAAAAACCCTGGATGTGGGTTTCGGGATCGGCCATGACGGCCTGGATGGCGGGCGGCACCAGCACGTGCGAGGCCAGGATGGAGTAGTTGGTGAGGCCCAACTGGCGGGCGTACTGCACCGACAGCGCATTGGCCGGGGCGGTGGTCTCGAACCCGACGGCAAAGAAAACGACTTCCCGGTTGGGGTTTTCCTGGGCCAGTTTCACGGCCTCGAGCGGCGAGTAGAGGATGCGCACGTCGGCCCCGGCGGCCTTGGCCTCCAACAGGCTCCGCCGCGAGCCGGGCACGCGGATCATATCGCCAAACGAGCAGAGGATGACCCCGCGCTCTTGGGCCAAAAACACCGCCTTGTCGATGAGGTGCAGCGGGGTAACGCACACCGGGCAACCGGGGCCGTGGATCATCTGCACCTCGGGCGGCAGCAGGTTGAGCAGCCCGTTTTTGACCAGGCTGTGGGTTTGGCCCCCGCACACTTCCATAATGGTCCAAGGCCGGGTAACGGTTTTGCGGATTTCGCGCAGGTAGCCTTCCACTACTTCCGGGGCGCGGTATTCGGCGAGGTATTTCATGGTTCAAAGTTGTTGGTGGGGCACCAGATCGTCCAACTCGCCGATTTCGGCCAGGTACTCGAAGGTGCGCTGAGCTTCTTGCTCGTCCACCACGCTAATGGCCACGCCCACGTGTACGAGCACGTAGTCGCCCACCTGGGCGTGGGGCACCATGTCAAGGCTGGCTTCTTTGACGATGCCGCCAAACTGGACCCGCGCCATGCGGATCAGGCCGTCGAATCGCGGCTCGATAGACTGGATTTTACCGGGAATGGCTAAGCACATGGCCTTATTTTTTTAGATGAGGTAAACCTATACTTTAAAAATCAATAATTTAGAGAAAAACCTAGCCCACGGCGGCTACGGCAGCGGCTTGTTTCTCGGCAATTTTAGCCAGCAGCCAGTCGCACCAAGCGTCCAGCCCTTGGCCGCTAAGGCTGGAAATGGTCATCACCTCGATGTTCGGGTGCACGTCGCGGGCATCGGCGGTGGCCGCTTCCACCGAAAAGGGCAAATACGGCAACAAATCGGCCTTAGAGATCAGCATCAGGTCGCTGGTGAGGAACATCCGGGGGTATTTCTTGGGCTTATCGTCGCCCTCGGTGCTGGCCAGCAGCGTAACCCGGAAATCCTCGCCCAGGTCGAACGAAGCCGGGCAAACCAGGTTGCCCACGTTCTCGACAAAGAGCAGGTCCAGCCCGGCCAGTTCGATTTGCTGCATGGCCTGCCACACCATTTGGGCCTCCAGGTGGCAAATGCCGCCGGTTACAATTTGCAGGGCGGTAACCCCGGCCTGGCGAATGCGGATCGCGTCGCGCTCGGTTTCCAGGTCGCCCACCAGCACGGCCAACTTGGCCCGGCCTTGGAGCCGGCGGGCGGTTTCTTGCATGAGGGCGGTTTTGCCGCTCCCGGCCGACGAGGTGATGTTGACCAATAAGATATGGTGTTGCCGCATTTCCTTGCGGATGGCCTCGGCCACAAAATCGTTGGCTTGCAGCAGGTGTAAGGTGGTGTTCTCGCACTGCACGGCCCCCCGGGCGTTTTTGCTGGATTTGAGTACGCTCATAAATTAGTTAGTTGATTAATGGGCTTAAATTTAGCCTTAGTTCAGTTGGTTTGTTACTGGCCGGACACTTTTTTAGAAAATCCTTTCTAAATTAAGCCTGCCAACCCGGTTTCGCTTGACTGGTAACCAGGTTTGTGGCTACATTTGGCCAAATTGTTACTTAGCCTTTGTGAAAATGAACTTAAAAACTCCCTTTACCAGCCTGGCCGTTGCCCTATTCACCGCCAGCCAGGCCCTGGCCCACCCCGGCCACGGCGACCACGCCCCCAACACCGTGCAACATTACGTGCTATCGCCCGAGCACTGGGTTACCATACTGGGCACGGCGGTGGTGCTGGGCTGGGCCGCCTACCGCTTTTGGGCCATCAAACATCCTCACCGCTCTAAATCGTAACCGACGTCCCGCCATCCCACTCCCGTTACCTACCGCTTAGCTTTGGCTAGGCGGTTTTTTGTTAGAAAAAAAGGAGCCGAATAGGGGTAAACGGTTTTTGGATTGTCAATCAAAAGAGAGCCTCAAAGTACCTTGAAAACCGTATTTTTGCCCCGTAAAGCGTGAGAC
>JALONO010000367.1 GCA_025454895.1 Bernardetiaceae bacterium
GTGCCGGATGCGCTCGTCGTTCCAGCCCGCCCGCTGGCCCCGGTAGCCAAAGCTCAAGGCCCCCAAGCGGTACATATCGGCATCGCCAGTATGATAACCGTTGGGATATTCCGCAGATTTATCATCCGGATTGGACATGGTGGGTTCCCCGGTAAACATGTTGAGGCGCAGGTCAAAATCACCATAGCCGATGGACACCGCATTGGTCCGCCACCTATCGCCCCCGTCTTTGAGCAGCCCCCCCAGTTTGCCCAGTTTATCGAAGGGGGCATCATCGTTCTCGTAGGTGATGCGCGCCCCGGCTAAACCAAGCCTCAACCCGGCCACCCTTTGGCCGATCCCGGCGCCGCCAAACCTGGTGGTGTAAAGCCCGGCGTTCCAATCGTCGCTGCCCGCCGTGAACCCGCCCCCGAGCCTGGAGGTAAACCCCTTGACGGTGTTGTCGCCCAATTTCATGTTGGTGTACCCCAGCCCTAGGTTGAGGCCCCCGGAAAAGTACTCCGACGAGTAGTTCAGCCCCAGGTTGGCCCCAAGGTGGAAACCGTTGCCCCCAAAAGCGATTGCCGGGCTGACGCTCACGCTAAAACCACTGCCCAGGTTAACCTTGAGGCTGGGCAATTGGTTGCTGGCCACCGCCGCCACCGCGCTTATGGGGTTGCCCGATAAGGCCCCGGTGATGCCCGCCTGCAGCCAGCCGTCGAAGAACTCCCTATTGTTCGCAACATTGAAAAACCCTTGGGTGGCAATACCAAAGACCGCCCCAAAAATTGTCTCAACCACAAACTCGCCGTCTGGGTCTATCATCTCCACCGGCCGGTTGCCCATGGCCAGGTAGGGGCTGGCAAACTGGCTGGCCGGGTCGGGCGCGTGCCAGCGGCCTAACTGAGGGTCGTAGGCGCGCGCGCCAAAATCGTCCAGTTCCAGGCCAGGCGCAGCTCGCGCTCTTTGCCTTGCCACATAAAATAGTGGGGCGGGTTGCCCTGGCCGGTGATGCCCACCAGCTCTAGGCCCCAGGGGTCGTAGTGGTTCTCTTGCACGATCAGGGGCGGCTCCTGCTCCACGCCCAGCAGGTCAAAGTAGGCCTCGGCGGCCCCGGGGTTGGCCACGCCCACCCGCAGGGTCACGGTGCTGTCGGCGGTGTAGTCCAGGGCCAGCGGCTCCCAGCCGCCCTGGGCGTTAGGCCCGGCGGCGGCCTGGGCGGAGGGGGCCAGGTTTTCGGTACGGCCCACGGCCAGGCCCGCCCCGGCGGTTACCGGGGGCCGGTCATCGTGGGGGGTCGGCTCGCCGCCGGGGGCCTGGGGCGCCCGCCCGCTGATCCAGGCAAAGGGGGCCAGCCACCAGCGCCGCTTGGGCTGATATCGGATTTGTGCCTTTAAATCCTTGAAGGCGATCAAGAAAGTAAATAATAGTACTAATTACACTGTGTATTTTATAATTTTTTTATTGTAATAAGCGATTTATTTTTAAAAACGAAACCGTTGGCAATTGAACTGACCCCGGCTTGTTGACCGTTAAACCAAACTTGAACGGCCGAAAAGTCAACTTCCGGCTCCTTGCAATCGTTGACTTTAAGCCGATAGATATAGCGGATGGTGTCGGTATCGCTGGCCGATAGCCGTAGGTAGAAGGTCTTGCTGGCTTTGGTATCTAGCCCAGCCAAGTCCTCGGGTGTTTTCAGAATGAAATAAAACATCTGAAAACGGCCAGTTGCCTCAATCCCAAACGGGTATTCTCTACCTTGGGTATCGGTAATTTTAAGCCCGGTCGGTTGAGCAAAAATGGGGAAAAACGACTGGCCAGTCTTACTTTCGGCCAACAGGAAGAAAAGCCCAGAGTCAATCGCATCAGGAGGCAAATTGCGGTCACCTGGGCACTTAGGTTGGCAAGTCGCCAACACGCCCAATAACAAATCGGCAAAAAAGAGATTTTTCATGGTCTTGACAGTTTTAGGTGGCTAAACCGATAACGCGGCCGGGCGGGGTGAAGTGGCAGGTTGGCCGAGCCATAAATGGCATTCAGGCTGTCGTAGGCCTGGTTCAGATATTCCTCGGTGCGTCTGTACCAAGGCAAAGCCCGGTACTCGTCGCGCGAAATATCAGCCGTGCCGCAACCGTCCTCGGGGGTCTCACACGGCGCCGGCCCCTCGGGCGTGATCCGCACGCAGGGCGGGATGTGCTGGGTAGGCCCGATCCGGATACCGCTGCCACCGGGGTCGCGAACATAATTGAGCTGGGCCTGCAACGGGCCAAGGCCCGGCCCCAGCATGGCCCAAACGGCCAAGCCAAATCGGAGGAAAAAGTTTTTCATGGTTTGCCTATTTGTAGAACTGGTAAACAATGTAGCGCCCGCCCCGGGACGATACCTCTCCGTTATATCTGACCGTGCTTTTGAACGAGCGGTCAATTTGTATGCCCTCGCATTTGCTTTCCGCCAGCCGATAGCTCACGCTGATGGTATCGGTATCGGTAGGCGAGAGATGTAGGTAAAAAACTTTGGTGGCCTCGCCCCCTAGCCCCACCAGGTCCTCCGGGGTTTTTTCGTTGAAGTCGATCAGGTCGAATACTGCATCGTTTCCAAATTGTAGTATCTGCTCTTCCCCCTTGGCATCGGTAACCCGGAAACGGTCGCCGTTGGTAAAAAGGGGGAAAATATTGCTTCCCGTCCGGCGGTCGATCAGTTCAAAGGATAATCCCGAGCGCACCCGGCTCGGGTCGGCGTTCCGGTCCGGCTTGCAAGGTTGGCAAGCGGCGGCCAATAGGCCCAACAGCCAAACGGCAAAAATGAGATTTTTCATCAGTCAAAAGGGTGCAATCCCCCTTCGTCAGTAACGTAAAAAGGCCAAACATGGTGGCAAAATCTTTGACAGATGGTGGTCAAATCAAAAAAAGTCATCATTTATGAACTACGAACAACTTAGAAAACCTCTCTTCCCTACAACGAACAAAACAAATGCCCAGAGGCCAGACAGGTTAGGTCGGGTATTTAGGTGGAAAAGTCCCCGGGCCGGACTTTAAGGGTAAATTGCGCCGCGCGGCCCCACATTTTTTCCAACTCCCTTGAGTCGGGGGGCCGTTGGCTGGTTTACTTGGCTCTCGTTTATGAAAACAACCCTTCTCCTGGGCTGCCTGCTGGCCCTGCCGCTGGCCGCCGCCGCCCAAACCGTGCGCGAACTCAACGTGCCCCAGGCCCAATACGTGCCCACCCAGTGGAAGGGCGCGTGGATCACCCACCCCGGCATCGAGCCTTCGGGCTACGGGGTGGTGCATTTCCGCCGCACGTTCGACCTGGCCGAAAAACCAGCCGAGTTCATCGTCAACCTCACCGCCGACAACCAGTACCGGCTCTACGTAAACGGCCGGTTCGTCAACTTTGGCCCCCAACTGTCCGATGTGCGCCACTGGCGCTTCGAGACGGTGGACCTGGCCCCCTTCCTCCAAGCGGGCCGCAACGTGGTGGCCGTGGAGGTGATCAACTGGGGCATCAACCGGTTCTACGGCATCATGTCCACCCAAACGGCCCTGGCCATCAACGGCTACTCACCCGCCGCCGAGGTGCTCAACACCCAGGCCGATACCTGGAAGACCTACCACAACCGGGCCTACCGCGAAAATTATCCCAACTGGGTGTTCGGGGTGGACATCGTGGGCGGCTTCTACGCCTCCAACCCCGCCGACAGCCTCCGGGCCGACCAGTACCCCTGGGGCTGGCAAACGCCCGGCTACGACGACCGCGCCTGGCCCAAGGCCAAGTGGGTGTGGGGCGTGAACAGCTACACCACCTCGTTTTCCTGGATCGTGGAGCCGCGCAACACGCCCCTGCAAACCTCGCGGGTGGAACGCTTCGCGCGCCTGGTGCCAGCGGCCGCTCACCATCCCGGCCAACACCACGGCCACCCTGCTGCTGGACCAAAGCCACGTAACCATCGGCTACCCGGAACTGAAACTCTCCGGCGGCAAGGGGGCCACGGTGCGCCTCACTTACGCCGAAAACCTATTTGACGAAAAGAAACAGCGCGGCAACCGCAACGAACTGGCGGGCAAGCAAATCCTGGGCATCAAAGACGTTTACCTGCTCGACGGCGGGGCCGACCGAATGTTCAAGCCGTTGTGGTTCAGGGCGTTCCGGTTTGTGCAGATCGACATTCAGACCCTGGCCGAGCCGCTGGTGCTCCATGACTACTACAACGTGTTCTGGGCCGCCCCGCTCGAGAAAAAGGCGGTGTTCCAGGCCAA
>JALONO010000134.1 GCA_025454895.1 Bernardetiaceae bacterium
AGGACACCGACAACGGCCCCGCCGCCGAACTGGCCGCCCTGCTGCCCCGCGCCACCCTGCGCACCGTGCCCGGCAACCACAACAACACCGCCGCCTCGGCGGGTTTTGCTGAAGCGGTGGTGGGGTTTTTAGGGAAACGGGGGAGGTAGGTATCGCCAAACATCATAGCCTATTGCCGGGGCGCACCAATGCCACGGCCCCCCACTGTGCAGGTCAAAGCCCTGGAAGATAACTGTACCCCACCACCCCGCCCGCCAAGTGCTCGTGCGCTTGGGCTTGGTACGCGGGCAGCAGGCCAATGGCTTGGCGCATCAGGTCCAGGTCAATTTCGTGGACTTCCCGGCCGCGGCCCAGGCCCTCGAGCAGCATAATGGTGAGCTGGCCGCCCAGGTGCTCCCGGAATTCTTGCAGGCCGCTAAGCAGGCTGGCCGGATGCTGGGGTTGGTGGAGTTGCTGGGCCAGTTCGGGCACAAACAGGGCAAAGCCCAGGCGGGCGAGCAAGGCCAGCACCCGCTGCCAGTCGGGCTGGGGCAGCCAACCTATTAAATGCGAATAGGTTACGTCCAGGGCAATGCCAATGGCCACCGCCTCGCCGTGGCGCAGTTGGTGGTGGGTGAGTTGTTCCAGCTTGTGGGCGGCCCAGTGGCCAAAGTCCAGCGGCCGCGACGAGCCGCCCTCAAACGCATCGCCGCCCTGGCCAATGTGGCGGATGTGCAGCTCGGCGCAGCGGTAAATCTGGGCCTGCATGGTGGGCAGGTGCCGGGCGTTGAGCCGGGGCACGTCCGCCTCTATCTGCTCAAAAAACGCCCGGTCCTTGATCAGGGCTACCTTGATGGCCTCGGCCATCCCGGCCCGCCAGTCGCGGTCGTCCAGGGTGGTCAAAAAGTCGGCATCGTTGAGCACGGCCACCGGCGGCTGGAAGGTGCCCAAAAAGTTCTTCTTCCCAAAATAATTAAAACTGTTTTTGACCCCCACGCCCGAGTCATTTTGGGCAAGCACGGTGGTGGGCACGCGCAATAGGCGCACGCCCCGGTGGGCAATGGCGGCGGCAAAGCCCACCATATCCAGCACGGCCCCGCCCCCAATGGCCAGCACGTAAGAGTGGCGGCAAATGCCCCGGTCGTTGATGGCGGCCAGCACCATCTCCACCCACTGGGTATCGTTTTTGGCCGCCTCGCCACCGGGCACCACCAGCGGGGCGCCCCGGAACGCTAACGCTTGCGGGTGGGCCTGGGCATAGGCGGTCAGTTGGGCCAGCAACTGCGGATGGGCCGCGGCGACGCCCGCATCCACCACGGCCAGGCAGCCTACTGGCCCACCCGGTGTGGCCAACACCTCGGCCAGTAAAGAATTGGCCGGGGCCAATAAACCTTGGGTAAAATAAGTGCGGTACTGATAGCGCACCGCAAACTGCTGCTCGATCACGTTCATTGCCAATAGCATCTTCCCTCGTAACCGGGGAGGGAACGGTAAAGTTTAAAGGTGAGTGGGTTCGTCAAGGCCAGTCCAGGTTACAACAGCAACTCGGCCAGCAAGTAGTCGGCCAGCAACAGGGCGATGCAACTATTGGTAACGGCCTGGGTGCTGGCAATGCCCACTTCCAAGGCCCCGCCCGAGGTAAAATACCCCTTGTAAGCCGAGATGGAAGTGATCAAAAAAGCAAACACGAACGATTTGATGAGGGCAAAACTGACGTTGAACTGGATAAAATCGGCCCGGATGCCGTAGAGGTACTCCTCCGGGGTGAGCACCCCGCCCAGCGTACCGGCCAAGTAGCCGCCCAGCATCGACAAAAAGGCCGCTAAAATCACCAGCAAAGGGTACATGGTAATGCCCGCCAACACTTTGGGCAGCACCAAAAACGAGGTGGAGTTGATGCCCATCACTTCCAGGGCATCAATTTGCTCGGTGATGCGCATGGTGCCGAGTTGGCCCGCAATGTTGGAGCCTACTTTGCCCGCAAACACAATGGCCGTAACGGTGGGGGCCAGTTCCAAAATGGTCGAGTCGCGCACGATCACGCTAATGATGTACTTGGGGATAAACGGACTGATGAGGTTATAGGCCGTTTGCACGGTGGTTACCGCCCCAATAAAAGTGGACGTAATGACCACAATGGTGAGCGAGTCGATGCCGATGAGGAGGCACTCATCGATGTACAATTTCCAGTAAATACGGAAGGTCTCGCGGTTGGTAACCATCCGACCCAGGAAATACATGTACTTACCTAGGCTCTCGAGAGGGTGTAACATAGGGCGAAGATAGCATAACCGGGCGAGGATGCGGACTGATGGGTGGCTTTTTGCCCCGCTAAGGGCCGTTACCCCGGTTTTTGACCGGTTTCACCACCGGCGGAATGGTTTTGATCGGCTCCAAGCGGGTGGAGCCGAGGGGCACGGGTTGGGCGTTCAACTGGCCCAAGGGGGCCGTTGCTTGGCCTTGGCTGCGCGGCAAAGTGGCCAGTTTAAGCTGGGCCTTGGCCTGGAGTTGCTTCAAGCTATCCGGGTTGATCTTGATTTTGGGGGTGATGAAATCCTTGTTCAAAATCTGGGTTTCCAGCGGCTTGCGCTCGATTTTGCCTTTGAGGTACTTCTCCATCATCAGGCTGGCGATGGGGGCTGCCCAGGTGCCGCCAAAGCCTGCGTTTTCCACGTAAACGGCAATGGCGATCTGCGGGTTGTCGCGCGGGGCAAAGGCCAAAAACACCGAGTGGTCCTCGCCGTGGGGGTTTTGGGCGGTGCCGGTTTTGCCGCATACTCTAATGCCCTTGATCTGGGCACGCCGGGCCGTACCAGCGGTGATTACCCGCTCCATGCCGTCCACCACAAACTCGAAATACTCTTTTTTGATCCCCACCTCATGGCGGCGGCGGTACTGCGCGGGCACGGGCTGGTAGTCGCCTTCATGGCCAATGTACTTAACCAGGTGCGGCGTGATGTAATGGCCCCGGTTGGCCATAATGGCGGCCAAATTGGCCATTTGCAAGGGCAACACGCCCATTTCGCCCTGGCCGATGCTGAGCGAATAGATGTTGCTGTACTTCCACCGGGTGGTTTTAAACCGCCGGTCGTAGAACTCGGCGGCGGGCACCCGGCCGGTTTTGAGGTTGGGCAGGTCGGTTTCCAACTTCTCGCCCAGGCCAAAACGGCGCATGTAGGCTTTCCATTTATCTAGCCCGGCCCGCGTGTTGGCCAGGGCCTGCACCGGGTCTTCGGCCCCTTGGGTTACAATGCGGTTGAAGGCCCGGTAGTAAAACGGATTACACGAGTGCTGGATCGAGCCGCGCAAATCAAGCGGGGAGGGATGGTTGTGGCATTTTACCAAGCCTTGCGAGCACGGGAACCGGGTAGTTACCGAGTCGAGCACGCCCTCTTGCAGCCCTATGAGGGCTTGCACGATTTTGATCACCGATCCGGGCGGATACGGGGCCATAATGGTGCGGTTGTACAGTGGGTTGTGGCGGTTATTGACCAACATCCCAAAGTTTTGCGCCACCTCTTTGGGGTTGCCGCTGAGCAGGTTGGGGTTGTAACTCGGGGCCGATACCATCGCCAATACCTCGCCAGTGGCTGGCTCAATGGCCACAATGCTCCCCAGTTTGTTGCTCATCAACTGCTCACCGTACATTTGTAGGTCATAGTCGATGGTGGTGATCAGGTTTTTGCCAATTTGGGCCACGGTGTCGTATTGGCCGTCCATAAACCGGCCGCGCTCGTTCTGCTGCACGTCCACGTACACGTAACGCACACCGCGCTGCCCGCGCAGGTCCAGCTCGTAGGTGCGCTCGATGCCCGAGTAGCCGACCAAATCGCCTTGCTGGTAGTAGCCCGTGCTGTCGGCGGCCAGCATTTTCTTGTCGATTTCCCGCACGTAGCCTAAAGCGTTGGCCATCATGCTGTTGCGGTACTCGCGTACGGTGGTAGCCTCGTAACTGATGCCAGGGAACTCTTCCATCCGGCCCACCACGCGGTTAAACTGGTCTTGCCGCATGTGCCGCACCAGCAGCACGGGTTTGCGGCGGTGGCGGCGCACCCGGGCCTGCTCCAATTTGTCGCGTAGTTCGCGGTGGGTGAGGCCAAAGTGCTGACAAAAATCCAGGGTGTCCTTGATTTTCAACTGCCGGGCCACCATGTAAATATTGAAAACCGGGGTGTTGTTGACGATCAACTGGGTATCGCGCGAATAGATCATCCCGCGCACGGGCGGCTCCACAATGCGCTTGCGCACGTTGCTGAACGCCTCGTTTTTGTAGTCGGGGTTAAGCACCTGCAACGAAAACAACTGGATGGCGAAAATCAGCCCCACTACGATGCTCCCAACTGGAATGGCTAACCTATTCACGAAAAGAAATAATCAAAAAAGCAAGAAATAAACCAACAGGTTTTGGCAGACATTTTCCCCTTAAAATAACTTACAATTTGGCAATTTAGAAAGGCCACTTCGCTATTTCTCTTTTTCTACTTCTACCCGGCGGTTAAACTGGATCAATTGGCGGGCCGGTTCATAATTTTTGCAGGCTTCCAGGCTCTCGCGCAGTTGGTAAAACGCTCGCTTGGGGTCGCCGTTCTGTAAATAAGCGAGGCCGTAATTGTACCGCAGACCGGGGTTGTCCTTATTGCGCAGGGTCATGGCGGCGTAGAGCAGATCGGCCCCCTTCATATCGCCGTCTTGGGCGAGGCGGTTGGCCTGGCTCAATTCGGCCAAATCGGGGTTGCGGCCGGTGCTGTACTGGTTTTGCAGGTAAACGTTCGATACCAGGCCGACCAACAGCGTGGCGTTTTTGAGCCGGGTTTCTTCCTGTAGGCGTTGGGCGCAGGTATCGCAAAAGTAACGTTCGCGGTAACTGGCCCGGCCCTCTTTTTTCCAAAGGTAGAAGCGGGTATCCGGGAAATTTTGTACCCGGCCGTAGTACTGGCAGATGGGACAGATTTTGTAATCGTCGCAGCGGGGCAGCTTTTGGCGGTATTGGTCAAAAATGGTTTCACAATAACGACAGTAAATATAAGGCGTAGCCTGGTGGGTAAGGTCCACCCCGGAGTCGCAGCGAGGGCAGTTAATGCGCCGGAAGGCCGCTCCTTTACGCTCAGCTTCCAAGGCGGCTTGACGACGGGCCAGGTACAAGTTGCTCCGGTTTTGGTCCACCGCCGACTTGATCTCAAAAGCCAGGCCCTCCATGACCTCGATGAGCAGCACTGGAGAATTAGGTTGCAAGTGCTGGGTGAGGTGGCGGGGCAAGGCCAGATAGGGTTTGAGCACCAGGCCCACTCGGTTAAGGTACAAAAAGGTGTCGGCCAGGTCCTCGTAGCCGATCACGGCCCCGTCGAGCTCGATCCCGTCTTCCCGGCTCACGTGCGCCTGGCGGCCCGTGTAGCCAAGGGCCCGGTTATCGGCATCCACAAACTTGAACTGAAATTTGTAATAGGAGGCAGGCATGGGGCAAAAATAGGGCGGGGTAGGCAATTGCGCGTCCTTGACTGACCTATATGTAGAAGTATTACGGCCAGCATGGACAATAAGAAAGGCCGCCAAAGGCGGCCTAACTGTGCGTTACCATAGGGTTAGCAGTAAGAGTAAAATGCTTTAATACTTTGTAAATACCTGCTTGTTAGTGAAGATAATGATTTAACTAAACCAGTCACAGCATTCACTAAGCGTACAGCCACCCAATAAATAAGGCGCACAAAATAAACTGGCCAATGAACAACCAGAGCAATTTGCGGGAAGATACCGAAGAAGAGGGCGAGTTGCTTACGTTTACCGTGGTCATAGGGAGAACAAATTTTTGTTAGTTGAGATTTCTTTTTGTGCTTGCTGGTACAAAATTGTAGCAACGCCACCGAGCCACCAAATGGGCGCAACTCCCTCATCGCCAAAGGCATGAATGATAGTTTCCGGGTTTTGCAAGTTGCCGGGTTTTTTTGCGTTTACGGGTTTTGTTACAACATTGTGCAGCAGCAAAATCAGCGCGCTCAAAGCCATTAAGTGGCCAATTCGTCGGCTAAAACACCCTGTTTACCTCCAAAAAGCTGATTTAAAGCCAACTGCCCCTCCGCAAGCCCGCAAAAAAGTTGATTGTTGGGTGATTTTCTTACTTACGCAATACAACCTTAAAATGCGCCACAATTGGTAAAAAAATAAGTAATTAACCGTATTTGCCTAAGTATTTATACTCATGCCAATCCGTGTATTCACAGGAGCAGAGGCCCAAAACTAGCATTTGGGCTAGGGCGCATTGTACTAAACCACTACATCAACAAAAAAACACCTGGCAAATGACCGCCAGGTGCCGAGTTTTTAACAAAGCCCACCCATGTAAGGCTTAACTGGGCACGGCCGCCCGTTTTTTCATCTCTTCCTCTTTTAAGGCCCGGCGCAAAATTTTGCCCACGTTGGTCTTGGGCAGTTCGGGGCGGAACTCGATGTACTTGGGTAGTTTGTAGCCAGTCAGGTTTTCTTTGCAATGCTCGCGCAGCTCGTCTTCGCTCAAAGTGGGGTCTTTTTTTACCACAAAAACCTTCACCGCTTCGGTCGACTTGGCATCGGGCACGCCAATGGCGGCCGCCTCCAGCACCTTGGGGTGCAGAGCAAGCACGTCTTCCACCTCGTTGGGGTACACGTTAAAACCCGACACGAGGATCATGTCCTTTTTCCGGTCCACGATTTTGAAAAAGCCGCCGTCCAACTCCACGCCGATGTCGCCAGTGCTGAACCAGCCGTCGGTGAGTACTTTTTCCGTCTCTTCGGGGCGCTGCCAGTAGCCTTGCATAATCTGCGGGCCCGTGGCCCAAATTTCGCCGGGGCTGCCTTTTTCCACGGTATTGCCGTTTTCGTCCACCACTTTTAGCTGGGTGGACGACACCGGGATGCCAATGGTGCCCAACCGATGGGTGCCGTCCAGGGGGTTGCAGCTCAACACGGGCGAAGTCTCGGTAAGGCCATACCCTTCGGCCAAGTGGCAGCCAGTAACCTTGCGCCAGTTTTCGGCCACGGCCTGTTGCACGGCCATGCCGCCCCCTACCGATACCTTCAACCCGGAAAAATCGAGGGTTTTGAAGTCAGCCTGGTTCAGCAACCCATTGAACAGGGTGTTCACACCCGTAAATACGGTGAACTTCACTTTCTTCAAGTCACCGATAAACGCTTTCATGTCGCGCGGGTTGGTGATGAGCAGGTTGGCCCCGCCCAGCATCACAAATCCAAAGCAATTGACGGTGAGCGAAAAAATATGGTACAGCGGCAAGGCGGTAACGATGGTCTCGTTGCCCTCGTTAAGCTTAGTGAGCATTACCCCGCGCATTTGCAACACATTGGCCATGATGTTGCGGTGGGTGAGCACCGCGCCTTTGCTCACGCCCGTGGTGCCGCCAGTGTATTGGATAAAGGCAATGTCTTGGCCGGTGAGGGCCAAAGGCGTAAACTTGGCCCGCCGCCCCAAACTGAGGGCCTGGCGCAGGGTGATGGCTTGGGGCAAACGGTAAGCGGGCACCATCTTCTTCACGTTCCTCACCACAAAGTTCACGATCTGCCGCTTGGGGAACGCCATCAGATCGCCCAGGTCGGTAACGATCACGGTTTTGAGGGCCGGGGTGTGAGGCAGCACCTTTTCCAACACACTGGCAAAGTTGCTCAAAATCACGATGGCCTTGGCCCCGGAGTCGTTAAACTGGTGCTCCATTTCGCGGGGGGTGTACAGCGGGTTGGTGTTCACCACGGCCAGGCCCGCCCGCAGTGCCCCGAACATGACAATGGGGTACGCCAGGGTGTTGGGCATTTGAATAGCGATGCGGTCGCCTTTTTGCAAGCCGGGCTGGCTTTGCAAAAAAGCCGCAAACTGGGCCGATAACTCGTCCAATTGGGCGAAGGTGAGCTGCACGCCCATGTGGAGGTAGGCCACCTTGGGGCCAAATTTTTTAAAGCCCGCCTCGAGCATTGCGGCCAAAGAGCTAAACTCATCGGGGTTGATTTGGCGGGGCATCCCGGCAGGGTAGCTCGCGTACCACGGATAGTCGTTCATATTTACAGAAACACAGTTGAAGTAACCGCGCTAAATTAGGCATTTGCGCCAAAAAGCCGCCCGCCAGGCCTGTTTTGTTTGGCGGAGCGTGCGCGGCTGGCTAATTTTGGGGTGGGGAAAAATTCTCCCGGGCCCATAGCTCAATCGGTTAGAGCACCTGACTCATAATCAGGGGGTCGCAGGTTCAAATCCTGCTGGGCCCACTTGTAAATAAACTCAACACTTTAGTACTTAAAATGAGGCGATCCAATTAACGGATTGCTTTTTTTATTTAACCGCCCTCTTAACTGGCCCGCCCGCCGTCGAGCCGCTTAAGTTTGAGGTTTTCCACCGGGTCGATGACGATCGGCACTTTTTCCACCCGCACCGTGCCGGGGTCCAGGCCAAACCAGCGGTCTTCCGTACTGATGAACTGTTTGATAAAGTAGTAGCTATCCATCACGAACTTGTCGTGGGCATCAAACGCATTCTCGTACGAGAGCACGCGCTCGATGACCACAAACTGAAAATCGCCCGTGATGTGTTGCTCACGTAGCGAGTCGTAGCGGCTGCGGATGTCCACCTCCCCGGCGGCCACCAAATCGGCGATTACCTTACGGAAAAAATAGTTGACCCGCAGCTCTATCCGAAAGCCCAGCCTGAACGTAACCCTGATCACGTCGTTGGGCACGATCTCGTCCACCCAGTATTCCATGGTGTACGGCTCGTCGGTGGTGTCCACGTGGATGAACCAATAAATATCGGCCCGTTTGGGGCTTTGCTCAAACAATGAATAGATGGTTTTCCGCTCCACGTGGTCTTTTTGGTCGGCCCCGGTCAGGTACACCAGGTGGGTGGCAAACTTGGGCACCGAAAGGTCGGAACCGAGCTGGCACAGCGGTTCCAGGTAGTCTTTGAGTGGTACATACTCGGTAAGCCCCCGCTTGATCACGTGGCTGGCCCGCCACACGTACATCACAAACGCGATGCTGCCCGCAATGAGCAACGACACCCACCCGCCGTGGGGGAACTTGATCAGGTTGGCCACCAAAAACCCGCCTTCGATCAACATATAAAACCCGAAAAACAACCGCACGGCCCAAGTGGCCACGTGCTCGCGCCGCCATAAATAATAGGAGAGCAAAACGGTGGTCATGAGCATGGTGAGCGTGATGGCCAGCCCGTAAGCGGCCTCCATGTGGGCCGACTCGCGAAAGTACAGCACCACCCCCACGCAGCCCGCCCACAGCAGCAGGTTGATGCTGGGCACGTACAACTGGCCCTTGAAAACACTGGGGTAGCGGATTTTTACCTTGGGCCAAAAGTTGAGCCGCACGGCCTCGCTAATGAGGGTAAACGATCCGCTAATGAGGGCCTGGCTGGCAATAATGGCCGCCAAGGTGGCCACGCCAATGCCCACCGGCAAAAACCACACGGGCATGAGGGCATAAAAAGGGTTGCCGCCTTGGAGGTCGGGCAGGCGGCCGCCCAGGTGCCCCAACAGCCAGGCTCCCTGGCCAAAATAATTGAGCAACAGGCACACTTTTACAAACCCCCAACTAATGCGGATGTTGGCCCGGCCCACGTGGCCCAGGTCCGAGTAGAGGGCTTCGGCCCCGGTAGTACACAAAAACACCGCGCCCAACAGCCAAAACCCACCGGGGTATTCCACCAGTAACTGATAAGCGTAGTACGGGTTGAGGGCCAGGAAAATATGTGGCTCGCGCCAGGCCCAAAGCAGCCCCAAGGTGGCCAGCATGGTAAACCACACCAGCATTACGGGGCCGAACGTGCGCCCCACTACCCCGGTGCCAAAACTTTGAAACAGGAAAATACCCGAGATGATGCCGATCACAATAGGCACGGTAGGGATATCCGGGTACACCAGCCGCAGGCCCTCAATAGCCGACGATACCGAGATGGGCGGGGTGATGATGCCGTCGGCTAGGAGGGTGGCCCCGCCGATCATGGCGGGCACGAACAACCGGTTGCCGCAGGCCCGCACCAGGGCGTAAAGCGAGAAAATGCCGCCCTCCCCGTTGTTGTCGGCCCGGAGGGTGAGCAGCACGTACTTGAAGGTGGTTTGCAACGTAATGGTCCAGAAAATGCACGACACCCCCCCGTACACCAACTCGGGGCGGATGGGCTGCTCGCCAATGATGGCCTTGAAAACGTACAGCGGCGAAGTGCCGATGTCGCCATAAATAATGCCCAGGGCCACCAAAAATAGGCCCGCCGATACCACATGGTGGCCGTGCGCGTGGCCGTTGCCGTTATTTTCACTCATCTTATGAAAAGTTGATTAGCCAGGTTTTTAATAGACCTCTTGCAGATTAGATTTTAGACTGGGTGAAAGTCCGAATTTTCGTTTAAAACCCGCTTTCTTTCGCCCCACCCTAACCCTCCCCGCCGGGCAGGGGTAATCCCTTCTATTTTTGGTGGCTCGAAATAGGCCATTTGCATCCAGTTTGGCACGTTCAAAAGCTCAAAATTGGCTTTGCGTCTTAGCGGCTTTGCGAGAAATATTTTGAACGGATCAGGAGGGGACGCAATCTCGCGCTGATTATGGGTAATATGCAAGAGGTCTAATCTTTTAAAGAAGATAATTGTACAGAAATCTTCCCCAAGAAACCGGACAAATGCGCTTGTTAACAATCGGCTTGCGTTGATCATCTTCCCTGAAATTCATTGCGAATTGACAAACTAAACCATCTACTTGATTATCAAATATTTATATTATGAAGAATATGGTACCACTATTAAACTCTAGAAAAGCAAAAAAGCCCCACGCAGCCTGGCCAATCAACGCCCCACGATGCGCACGCTCCGCACTTCGTCGCCTACTTGTAGTTGGTGGGCCACCTCCAGGCCCTTGACCACCTGCGCGAAGATGGTGTACTGACCGTCCAGGTGGTTAGTGGGGATGAGCGAGATGAACCACTGGCTACCCTCGGTGTCTTTCCCGGCCGAGGCCATGCCCACCGAACCGGCCTGGTAGTACAGCGGGCCTAGCTCGGAGCGGATGGTGTGCGGAGGGCCGCCGAAGCCATCGCCCCGGGGGCAGCCGCCTTGGGCCACGTGGTTGGGCACTACCCGGTGCAGGGCCTTGGCCGAGAAGAAACCCCGCCGGGCCAGGGCCACAAAGTTGGCCACCGAGCCGGGGGCTTGCCGGGGCAGTAGTTGTAGTTCAATAGTGCCGCGCGTGGTTTCCAGCAGGGCGTGGGGCCGGGGCGGCAGCGAGTCGAGCAACGCCCAGTTGATGGGGTGCTGGTAAGCGGGCTTGGCCAACGGGCGGGGCGGTTGGCCCGCCGCCAGGGCCAGGGTCTGCTCCAACTCGATCAGCGTTTCGTAGTCGCGGGGCAATTGCAATTTTTGCTTCACTTGGGCCAAAAAACCAGCCCCGCCCCAGGTTTGCAAGAAGTTGGGGGCCTCGGGATCTTCGCGGAGGGTGCCCGCCGCCAGGGCCACCAGGGCCGCATCGCCACTGGCCAGGGCCGCTTGCAGGCGTTGGCCATAGCGCAACAGTTGGGGGCTGCCCGCCCCCGGAAAGTACGGATGTTGGCGCACTTTAGTGAGGGCCTCGAGCGCAAAAGTGTTGAGCAATTTAGCAGGTTGAGGCTCAAACCGCTGGTCCAACAAGGCAAAATTGCGCGGGTCTTCGGCCAGGGCTTTCAGCAGCCAGCCTTTCTCGTACACACTGGCGGTTTGGCGGTACCAGCGTTCGGCCTGCTCGGTGGCCTCGTTGGCGAGTTGGTAGCGCACGGCGGCGGCCAGCACCTCGGCCCGGGCGCGCGGGTGCGGGCAGGTTTGCGCCCATTGCAGGTACAGGGCGCGGTCGGTGGGCAGGGCTTTTTGATGAAGCAACTCGGCGGCCGTTAACGCCACGTGCGGATTGGCGTTCCGCAAAAGTGGGGCAATATCCGCCTGAAAATCAGGAGCTTCAAAATTAGCCATGCCCCGCAGTGCCCCCACCTGTACTTGGTAATTGGCATCGGAAAGGGCCAAGCTTTTGAGGTAGCCTAGGGCCTCCGGGGTTTTGAGGCTGCCCGCCGCCACGGCCAGGCCCAGGCGCACGTGCGGGTGCGGGTCGTTGAGCAGGAGTTTGAGCAAGGGGCCGCCCACCGCTTCGTAATTTTTACGCGGATTGCGGGCCAGGCAGCCTGCCGCCAGCACCCGCAGGCTATCTGGGTAACTGCGGTTGAGGTACGCCAGGGTCTTCTCCACCCCGGCTGGGCCGAGCTTTTTTTGCAGGGCGGCCCGGTAAAGGCCGCGCATTTGGCCCTGGCGTTGCGGGGCCTGGTCGGCTTGGGGCAAATCCAACGTGGCCAAAAAAGCCACCGCCGCCGAGTCGGCGCATTTGCCCAAGGCTTCTAGGATAAACCCGGCCGCTTCGGCATCGGTTTCTTGAGAGTAGGCTTGCCGCAAGACGGGCCGGGCCGCGGCCGCATAGGTTTGTCCCAAGGCGTAGGCGGCGGCCCGGCGCACCAGCGGCTCGGGGTCGGCCAGGGCGGTGGCCAGGGCGGGCACCGAGGCGGTATCTTGCACCGAGGCCAAGGCCCCGGCCGCCCAGCGACGGTGCTCGGCAACGGGCGAGGTCAAAAAAAACCGGAGGCTGTCGGCCCGCCGTTGGTCCTGGAAATCGGTGATCCGCCGAAAATCCCGCTCCAACTGGGCCGCGTCGGGCCGGGGGCGGCAGGCGGCGGCCAATAGGGCCAACCCAGCAGCCAGGGTGATTAACTTGCGCATGGAGGCGAGGTTTGCCCCAAAGGTAGCCGGAAAATAAATCGACGCACGCGGGGCGGGGCTAAACCCCAAAACAAAGCAAAATGTCCAAGTTTAAGCCGTAAGACCAAAACAAACCCAAAACTTAAAGTTAATTTAACCGCTTGTTTATCAAAGTTTTAAAGGCAAATACAGCTCCCGGTCAACACTTTCGCGCACAATCGGTTTCCTTTGCGGTGAATGTTTGGTGCTATTGAAATGTAGGTCAAGAAATTGATTGCCGGGGCACCGAGGTTAGCCACGCCCGGCGACCAAAGGGCTGGGGATGGGCCCCAGGTGGGCGCGGGCGGACGGGCGCATGGCCTGGCGCAGCCGGACAGGTGCTTGCCCGCCCGCACCCACGGGAGCGATAGCGCACCCCGCAGGGCGCCGCACCGTAGCCCGCTATGGAAACCAGCAGGCCCCGGCGCAAAAAATTGACACTACTCAGGCGGCAAATACTAGCAAAAAATTTATTCCCTCTATTTTTATGAGCAACACGCGCAAAAACGCGGTTTACAGTCTGATCTTGATCGCCCTGGTGGCGGGCGTTTACTTTTACCGCCAGGCCCAAACCCCGCCGCCGCCCAGCGGGCCGGTGTTGGTAACTTTAGCGGGCCAGGCGATGGGTTCCACTTATAATATACGCTACCTGCACCCCCAAGGTACTAACCTGCAAGCGGGCATCGACTCGCTGCTGGAAGTGTTCAACCACTCGCTTTCTACTTACGAGGACAGTTCCGACATTTCGCGCTTTAACGAAACGGGCGAGGTGAGGTTCCGCTACCCGTTTTTTTACCCGGTGCTGGAGCGCAGCCGCCAACTGCACCAACTGACCAACGGGGCCTTTGACCCCACCGTGGCCCCGCTGGTGCGCGCCTGGGGGTTTGGCCCCAAAAAAGGGCTGCCCAGCCGCCCGCCCAACGTGGACTCGCTGCGGCCCTTCGTGGATTTTACCGCTTTGCAGTACGACCCGCAGGGCGTGAAACGCACCCGCCCCGGCATTACGCTCGATTTCAACGCCGTGGCCCCGGGTTATGGGGTGGACCTGGTGGCCGAACTGCTTCGCACGCGCGGGGCCACCAGCTACCTGGTGGAAATTGGCGGCGAGGTGGCTTGCCGGGGCCTCAACGAGCGCGGCCAGGTGTGGACGGTGGGCATCAGCAACCCGCAATACGAGGAAAAAGGCGGCGAGGCCATGCAGGCGGCCCTGCACGTGCGCGACCAGGCCCTGGCCACTTCGGGCAACTACCGGCGGTTTTACGAGAAAGACGGCAAACGCTACGCCCACACCATCGACCCTAAAACGGGCTACCCGGTGCAGCACAACCTGCTGAGTGCCACCGTGCTAGCCCCGGACTGCATGACGGCCGACGCCCTGGCCACCGCCTTTATGGTGATGGGCACGCAGCCCGCCATCGCGTTTAGCGAGCAACACCAAATCCCGGTTTTTTTGGTGTACGACGACAACGGGCAAGCCAAAACTTATACTTCGCCCAGTTTGGTGGGGGAGTTTGTGAAAAAGTAGCCAGGATTTTGTTAGTTTGGCCCACTAATCTCGGGCCATGATCAAACCACTACTCACGCCGCTGGCTTCGCTGCCGCCCTGGCCGCTGGGCCGCAAACTGGCATTCCGGTTCGCCTTGCTGTTTTTTGGACTGAACATTTTCCCCTTCCCGCTCAACGCCCTGCCGTTTTTTGACGGGTTTTTCTTTGACGTGATCGACGAGCATTTTTGGAACCCGCTGGTGCAGGCCTGCGGGCGCTGGTTTTTTGGCCTGCCAGAAATCACTGTGCGGCCCAACGGCAGCGGCGACACCACCTGGAACTGGCTCCAACAGTTCGCCATAGTCGGGCTGGCCACCCTGGGCAGCCTGCTCTGGGCCTGGCTAGACCGCCGCCGCCCCAGCTACCACCAGTTGGGCCACTGGTTCGCGGTTTGGCTGCGCTACTACCTGGCGTTCACCATGTTCACCTATGGTTTTGTCAAGGTTTTCCCGCTCCAGTTTGGCACGCTCACCACCTACCGCCTTTACGAGCGGCTGGGCGAGATGAGCCCCATGGGCCTGTTGTGGACATTCATGGCCTATTCGCCGGGCTACCAGTTCTTTAGCGGGGCCTGCGAAATCCTGGCCGGGCTGCTGCTGCTGTTCCGCCGCACCCAAACCCTGGGGGGCTTGGTTACGGTGGGCGTAATGGGCAACGTGTTCATGCTCAACGTGTTCTATGACGTGCCGGTCAAAATCTACTCGTTTTGGCTGATGCTGGGCGGGGCCTACCTGGCCAGCCTGGACGGGGCCCGGCTGTGGAACTTGCTGGTGGCCAACCGGGCCACCGAGCCGGTGCCTTTGCGGCCGTTTGTCCCCAGCCGGGGGTTCGCCTGGGCGGCCCTTGGCCTCAAACTGGCGTTTGTGCTGGGCTTGGTGGGCCCCATGCTGTACCAAGGCTGGCAGCGGAACCAGTACGTGGACGCGCCCAAGGGGGCCTTTTACGGGCCTTACCGGGCCGAAAAGTTCGAGCGCAGCCCGGCCCCGGCCACTCCCGACACGCTGGCCTGGGAGGAGGTCTATGTGGACCGGCGCGGGGCCTACGACCTGGTGTACGTGGTAAACCAGCACGGCCTGCGCAAGCGGTTCAACCTGGAACGCAACGTGGCCGCCCGCACCCTGCGCCTGCGCGACCCCTCGGCCACCGACACCACCAGCCACCCGTTTGCCTGGTACCAGCCCGACTCGGCCAGCCTGAGCCTGGTGGGCCGGCTCGGCCCCGACTCGCTGCGGGTCCACCTGCGCAAAATGCCCGACCGGGCCTTTTTGCTGCCCAGCCGGGGCTTTCATTGGGTCAATGAGTTTCCGCTCAATAAATGAGTGAGGGGTGAAGATTGAGGGGTGAAGGGTGAAAAGAGCGAGGGGTTAAAACAAATTTTTGACATCAAAAATATCCTTATTTATTACCAAAAGTCAAGCAAAAATATTCACTTTCTCACTCCTTCATTCCCTCACCCTTCCCATGGAAAAACCAATCAACCAAATTGTGCCGCTCGCGTTCCGGCAGAACGCGCCTGGCTTTCGCTCGGTCGATATATTCACCAATGAGCATGACATAGAGCCGTTCTTGGTGTTTACCGAGTACCACATGGACCGGCCCATTTTTGGCCCGCATCCGCACGCGGGGGTGTCGGTCATGACCTACATGCTGCCCGACAGCCCCGGCGCGTTCCTCAACCGCGACAGCCTGGGCGACCGGAGCGTGATCGAGCCGGGGGGCATCCACGTAACCCAGGCGACGAGGTGCCCACCGTGCCAGGCACCGACTGCCACGGGTTCCAGATCTGGATCAACCACGCCGACCGCGACCGGCTGGTGGCCCCGGCGGCGTTCCACGCCAAGCCAAACGAAGTGCCCGAGTGGAACGAAGGCGGCGTACACCTGCGGGTGATCCAGGGGCATTTTGGCGAGCTAATATCGCCCATTACCTTGGTTACCAGCACATTGCTGTTTCACGTGCGCCTGGCCCCCCACGCGAGCGTGGCCCTGGAAACCCGCGAGATGACCTTCGCTTACCTGATGGGCGGCGAACTGCTGGCCGAC
>JALONO010000368.1 GCA_025454895.1 Bernardetiaceae bacterium
CATTTTTTGGGGATTGTTGTTAACAAAAAGCAAAACCACCCGGCCTGCCAGGCAAAAGCGGGCAAGTGGATTGTTTTTTGATTTGAGTAAGATATGTAGGAGATTTGCCGACTTCTCATTAAAATTAAGGCTTGAAAATTCAAAAAAACACCAACCTCCCAACATTTATGATGAAAAAAGTAGTTCTGAGTGTGTCGTTTGCGCTTTTGACCACCGCTTTTGCCCTGGGCCAAGCCGCCCAAACCGCCGCCCAGCGCGCCACTGCCAAGTCCAGCAACCTAGCTAAGTACATCAACGTGAAGGTGGGGGCCATTGGCGTGGCCACCCCGGATCCGAAGAAGAAGCTGACCCCGGCCCAAGAAAAAGGCATGAAAGATGCCCAAATGGCCTATGAATTAGGGGTGGACAGCCTCAAAGCCCAGCAAGCCCTACTGCCCAAAAAGGCCGAGGACCTGAAGGCCCGCGTGGATGCCGCCAACGGCAAAGTGGCCGCCGATAGTGCCGAGGCCCAAAAAATCGGGGAAGAGAAGGCCGCCCTGGCCAAAGAAGGTGAAGACCTGAAAGCCGAGGCCGACAAACTGAAAGCCCGCCCCGAGCAGTTGCGCTCAAAATTGGAAGCCGACATCCGCAAATTGCTGAAAGGCGAGCACCTGACCCAATACGAAGCCTACCTGGCCGAGCAAAAAGCCAAAGCCAAAAAGGGTAGTTAAGCTCGAGTATTCACCCGGTTTACGCAAAAAATCCGCCGATGACCCCATCGGCGGGTTTTTTGTAACCTTACCTTCACGCGCCATATTATTTTTGCCCGATGGAAAACACGCCCGAACACGCCCACCTCACCCAAGCCGCTTATCTAAACTATGGGTTTACCATTGAGCGCACCATGAAGCGCATCAAGCAAAACCTCCAACGCCGTTTCAATAGCCGCCATTTTGGCATTACCGTGGACCAGTGGGTGGTGCTGGACCGCATTGCCCTCACCAACGGCCTCAGCCAAAACGAAGTAGCCGACAGCACGTTCAAGGATGCGCCCACCATTACCCGCATCATTGACCAACTGTGCCGCAAGGGGCTGGCCCAGCGGCAAATGAACGAGCAAGACCGGCGGCGGTTCAACCTGGCCCTCACCGAAAAGGGCCGCCGCAAGGTGGAACAGATCCGCCCGGTGGTGGTGGAAATGCGCCGCCAAGGCTGGGAGGGCCTCGCCGACGAGGACTACCACACCCTAATGCGGATTTTGAACCAGGTGTTCAATAACCTGGATTAATCCCAAAACGGCCCGCTCGTTTGGATGCCCAGGCAGCCCAGGCCGAAGCGCAGCCATTTTTTGCCCATCACCCGCCAGCCGCCGCCCTCTTTGCGGATGTAGAACCCGCCCACCGCGCGCTCTACGCGGGCCAACGGCCGCACAGGCACCGGCTGCACCGTTATCTGCTCCGCCACGGGGTAGTGCGCATGGCCGCCGTCGTCGGCGTTGCAATGCTCGCCGGAGCCGTCGAAGCCCAGGTTGCGCACCAGCGAACGCCGGGGGCTGAGGCTCAACCCTTGTTGCAAATACACGCTGGCTTGCCATTTGATGGCCCAAGTCCGCAACTGCCCCTGGGCGTTGAGGCGCAGCACCCGCGCAAAGTCGTAAGCCCCGTACAAATTAAAACGGTTGAGCAGCCGGGGTTGGGCCTCCAACTGCCGCAACAGGTCGGCGGCATCCGGGTTGAAGTGCTGCCAAGCCCGCCGCCAGGTGCCCCAGCCCCAGCACGAGATTTTCCGGTAGAAAAACGTATCTGGCCAAGGGCCGACCACTGGGTACATAAAGCCCGACACGTGCATTACCCGTGGGTCATCGGCATACCGGGCCAGGGCCTGGTTTTGGTAGGTCAAAAAACCGGGGGCGAGCCACAGGTCGTCTTCCAACACAATGAGGCTGGGGTGCTGGGCCAGCATTTGGGTAATGCCGCCCACCAGCGAGCGGGCCAGGCCCCAGTTCTCGGGGCGTTGCACCAACTGTACCTGGCCGCACCAGGGCCGCTCGGTTACCACGGCCCGCACCTGAGCCAGGCGTTCCAAGTCGGCGGGGCTGGCCCCCGGCTTAGGCCCGTCCACGAACACGGTTAGCTCCGAACTTTCCGCCAGCGAATTGGCCGCCAGCGACTCCAGCAGCCGCCGCAGGTGCGCGGGGCGGTTGTAAGCAAACAGCGCAATGGGGGCCAGGTTCGTCATTCGGCGGATAAAAACCCGCAAATAAAGCCACCAACGGCTAACTTTGTTCGTTACCAATCGTGGGAGCGCGGGCCAACCCCGCCCCGCCCTAGCCATGAAACGAGCCTTGACCGCCAGCCTGAACGGGCTATTGCTGCTGCTGTTAGCCTGCCAAAACCAACCCCTGGCCGAGCCGATCCCGTTTGTGCCGGTAAACCTCACGCTGGACCTGAACAACCTGCGTTACCAGGCCCTGCGGTTCGACCGGGGCTTTGTGTACGAAAGCGGCGGGGTACGGGGCCTAATTTTGCTCCGCCGCTCGGCCAACCAGTACCTGGCCTTCGAGCGCGCGTGTACGTACCACCCGCGCAACGCCTGCGGGCAGGTGAGCGTGGACGTTTCCGGGTTTTTCATGAGCTGCCCCTGCTGCCGATCCACCTTTGACCTGGATGGTAACCCCACTGGCGCGCCCGCTTTTACCCCCCTCGGCCGCTATCGCACCGCGTTGAGTGGCAGTTTGTTGAGCGTTACAAATTGATGACTTCCCCTGCCTGCGGCTCCAGGCCCTGGCAGTGGTTAGTCTTAAAAAAAGTTGGCAGGGGTTAGTCTTAAAAAAAGTAAAAATGGAAAACGCCTTTCAATCAGCCTCTTGGTTGTTGAATACCCAGATCCGATAGAGTACGCAATCTTTCCATAACTAACTGATAATCAAAAGAAAAAGTAGTTAGCCGCCCAACCATGTCATCATTTTGTGTAGTTTTGCCCTATCAACCTCTGTTTTATGAACTGGATCGCCATCAACTCGCCCGC
>JALONO010000135.1 GCA_025454895.1 Bernardetiaceae bacterium
CGAGCCAGTGCTGCTGGTTAGGGTGGGGCTAATAAAGGGTGGATTTTGAGTGAAATCTCGATCTCGCACTCCGCTAAAATCTAATCTGCAAGAGGTCTAATGCTCGCCCGGCTTGATAATGAAGTGTTTTTCAAAAAAGTCTTTACTGACGAGTTTGTGCGCAAGGCTTTTGTGAAAGATATCGTGGGCATCGAGGTGGAGCCTATCAAGATCGAGGCCGAGAAAGCCTCCTAGCCTAAGCTGGGCAGCATCGCCCTCCGTTACGACGTGTTCGCCGAGGATGCCAAGCGGCGGGTGGTGATCGAGATCCAGAAAGTGGAGTACGACGGTGCGACCGCCCGGCATAATTTCGACCGCTTCCACTATCATTTGCAAGCCATTACCGAGCAGCAGCGCAGCTAGGAGGATTATTCGGTAGAGAAGACCGTTTACACCATTGTGGTGATGACGGCCCCCTGCAAAGTCAACCCCCGCACCAACGAACGAAGTGTACAAAGACGAGGTGCTGGTGTCCAACCTGAACCCGAAAAACCTGCGGGGCACCGAGCGCAAGCTGTTCAACCACTAGCTGATCTACCTCAACCCTTACCCCTCCCCGACCCTCCCGGAGGGAAGGAAATGGGGATCCGACACGCCCGCGAATTACCGTGATCGGCTGTACCTGATCTACGAGAGCATCCACAACCCGGAAAACCCGCAAGTGAACACCCAGAACGCCGGGGTGAAGCGGGCCGCCGAACTGGCCCGCTACGAAAACATCAGCCCCGAGGAATGGGAGCAGGCCAAGCTGGAGGCTTCGCGCCGCAAGGTCATCACCCTGGAGCGGGAGGAACCCCAAACCGTCATTGCCAAAACCAGGTTATTGAACCAGGAGCAGGTGGCAAAAATTGTGCTGTACACCGGCCTCACCACCAACGAACAAGTGGCAAAACTGCGCCAGGAGATGGGCAAGCTAGACTAACTTGGTGTTCAGGGGCAACCCGGAAGGCTTAGCCTGGCTTACCAGGCCGTGCGCCCGCCGTCGATCATGTGCTGCCCGCCGGTAATGTAGCGGCTTTCGTCGCTGGCCAGGAACAGGGCCAGTTGCGCCACCTCCTGGGCCGTGCCGTAGCGGCGCAGGGGGATGGATTTTTCCAGCCGGTCGCGGCCCTGCAACGGATCCTTGGGGCTGAGGCCCGCCTCTAACATGCGCACCATGTCGGTCTCGATGGGGCCGGGGTGGATGGTGTTGGCCCGCACGCCGTAGCGCGCGCCCTCGATGGCGGCGGTTTGGGCCACGCCCACCAGCGCGTGTTTGGCTGCCGAGTAGGCCATGCCCTTGGGCATCCCTAATTTGCCGGCCACCGACGAGGTGATGATGATACTGCCGCCCTGTTTCATCAAATGGGGCATGGCGTGCTTCATGCACAGCCAGGTGCCTTTTACGTGGATGTCGAGCACTTGTTCAAAGTCAGCTTCGGGATAATCCCAAAAAAAGTGGCTGTGGCCGCCAATGCCCGCATTGCAAAACAGTACGTGCAGCCCGCCAAACGCGGCGATGGTTTTGTCCACCAGGGCTTTTACTTGGTTGTTATCGGCCACGTCGGCGCATACGTAGGCGGCTGACTGGCCCGCCAGTTGGTGCTCGGCCTCGCGCAGGGCGGCCATGTCCACATCGGCCAGCACTACGTGGGCACCTTCTTGCAAAAACAACTGGGCTGCGGCCAGGCCAATGCCCCGGGCCGCACCGGTAACGATGGCCACTTTGTTAGCTAAGCGCATAAGGTGAGGAGGTTGGTTAAGTTTTGGTTAAGGGAAGGCAATTTAAACGCAGAAAACCGATTTTCCGGCCCGATGGGGAAATGACCTGGCGGGCCGGGGCTTCGGAGGCGGTGTCATAGCCTGGCGCCACACTGGCTTTAGTTACCAACCAACGGCCAGCCACAATTTTCCTTACAAATCCCATTAGTGCAGTAGTAAACGCCATTGATGGGTGGGTTTGTTTTATCAATCTTCCTTTTTCTTATCTACTTAGTCAAACTTTATGAAGAAAAACCTGTTGATCGCGGCCCTGACCGTAGGCTTGGCCCCGGCCGGGCTGGGCCAGGCCTCTAACGCCGACTCGCTCAAGTCGTACTCCAAATTTGATTTTGTGGCGGGCGAAAAAATCGTGGCCCTCGAGGATTTTAGCCAGGACGCGGTGGGCGATTTCCCGGCCAAGTGGAACACCAACGGCACTGGCGAGGTGGTAACTGTGGAGGGAATGACGGGCAAATGGTTGCAGTTGGGCAAGCAAACCCGGGTCATTCCTGACTTTATCAACACGTTACCGGAAAATTTTACCCTTGAGTTCGACCTCATGTGCAATCCCAAATTCAATTTTTACTCTACTTGGTTCGAGATCATCCTTATTGGTCTTAAAGACCGGAAAAGCACCAAAGAGGCATTTGAGTATAGCCTTTTTCCTACTCGGGCGGGGGCAAGTTTACGTTTGCACCCCACTGATGCTGGCCATAAGTTTGGCCGGGTTGAAGGAGCGTTTTACGACGGTAAAGCCCGGATATTCCAGAATATGGTGGCCAGCCAACAGTTCGCTACCCCGCTGAACCGCACCAAAGCCCACATTGCTATTTGGCGGCAAAAACAAAGGCTGCGCATGTATGTAAACGAAGAAAAAGTGTTGGACCTGCCCCGTGCTTTGGTAGAGGCAAATTACAATGCGGTGATGCTACTGGTACCTTCTACTTTTTACAAAGAAGAAGACCGTTATCTACTCACCAACCTACGCCTGGCCGTGGGCGCGCCCGACACCCGCAACAAACTGCTCACCGAGGGCAAATTTGTAACGCGGGGCATTTTGTTCGATGTCGGCTCGGACCGGGTAAAGCCCCAGAGCTACGGCGCGCTCAAGGAAATTGCCCAGGTGCTGACCGAGAACGCCGCCCTCCGGGTAAAAATCATCGGCCATACCGACTCCGACGGCGACGCGGCCAAAAACCTCGACCTGTCGAAGCGGCGGGCGGCCGCCGTGCGCCAGGCTTTGGCCGGCGAGTTCGGCATCGACGCGGCCCGCCTGGAAACCGACGGCAAAGGGGCCAGCCAACCCGCCCTGCCCAACACCAGCCCCGAAAACAAGGCCAACAACCGCCGGGTGGAATTTATCAAGCTGTAAATTCCGGCTAGCCGGGGCTTCGGTTCGGGGCCGCGCCCTACCTTTGTCCCATGAACGTGAGACCCAAAAAGCACCTCGGCCAGCACTTTTTAACCGACCTTGACATCGCCCGGGCCATCGCTGAGCGGCTCACCGGCTTTGGCGGCTACCAAACCGTGCTCGAGATCGGCCCCGGCAAGGGCGTGCTCACCCAGTTTTTGGTCCAAAACCCGGCGTTTGCCACCCACGTGATCGACATCGACGGCGAGTCGATTACCTACCTGGCCCAGAGCGGGCTGCTGGCCCCGGAGCGCATCGTCAAAGGCGACTTTTTGGCCCTGGACCTGGCCCGGCAGTTCGGCCCCGGCCCGCTGGGCCTGATCGGCAATTTGCCTTACAACATCTCCTCCCAAATCTTTTTTAAGCTGCTGGCCAACCGCCACCAAGTGCCCGAAATGGTGTGCATGGTGCAAAAAGAAGTGGCCGAGCGCATCGCCGCCCGGCACGGCAACAAAACTTACGGCATTTTGAGCGTGCTGTTACAGGCGTTTTACCACATCCAATACGAGTTTACCGTTCACGAAAACGTGTTCCAGCCCCCGCCCAAGGTAAAATCGGGGGTGCTGAGCCTGCGCCGCAACCAAGTGGCCCAACTGGCCTGCAACGAAAAGTTGTTTTTCACCGTGGTGAAAATGGGCTTTAACCAACGGCGCAAAACCCTACGCAACGCCCTGGGCGGCCTCATTAAAAAAGGCCCGGCCACCGAGGAGCTACTGCGCCAGCCCGTGTTCAACCTCCGGGCCGAGCAACTGAGCGTGCCAGACTTTGAGCAGCTCACGGCCCAGTTGGAGCCTTACCTCCACCCGGCCGCCCCCAGCCCAACGCCTGAGTGATGGCCGGATGCCGCCCGGTGGGGTGGGATTTTTTGTTGGGTATGATCGGCTACCGGCCCGCTTTGCCGAACCGACCCATCTCAACGCTTTTTTCAAGAAAATGATCGGCCTCACGCCCCAGCAGTTCCGGGAGCGGTAGCCACCTTTGAAATCCGCCATTTAGGCTTTGCAACGTTAAACTACAAGTTGTAAGCTCACGCAGGCGGGGCGCGCGGCCTGACTAAGTTGCGCGTGGGCAGGGCCAGCTTATTACGGTAGTGCGTCGAAAAATGCACACTCTTTTCGGTGGAGGTGAGGTTGGGGATTGAGCGAACCAGGCGGTCGACTAATATCAAAGTTGAATAGAGATTGCGCGTTTCTTGTTTTTAAGTGGTTGATAATCAGATATAAAAATCATTCAATCATTTTAGTATAAAGCGCGAGTTTTGGGGCAAGCCCACGGGTTGCAACGCTATCTTGACCCAGCGCGGGAATGCGCAAGGAGGCTAATACAAATTCTGCGGGCAATACACCCCAAACCGGTTGCCTAGGCGCAGGCCCAGCACAATTTCGTGGGTAGCCCACGAGCTACGGCCCAGGCGGTGGGTGCCCAAGTCCAGCGAGTAGCTGAGGTCGAGCAGCGGGGTGAGGGCCGCGCCCGCCGCCAGGATCCAACTGTCGCCGGGGCGGAACGAGGCCCCGGCCCACAGCCGGTCGTTGTAAACGGCCCGCAGGTTAGCGTCCACCCGAGCGGGCAGGGGCGAGGCCCACTTGGCCAGCACCGAGGGCAGCAAATACACCTGCCGGTTCAGCGGCAACTTATAGGCCCCGGTAACAAAGTAGTGGCGGAAAATGGCCGTTTCGTTGGGCTGGCTGCCGCTGCCCAGCCCGCCCAGCATCTGGCCCGACGAGGCCCCCAGGTAAAACCGGGGCGCGTACAGCCACAGGCCCAGCCCCAAGTTGGGCCGTAGCTCAGTGAGGTTGACGGCCGCCGGGTCGTTGGGGTTGGCCAGGTTGAGGTCGGCCCCGCGCACAGCGTATTGCAGCACACCGGCTGCCACCCCCAACGATAGTTTGACCTCGCGCGTGAGCAGCAGGTGATAGGCGTAGCTGACATTGGCTTCGGTGAAGCTGAAAATGCCCGCCCGGTCGTGCAGCAGCAGGCCGCCCAGCCCGTGGTGGGGCCGTACCTTGCGGTAGCGGTTGGCCCCGCCCGGCCCAAAAGCGTGGGGCCGCTCGGGTTGTTGCGACGGGTTGGCCACGTTTACCTGGTGGCCCAGCTTGGTGTGCCCGCTCACGTACAGCGTGGCCGGTGCCCCGGCAATGCCCGCCCATTGCTGGCGGAAGCTGAGTTTTAAATCAGCATAATCCTCGATGCCCGTAATGGCCGGGTTGAGCAGGTAATTGTTGATGAAGTACTGGCTGTACTGCGGCTTAAGTTGGGCCATCCCCAACAAAGGCCAGCCCCAAAGCCCTATTAGCAAGTAAATACGAACCATTTGATGTTAGCGTACCTACCAATTTAGGTAAACTTGCGCCGTTGGCCAAACCGTTGGCCTGATTTTTATTCCAACGGCGGCGGATTACGGCGCAACTCTTCGGCGGAGAGGGTTACCATGTTGAATGCGCCCCATTCCGGCTTTACGAACCGGAACTTGCCAATGGCCACGTCGGCATTGGTGCGGAAGTTGTCCCACTGGGCGGATTGGTCGAGCCAGTAGTCGGCACCCATGCCCAGCAGGTAGCGGGCGGTGGCCCGGTCGTCGGGTTGGGCGGGGTCGTGCACGATGAGGCGGGCCTGCACCGTGGTAAACACCCCGGCCACGTCGGTGGGGTCAATGCTGGCCCGGCCGGGGGGCCAAAAGTGGTAGTTGAAACCGCCGCCCGCCCGCACCGATACCGTGCCGCTGGGTTCGCGGCGTTTGTCGGGGGCCTTGCTCTCGTCGTTCACAAAGTCTTCACGGTAGGCGGCCCCTTCCACGGCCAGGGCAAATTGAAGGCGTTGCCACTTGCCGGTACGTTTGCTGAGCACGTAGGTAGCCATGTTGCGGAACTCCACGCGGGTGTTGCGGGCGGGGTTGCCGCCCTGGGCCTCGTACAATTGGCCCCAGGCGGTGAGGGCGGTAAACCGGCCAGGGTTGTTGCCTGCGCCCATGCGCGGCCCGGTGGACCAGTTGTAGTGGTCGGGCACACCGGCGGGCCGGGCCTCGTGGGGGCCTTCCATATCGCCCAGGATCAACTCCAGCGAATTGAGCGGGCCTGGCTCTGGGTCGGCCGAGGAGCAAGCTAGCCCGCCAAAGCAAGCCAGCACAACTAAGGTAGGGGCGAGTTTCATTTTATCCTAAATGACTTAATGATCACTTCATTTGATAGTCAATCATTTACGAGATAACAATACGCAATCCCTATTTGATTTTGGTATAATCGGAGAGAAAGATTGTTCAAGCCGATGGAGCAAAGACTACTATGTTTAATTACAAAACGAACAGAGCCAAGGTTGCGATATATCCCTAAAGAAAGAAATCAGCCTAGGCCAGCGTTAGCAGATGTTTAACTAAATCTAAGCAAAATACCGCAATGGTCTTATTTTTAAATAGTTGACAAAAGCGATTAGCCTGTGAGGGGGCATCCATCGATGAATAACCCCATGGTTTAGGGCAATAAAGGCTCGGCATCAAACAACTGATTGCCCGCCGAGGTGTGCAAAGCGTAGGTAAACCCTTTTTGCAAGCCAATGGCTCCGTGGCGGCCGTCTTTGTCCACGGCCAGGAAGCCCACCTGGAGGTTAGGGCTGTTGGGATTTTTTTTGAGCAGCCGCTCGGCCACGAGGCGGCAGGCAGCTTGGGGGCTGTGCCCGGCCCGCATGGCTTCCACCACGGCATGGCTGCCTACCACCCTAATAATGGCCTCGCCCAAACCGGTGGCGGTGGCGGCCCCCACCTCGTTGTCCACGTAAAGCCCCGCCCCGATAATGGGCGAGTCGCCCACCCGGCCGTGCATTTTGTAGGCCAGGCCGCTGGTGGTGCAGGCCCCGGCCAGCTGGCCCGAAGCGGCTACCGCCAACAGGCCAATGGTGTCGTGGTTTTCGGCATTGGGCCGCGGGGCGTACTGAGCGGTTTTCAACCACTCCCGCCAGGTCGCTTCCGCTTCAGGGGTAAGCAGGTTTTGCTTCGCGAAGCCGTTGGCCAGGGCAAACCGGAGCGCGCCCTCGCCCACGAGCATGGCGTGCGGGGTTTTTTCCATCACCTGGCGGGCCACCGAAATGGGGTGCAGAATGTGCTCCAGGGCGGCCACTGAGCCACAGCGGCCGTCGCCGGTCATGAGGCAGGCATCGAGGGTTACCCGGCCGTCGCGGTCGGGCAGGCCACCGTAGCCCACGCTGTCCACCTTGGGGTCGGCTTCGCTGATACGCACGCCCGCCTCCACGGCATCGAGCAGGCTACCCCCTTTTTGTAGCACGGCCCAGGCTTCGGCATTGGCGGCTAGGCCGTGGTTCCAGGTAGAAATAATGAGGGGCACCTGGCCGGGGGCTTGCGCGGATTGATCGCGCTGGGTGGTGGGCTGGCAGGCCGAGGCCAGTACCGCCCCAGCGGCGGTTTGCAGAAAAGTTCGACGGTTGGTCATGTTGCTTCGATCGGATGGGTAAACAATAAGGATTAGGGCCTAAGCCCGATTTGGTTCGGGCTAAAGGTAGGCCAATCCTAAACTCAACGGTACACTAGGTTTTAAATTATTTTAAACACTTGATAATCAAGAAAAAAACCATTTTAGTAAAATGGCAATACCATGGGATCAAATGATTTTTCTTCGCCCAAGGCAGGGATGGAAAATCTACGGCCCAGGCTCCAGGTTGAACTTGAACTGCTGAGTGGCCGCCGGGCGCAGGGGGTTGTGGTTGCGTTCGGCCAGGCACACCCGGCCCTGGTGGTCGATGAGCAGGCTGGTGGTGGAGCAAGTGCCGTAGTCGGGGCTGGCGATAAACAGCGGGGCCAGCATCCGCTCTTTGGCGAGCGGTAGCCCGGTGCGTTGCACCTGCTCGTCGGGCGGGGGCTGGGGCAGGTGCAGCAGGTCCAGCAGGGTTTCGGCGGTTAGCTCCGGGGCGGCGAGTTGCTGGTGCAGCCGGGCCTTGGCGGTTTCCACCTTGTACCAGGGCGTGTCCAGCAGGTGGTTCGACAGCCCGTAAAGCCCTGGGGCCAGCGGGCGCACCTGGCCTTGGTAATTGCCGTAATAGTACAACTGATCTTGATCGCCCACTAACAAATTAAAGCCGTTGTAGGTGGCGGCCTGGGGGTGTAGCTGGGCCAAGTAATAGGCCGGGGGTTGGGAACCCGCCAGGTAGCCCGTGGGCAGTTCCCCGCGCGAGCGGGCGGCCCGGCCAAACTGGGCCGGATCTCGGTAGTTAGTGAGGGCCGCCCAGCGCCCAGTGCGGGTGAGGCCCAGCCAGGTGCCTCCGGCGGTGAGGTCTTGCCCGGCCAGCAGCCCCGGTGGCTCGGCCCACCAGTGGGCGGCCTGGGTGGGGCGGGCGTAAAACTCGTCGCGGTTGGCCACCAGCACCAGCCGATAGCGCGGGTGCAAGTTCCAAGCAAACACAATCAGGCACATGGCAAACGGTTTGGCGACAAAACTGGCATCGGTTAAGCAAACAAAAAAACGCGGGGGTTGAAAATGGCTTTTTTCGAGAAGAAGTTCAATATAAAAATCTGATTATCAACAAAAAACCCCCAGAGGTATTTTGGCCTCCGGGGTTGCACATCTGCTCGGCTGAATTACAGGTTGATTACTGCACGGTAATGTTAAACGTAACCTCGACATCGGTTTCGCCGCCCGCTTGCAGGTAGTTGGTGTTGTTGAGGCCCGCAAAGGCTTTGTTCAGGTCGTGGCGGAGCACTATCCGCAACGTGCCCGTGCCCGCCGCCCCGGTCTGGGCCCGAGTGAGGATGCCAATAGGCCGGTTATCGCGGTCGGTGTCAGTAGCGGTAAATTGCACCAACGAGGCAGGGTTGGCCACATAGAAAAACTGGTGCTCGTAGCCTTCCTCGTCCACCTCGGTGGTTTTGTCTTCTACAACACCGTTTTCGGCTTTGCCCACGACTACGAAGGCTTCGTAGGTGGTATTGGCCCGCAGTGGTACCGGGCCGGTAATCACCGGAGCGTTCCCACCAGGGCCGTCCAAATCGCTGAAGCTGAAAATCGCGGGAGTTCCGCCTTGGCCCTGGAGGGGGGACATTGTCAGCAATAAGGTGTTGATCTCCTCGGTTTCGTTTTCTGGCTCCGGGTCGTTACGGTTGCACGAGGCGGCCAGCACAGCAAAGGCCACCAGAGCCACAGGTTGCATGAACTTCAAGAAAATACGCATGGTATTAAACAATTAAAGGTGAAAAAAACAGAAGAAAGTAAATGGTTGGTGAGTTGCTTAAATTTTCATGACTTAATGATTTTTTGCCCGGTATCGTTTCATTGAACTATTGGGATGTACGATCTCTGTTACGTTTTGATACTGTTTAAGAAATGTCTTCGCTTTCTTATGGTAAAATTGAGGCTAGGTTTACGTAATCAAAAATAACTAAAAAAGCAAAGATTGAAAACAGACAATACTCATAACTATTTGATTGTTAATGATCTAAAAATAAAAACAGCATTATATTACAAATATTTTCTTAGGAGGATTGGCAAGAAAAATATCAGGTTCAATCAAATTCCAAATGAAGAGAAAGTAAGAAATTTCGCCCCATTTCATCGGCAAAGAACCGAAAGCGGTTGAGGTAGTCGCGGTAAGCTAAGTTGCCCAGGTTGCGCACCTCTAGTTGCACGGCCAAGGTTTGGCATTGGGCCTTGCCTAGTGCCCAGCGGCCCCCGGCTTCTAAGCTGAACAGGGTGTAGCCGCCCGGCGGGGGGGCAAAGTCGCGGTTGGCCTCCCAACGGTACTGGCGGGCTACCGTAAGGGCTACCAAGCTGGCGTACCATTTGGGCGTGGGGCTACCCGGCGGGCCGGTTTGCCAGGCCAGGCGGTTCTCGACCCGGCCCGGAGGGATCCAGGGCAAAAAGGCCCCAGCCCGCAAGTCGCGCGCCCACACAAGGCTGCCCTTGGTTTGCAGGCTCAGCCCGGCGGGCAGTTGCACCTTGGCCTGGCCGTCTAGCCCGGCGAACCGCGCCTGGGTTTGCTGGTAGTCGTAGGCCGGGAACGCCCCCCGGATGGTGAGTAACAGGCTGTCGCGTGGGGTCAAAAAAATGTAGTGGGCAATGTGCTGGTAGTAGGCGGTCAGTTCAACCTCCCAGGTTTTAGTGTTGATTTCCAGGCTATTGGTCCATTTTAGGGCTTGCTCGGAGCGCAGGTTGGGGTTGCCAAATTCCAGCGCGGCCACCCCGTGGTGCAGCCCTTGGCTAAACAGCTCGTTGGGCGTGGGCGGCCGCCAGGCACTGCTAAGCTGGCTGCGCACCGCCGTGTGTTGGCCCCAGGCCCAGTAGCCCCCCAGCGTGGCCGATACGTT
>JALONO010000136.1 GCA_025454895.1 Bernardetiaceae bacterium
CGGCCCTTGGGGATCACCAGCCGGTAGTCGTCGCTATCGAGCCAGGGGTTGTGGATTTTCAAGGTTTTGTAACTCAGGCCAAACTGGGCGGCAAAATCGGGCAGGTTGTTAATGGTAGTATCCACTTGCACGGTGCGGGTGGCGTAGGGCTGGTAACGCTCTTGGGCGGGCACCACAAAACCATAGGCGGCCGGGTTTTCCAGGATGATTTTCAACGACACGATCCGCAACACGTAGCGGTAAGTTTCCCGGTTGAGGTAGAGGTTATAAAACGAGTTCACCTTTTGGTTTTTAATGGCTTTGTCGAGCCCGTTCATGCCCCGGTTGTAGCTGGCGGCCGTGAGGGTCCAGTTACCGAATTTGGCCTGGGCTTGCTTGAGGTAGCGGCAGGCGGCCTCGGTGGAGGCGAGCGGGTCCTTGCGCATGTCCACCTGGGCAGAAACCTCGAGGCCAAACTCCCCGGCGGTGCCCTTCATGAACTGCCAAAAGCCCATCGCCCCCACGCCCGATACGGCCAGTTCGTCCAGTTCGCTCTCAGCTACGCAGAGGTAGAAGAAGTCGCGCGGGATGCCATTGCGGTCCAAAATCTCCTCCAGGGGTTGCCGCCAACGGCCTTCCCGTTTCAAAATCATCAACGTGGCGGCGTGTTTGTAGCAATTTTGGATGATTTCGCGCTCCAGCCGCTCGCGGATGTCCGGGTCAGTGAGGGGCACGGGCTCGCCCGCAAAGCTCACTTGGGCGGGCAGGGGAAACGCCCGCACTTGCTGCACCTGGGCGGTATCGGTAGGGGAACTGGCAGGGGCCAGGCTGTCGGTTACGGGCGGCAAAAACAACAGTAGGCCACTGCCCAGCAATAGTAAAGAAATTTTGAGGTACAGCATTAATTTTTTACTTTAATGGCTTGCAAATAATCCACGGGTAATCAGGCTGTAAAGGAACGAAAATCGCACCTAAAGCCAAGCGAGACCGCCCGCTTGAGCCAAAGTTTTAGGCGGTCGGTGGGCTTGGTTCTGTTAACAAAAGCCTAAGGCCAGCCAGCGGCCCAACTTTTTAACATTGTTATCGTAATACCGCTCATAAACTTCTAACACTTTATGAAAAATAAATTAACCTACCTGGCCGTATTTTTTGGCTTATCCCTTTTGGCCACCGCCCCGACTGCCCTAGGCCAGGGGCGCGGACGCAGCAACGACGGCGGCGACAAGAAAAACATCTTCAAAATCAATATGATTAGCCCGCTAGTGCGCACTGGCTCCGTGTTTTACGAGCGGGCCATCACCGAGCGCAGCAGTGCCCAGCTTGGTTTCTTTTACACTGGTTTTAGCATTGCCGAAACCCGCTACCGAGGCTTTGGCATTACGCCAGAGTACCGTTTTTACCTGTCGCAGAGTAAAAGCGCACCCCAAGGCTTCTTTGTGGCCCCTTATGCCCGTTACCAAAATGTGGAACTAAGCCTCACCGTCAACGAAGTTGAGCGGGCCAGGCTCACTGGTTTCGGCGGCGGGGTAGTGGTGGGCGGCCAGTGGATTTTCAGCGACATCGTTTCGTTAGACGTGTTCGCGGGGCCGTCGTTTACCGCCCGCAACATTAGCTACGAGGGTGGAGCCATTGAGCAAGACTTCAATTTTACCGGTTTTAGCAATGTAGGCTTGCGCTTTGGGGTAACCTTGGGGCTGGCGTTTTAATTTCCTTAAGCTGGCGTTTTCTTCGCCCCAACGGTGCCTTAAACACTGGCGGGGCGATATTTTTTGATTACGCGGGTAGGGCGGTTTGTTGTAACTTCGTAGAAACATCCGCGCTGCCGCCATGACCACCACCGTTGCCCAAGTAACCCGTTTTTTGGAAACCCTGGCCCCGCTGGCTTACCAAGAAAGCTACGACAACGCGGGCCTGCTCGTGGGCGACCCGCAGGCACCCGTGCGGGGCATTTTGGTGGCCCTGGATGCTACCGAGGCCGTGGTGGACGAGGCCCTGGCCCGAGGTTGCAACTTAGTGGTGGCCCATCACCCCATTATGTTTAGCGGGTTGAAGAAACTGACCGGCCGCAATTACGTGGAACGGACCGTGCTCAAAGCCATCCAGTATGGCGTGGGCCTGTACGCGATCCACACCAACCTCGACAACGTGCTCGACGGGGTAAACGCCCACTTGGCCGCCCGGCTGGGTCTGCAAAACCCGCAAATTTTGGCCCCAAAGCGGGGGATTTTGAAGAAACTGACCGTGTTTGTACCCATCGCCAACGCCGAGGCCCTGCTCCAGGCCCTGGCCCAAGCCGGGGCCGGGCAGATCGGCAATTACAGCCATTGCAGTTTTGCGGTGGTGGGCCAGGGTACATTTAAGCCCAATGCCCAGGCCAACCCCCACTTGGGTCAAGCCAATGTGTTGGAGCAGGTGACCGAAACCCGCCTTGAGGTGGTGCTGCCCGCTTACGCCGAGGGTGCGGTGCTGGCCGCGATGCGCCAGGCCCACCCTTACGAAGAGGTGGCCTATTTCCTGCACGAACTGGCCAATGAAAACCAGACCGTGGGGGCGGGTTTGGTGGGCTACTTGCCCGAACCGGTTACCGAGGGCGAATTTTTGCAATACCTTAAAAACCAGTTGCAACTGGCCGTGGTGCGCCACACGCCGCTGCGGGGCCACCCGGTACACAAAGTGGCCGTGTGCGGCGGGTCGGGTAGTTTTTTGCTGCCCCAGGCCGTGGCCACCCGGGCCGATTTCTTCGTAACCGCCGACTACAAGTACCACCAGTTTTTTGATGCCGACAACCGCCTGGTGATCGCCGACGTGGGGCATTACGAAAGCGAGATCGCCACGGTGGACCTGCTGATTGACCGCCTGCAACCCGCCTTTGCCCATTTGCCCGTGCTGCCCACCCACACTAACACCAACCCGGTGCAGTATTTTTTGGGATGACAGGGGCTGGTTAAGTCAATTAGTTGATTGTCAATCCGCCATCACTTTGATGACGGTCGGTTAGAAAAATCATACAATCATCAAGCTAATCGGGTATCCAGGCAACGCTCATAACTCGTCTAAGTGGGCCAGGTAGTGTTCGGCTTGCTGTAATATTTTGGCTAGTTCGGAGGCGGGCATTTTATCGAGGGTAACGTAGGCCATGCCGATGCGGGGGTTGCGGGCCAGTTTGTCGCGGTGGCGGTGGTAAAAATGCCAGTACAGGCTATTGAACGGGCAGGCCCGGTCGCCGTGTTTTTTATCCTTATCGTAATAGCAGCTTGCGCAGTGGTTGCCCATTTTGTGCAAGTAGTTGGCACTGCCCACGTAGGGTTTGGTACCCACTATGCCCCCGTCGGCGTACTGGCTCATGCCCCGGGTGTTGGTGATCTCGACCCACTCGATGGCATCGGCGTAAATGCCTAGGTACCAGGCATCCACCTCGGCGGGGTCCACCCCGGCCAGGTTGGCGAACGCTCCGGTAACCATGAGCCGCTGGATGTGGTGGGCATACGCCCGCTCCAACGACTGGCCCACCGCGTGGCGCAGGCAGTTCATCCGGGTTTGGCCGGTCCAGTACCAGGCGGGCAGCGGGCGGCGGTGCTCAAAAAAGTTGAGCGTGGCAAACTGGGGCATGTGGGCCCAGTAAATGCCGCGCATGTATTCGCGCCAGCCGATGATTTGGCGCACAAACCCCTCGATTTGGGGCAAACTGATGGCCTGGGGCTGCCGTTGCCACTGGGCCAGGGCCGCCTCCACCACCTCGAGCGGGTGCAGCAGTTTCACATTGAGCGCAAACGACAACCGCGAGTGGAACAAATAGGGGAAATCGCCGTGGAGGGCATCTTGGTAGGTGCCAAAATGGGGCAGGGCACGCTCCACAAAGTAGGCCAACATTTGCTGGGCCTGGGGCCGGGTGTAGTACCAGTCGAACTGGTCCAGGTTGGCCTGGCCCAGGGTGGCCACGCCCTGCTGCTCGATCATTTGCCGGAGGGCGGCCAACTGGGCCTGGCTGGCGGGGTCCAAAAACCGCAGCGGGGCGGGCACGTTCACCTTGCCGTCAAATTTGCGACGGTTTTCATGGTCAAAGTTCCAGCGGCCGCCGGTGGGCTGCCCATCTGGCTCAAGCATAATTTGGTGCTTTTGGCGCATTTTCCGGTAAAAAGCCTCCATCAAATAGGTCTTTTTGCCTTTGAAAAGGTTTTGCAGCTCGTGGCGGGTGGTTAAAAAGTGCTCGGTATCAAAGGCTTGGCTGGGCAGCGGCAGTTGGGCGCAGTAAGCTTGGAGTTGTTGGTCCAGCCGGTACTCGTCGGGCAGTTGGTACTCGAGCCGCTCGCTGCGGTGCTGAGCCAGCAGCCGGTCCAGGTTAGTGGTGAGTTGTTGGGTATTGGCCGGGTCGTCGAGGGTGAGGTACACTACTTGGTGGCCCTGCGCGCGTAGGTGGGCGGCAAAGGCCCGCATGGCGGCAAAAAAGGCAAGTACTTTTTGCACGTGGTGGCGCACGTAGTCAGTTTCTTGCCGCATTTCCATGAGCACGTAGGTAACCTGGGGGTCCACAGTGGCCAGCCAGGAATGCTGGTGGTTGAGCTGGTCGCCCAGGAGCAGGCGGAGGGTACGGGGCATGGGCTTTTTCGGGGCAAAACCGCGGGCTGAACCCGATTGTTTGGCCATGGGGTTACTCTCTCGGGGCTCTGCGACTGGCTCCGCCCTTGTCGGGCCTGCCCGCGCGCACGACAATTAAACGTACCGAAACGTTAGACCGCCCGGAGGGGGCCGCGCCGGGATCGCTGATGAAAACGGGCGGGTGGCGCAAAATCTAAAAAATTGGCAAATGTGAAATATCGCCCAGGCGAAGCCCCGACCACGGGCGCAAAAGGCCCCAGGCAATTGGTTTTTGATATACCTTTACAAATTGAACCAGGCTAGCAAACGGCCTCGGCTTCAACCAAATGCCTTCACCAAGGCGGATCGGTAAATTCGGTAATTGCAGTTTCAAACTTACCAGCCTCACTCAATATGGGATGTAGTTCGTGCGGCTCCGGCGGATGCGGAAGCCATAAAAAAAAGAGCGCCAACGGCGTGAGCGGTTGCCAGAACAACGGCACCTGCGGCACTTCGGGTTGTAATAAATTAAATGTTTTTGATTGGTTGGGCAACATGGAACTACCTGGCCAACAACGCTTTAACGTGGTAGAAGTCCGCTTCAAAGGTGGGCGTAAGGAGTTTTTCCGCAACGTGAGCAACACCCACCTCACCACCGGCGATGCGGTGGTGGTAGAAGCCCAGAGCGGTTACCACATCGGCTACGTGTCGCTGCAAGGCGAACTGGTGCGCCTGCAAATGCTCAAAAAGAAGGTAAAAGACAACGACGAAATCAAGAGCATTTACCGCCTGGCCAGCCAAAAAGACCTCGCCAAGTTGGAAGAAGTGCAAAACCGGGAACTGCCCACCTTGTACCGCACCCGCGAGATCATCGGCGAAGCCAAGCTGAAGATGAAATTGTCGGACGTGGAGTTCCAGGCCGACAACAGCAAAGCCACCTTCTTCTACTCCGCCGAGGACCGGGTCGATTTCCGCGAGTTGATCAAAAACCTGGCCGGGGAGTTCAAAGTACGGGTCGAGATGCGGCAGATCAGCCTGCGGCAAGAGGCCGGCCGGCTGGGCGGCATCGGGGTGTGCGGGCGTGAACTTTGCTGCTCCACCTGGCTCACCGATTTTAAAAACGTGTCCACGGCGGCGGCCCGTTACCAAAACCTGTCGCTCAACCCCAGCAAGCTTTCCGGCCAGTGCGGGCGGCTCAAGTGCTGCCTCAACTACGAGCTGGAAACCTACTTGGATGCCCTGGTGGACATTCCCAAGGTGGACAAGCCCCTGGAAACCGTGAAGGGCAAGGCGTACCTGCAAAAAACCGACATTTTCAAAAAGATCATGTGGTTTAGCTACGACACCGAAAGCACCTGGTACCCCCTCTCGGCCGAGCGCGTGCGCGAAATCCAACTCATGAACGAGCAAGGCCAACCGGTCGAGTTTTTGCAACCCAACGGCGATGCGCCCAAGGCCAACACCCCGCCCGACCCCAGCCGCGCCCAGGCCAGTTGGGTGGTGGACGAAATGGACGAGAGCCGGTTTGACCGCAAAGGCCGCAACAACAAACGCAACAAGAAAAAGCGCGGGCCTGACGGGCGCAACCCCCAAAACCGGGGCGGCCAGGGCAACCCAGGCGACCAAACCGTGCCCAAAAACGAAGGCAGCGACAACGCCCCGCCCAAACCAGAAAACCGCGGCCCCCGCCCCCCGCGCGACCGCGACCGGGGGCGCAACCGCAACCAAGGCCCGCGCCCGCCCAAGAACGAGGGCGGCAACCCGCAGCAAGGCCCGCGCCCACCCAAAAACGAGGGCGGTAACCCGCAGCAAGGCCCGCGCCCGCCCAAAAACGACGGTGGCGGTGGCAACAACCGTGGCCCGCGCCCGCCCCGGCGCGGCCCCCGGCCCCCCCGTGGCCCGCAACCGCCCAAAAACGAGCCCCCGGCGGCGTAGGGTGGTAATCCGGCCTTGGCCCAATGGCTCCAAAAAGGGTTTAGCAATCGCTGTGAAAATTTGGTAACCAATTTCTTATATTAAGCATTGGTTGGACAACCCAACCCCGCTAATTGTTCTAACCGCACCAGTTGAGCGATCTTGCATCGGTAACTTTTGGGGCTTACCCCGCGCGGCCACTGGCAGTGCTGATTTTGGGTTTGCGTAGGCGCGCGGGGCCGGGGTGCTCCAAGGTCCGGCAAGCTCCCGTATTGTTTTGGGGCGGGGGCCAAACCCTGCCAACGGCTAACGCCTCGGCAGCGGTTTTTTGGCCCCCGCCCCAAAACAACACCGCTCCTATCGTCGCGCTCTCCGCCCCCCTAAGCCAGTCACTACCCAGCCGTCATGCCCTGGCTCCAACTGATCCGGCGGGCCTTTGCCTATCGCGCAACCAATCCATTACCAGGTTACTTTTATAACCAAACCCTTTTACCTTGCTCACCACTCGTGCCATTTTAGAAAGGTTGCAAGCCGCCGCCGCCTTGGCTTACCCGGCCCCCGAAGCCCAAGCCGTGGCCCGCTGGTACGTAATGGCCCGCTTTGGCCGCAACCAGGCCCAACTGTTGGCCCGACCCGACGAGCTTTTACCGCTAGAAAACAACGAGTTAAACTTGATTGCGGAGCAGCTGGCCGCCCACGAGCCGGTACAATACGTGCTGGGGCGCGCCCCGTTTATGGGCTGGGAGTTTGCGGTGGGGCCGGGCGTGCTCATCCCCCGCCCCGAAACCGAGGAACTGGTGGAAAAACTGCTGGCCCAGTGGCCCGGCCCGGCCGCCGGGCCGCCCACCGCGCTCGAGGTGGGCACTGGCTCCGGCTGCATTGCCGTTACCTTGGCCGCTCAGGTGCCGGGGCTGCGCATGCTCGCTACGGACATTAGCCCGGCGGCCCTCGCCACGGCCCGCCAAAATGCAGCGGCCCACCAAGTGGCGGTCGAGTTTTTGGCCCACGATGTGCTGGCCCACCCGCTTACTGCCTGGCCCGAGTTGGACCTGCTGGTGAGCAACCCGCCCTATGTAACCGAGCAAGAAAAAGCCGAGATGACCCGCCAAGTACTTGATTACGAGCCAGCTACGGCCCTGTTTGTGCCCAACCACGACCCGCTGCGGTTTTACGCCGCCCTGGCCCGGGCTGCCCGGGCCAAATTGCGCCCCGGTGGCCAGCTTTGGGTGGAGATCAACGAGCGGTTTGGCCCCGCCACCACCGAGCTATTGGCCAGCCACGGGCTGCGGCAGCCCACCCTCCACCGCGATTTGAGCGGAAAGGACCGCCTGGTGCAGGCCTGGCAACCCTAATTAATCGGCCCAAGTGCAACTTTGCGGCAAATCGCTCCGTTATCTAGGGCGAGGGTTGGCTTGCCTATTGTCTATTTTATTTGTAAGTCATTGATAATGAACGGCAAAATCCTAGCGTTGCCTCAAAGGCAACACTTCCGATCAGTATTTACTTTTTTAAACGATGGATGATCAAACAGAACAGTCATTTAATCATGCAATCATTTGGTCACGTTAATATTCACCTCAACCAATATTTCCATGCGCCTCCTCCGTTGGTTACTCTTTTTGCCCTGGCTGGCCTTGGGGGCTTGCCAAAATAGCAGCCCCGACCCCGAGGGTCAGGTGGAGCTTCGTTTGCAATTGCAAGTGGGCGGCTCGCCGCTCAACTTTAACACGGCCCGCTACCAAAACGCGGCGGGCAACTCGTTCACCATCACCGATTTCAGGATGTACGTGAGCCAGGTGAAACTGCGCAACCGGGCCACGGGCCAAGTGTACGCCGAGCCGGAAAGCTACCACTTGGTGCGGCGGGGCGACACGGAGGCCAGCTACGTGCTCACGTTGGCGGGGGTGCCCGCCGGCCAATACGACGAGCTCGAGTTCAGCATTGGGGTGGACCCGCCCCGCAACAAATCGACCGACCAGGTGGGCGACCTGGACCCGACCAACCTCATGGCCTGGGACTGGAACACTGGTTACAAGTTTGTGCTGCTCGAGGGCCGCTTTTTTGCCACCGAGGCCAACCCGCGCGGGCTGGTGTACCACATCGGCAGCGACGAAAACTACCGCACCGTGCGGCTGCCCCTGGGCCAGGGCGTGCAGGTAACAGGCGGGGCTGCCAGCCGCATCGAGCTTGTTACCAATGTGTTGGCTATGTTCAACGGCCCCAACCGCATTGATTTTGCCCAACATGTTAACGTGATGGGCGGCCCCGTAGCCACCCAAGTGGCCGACAATTACGCCCAAGGCATGTTTGCCGTGCGCAACTGATGGGTGGGGCCAAAACGATGGAATTACCACAGAGTTGAATAGTGTTCTCGGTTGGTTATCCGTCGTTTATGGCATTGGAAATGTGCAATCCGAATTTGATTGTAGGCGAGGGGAAAACAAAAACCCCGCTGGCGCGGTAACGCCAGCGGGGCAAGGATTATTTGGGCCAGCGCCCGCACTGGGTAAGCTGGACTAAAGTTCGGCCATTTTGTTAAGGGGCATGTCCTGGAAAATCTTCTTCACCAACTCCATGTCTTCTTGTTGGTTGGCCGATACCTCGATCACAAACCGATCGGTAACTACGGCCGAAATCGTGGCGTGTTTGTCTTTTTTGTGGAAAACCTGGGAGCCTTTGATGGTTTCGCCTTGTTTAAAGCCCACCTGTTTTTCGGTGCTATTGTCGATCGACATTTCGGCGGCGGCCGAGAAACCGAGCAGGGCCAGGCCCCCGGCCCCGTTCATCGAGTTGTAGTCCATAATTTTCACATCCACCCGCTGGTCGCCGTTTACGTAGGCTTGCTTCACCTCCGAAACCCCGAACCCGCTCATAGTAGAGGTTGATCCCTCGGGATCCCCCTGTTTTTCGTAACCACTGATGGAGGCGGGTAGCCACTCAGCCAGTTTTTCGTAGTGCATGGGCACGGTATCGCCGCGCTCAATCCGCTGTTTCTTTAATTCCTCGCTTTGTTTACTCGCCCCTTCGATCGCCTTGGCCACGTCGCCGAGTTTGCCCAGGGCATCTAACGGTCCATCTACTTTTTCGCTCTCCTCGATTTGGGCTTCTTCGGGTTTATCGCCCCCGCCACAAGCGGTGAAACCGCCCACGGTAAATAATAAGCTAGCAATCAAGGTTGCGGTTTTTAAAACATTTTTCATGAAAAAAAGTGGTTTGTGAACAAGAAATATAGGAAAAGCCGATGCCACCAGCCTGACAAAGACAGTTTAAGGGCCAATGACATAGTATAGTGGCAAGCACTGGGCTATTTATGACAACTGGCCCAAAAAAGTAAACCAGCTCCCGAGGGCGCGCTCGCCTGCGTTTTTTTGGCAAAGGGGTTCCTGGCCAAAGAGGACAAAGGGCGGAAAAGGCTGCGGCCCGAGGTGTTGCCGTCCTACTGCCCCGAGCTCAACCCGGCGGAGTTGCTGTAGTACCATTTGAAGAACACCAAGCTCGCGGGGGGCGTGTGCCGCACGTTTGGCCAACTCAAAAGGCGCGTGGCCAGGGCGATGGAGGAAATAAAGAACGGCACCCACATCATCCTCTCGTTTTCAAGCACAAGGAAGTAGGCTTTATGCTTAAGTGCTCTATTTATGATCTTCATTTAGGGATGATTGGGTGTGAGGTACCTGGAATGATCAAGTGCCGAGTAACGACAGTCTCAATGAGCACATTACTTTTTTTGGTAAAACCAAATAGCCAAAAACCCCAACAATCGGCTGCTGCACCAAAACTTGCTAAAGCCATCCAGATTTACTGGAAAAAGCTGATCATTTGCTTGGTTAACTCGGCAGGTTGGTCGTCTTGGATAAAATGGGAGGCGTTTTTTAGAATAGTGTGGGGCTGACCTTGCGCGCCGATGAATTGGGCCATCATCTTTTCTTGTTCCCCGGCCGAAATCTCATCATTTTCGCTAAAAATCGTGAGGATGGGGATGTTCCACCGGGCTAGGACTTGCCAATGTTGCTTGTTT
>JALONO010000137.1 GCA_025454895.1 Bernardetiaceae bacterium
GCCCGGCCCGGCCAAACCCGCAAGACCCAGTTTTTGGCGGGGGTGGACTGCACCGGCCACGGCGTGCCCGGGGCGATGATGAGCATGATCGGCCACTCGATTTTGAACGAGATCGTGGGCCAGGGCCACGTTACCCAGCCCGATCGCATCTTGGCCCTGTTGGACGAGCGGGTGCGCCTGGCCCTCAAACAAACCGGTGGCTCGCTGGCCAGCAACGTGGACGGCATGGACGTGGCCCTGGTGGCCCTCACCCGCCCCCAACCCGGCGGCCCGGTGCAACTGGCCTTTGCCGGGGCGCGCCGCCCACTCTGGTACGTGCGCGCGGGCACGGGCCGCGTTGAAGTGCTACCGGGCGCGCGCAAGAGCGTGGGCGGGGGCCTCAACAAAGCCGACCAAGCCACTTTTGACACCCAGCACCTTGAACTCCACCCCGGCGACCGGTTCTATTTCTTTTCCGATGGCCTGACCGACCAGCCTAATGCCGCCCGGCATAAATTTGGCCTGGAACGCCTCCGGCAAGTCCTGGAGGCCAATCAAGACCTTCCGCTCCGCCCATTCGGTGAGTTATTAGCCACGACCCTGGCCGATTACCAACAAGGTGCCGACCAACGCGATGACATTGTGATGGTGGGCGTGGAGGTATAAAGGAATTTCGGCTTATCCCAACATCAAATTAAGATTGCGTATTCTCATCTTGTAAATGATTGACAATCAAATTGAATTGAACAATTATTTAGTCATGTGTAGGATAGACCATCCGTAATCTTTCTACTTGCTTAGCTGGCGATCGGGGTGGCACGGGCAGGTGATGGCCCAATCAGCCGGGCCTACCTCGTTGGTTACCAGTTATCGCCACTGAAACTCTGGTGCCATGGCCAGTAGGGCTACGGCGTTGTTTAACAAATACTTACGTTCATCGGCATTGCCTAGGGGCGGCTCGTCGGGGCTACCGCCGCTGGCCAGTAGGTAGGCGGCTTTTTCCACCACGGGGGCCTGGGGGTTCCCCAGCAGCCGCTCGGCCCAGAAGGTGGCCATTTGCCGGGCGGTTACGGCCCCGGCGGGCAGCGGCTTAGCCAAATCAAACCGGGCAATCTGGTGCCAGTCGGCCAGGAGGAGGCCGGCCACCAAATTCCAGCGGGCCAGCCAAAGGCCGGGGGCCAGCCAAGCCGGGCTGGTATCGGGGTGGCCGTCGGGCGTGGGCCAGGTAAACAGCCGCTGCCCGGTGCGGCCAAACCACCAAATCAGGATTGGGTTGGGGGTAAATTCCGGTTGAGTAGCCCGCAGCAACGAGGCCAGTAACTCAAACGGCCGTTTGAGCTTTTGGCCTTCGGCGGCAAAAAACTCGTCGGATAGGAGGATGACGCGCAACACCCGGGCCACTTGGTCGGGGCTTTGCCAATGCTCGAGCCAGGTTTTGGCGGCCCGCTCCACTAGGCTGGCCGGGGGCTCGTCGGCCACCAGGTAGCGGCAGAGCTTGGTACACACGTACTTAGCCGTGCCGGGGTGTTTGGCTAACATATCCAACACCGTGAAACCGTCTTGGAGGGGCGGCTGGTTGGGGGCAAACTCGGTGGCCAGTACCCGTTTTTGGTAGTGATCGTGCCAGCCCTCAAAATAATAAAACTCGCCGGTGTTGGGCAGTTGGCCGCCCTTGTCGTTGCCGCTGCCATCGGCCACGGTCCAGCCGGTAAACGCGCGGGCGGCCTCGTACACATCTTCATCGATGTAGCCGATGGGCTGGCCTTCGGGCGCGCCGGGCACCTCGCGCCAGCGGTTGTACAAGTGGTTGTAATAATGCATGGCCCCCAAGGTGTGCAACTCAAACAATTCGCGGGCGTAGTTTTCGTTAGCGGGGCTGGCCTTGCTTTGGTTGTTGTTCAAGTAGTAGAGCATGGCCGGGCTTTGGGCCACGGCTTGCAGCATCGCCCTAAAATTGCCGAAGGCGTGCTGGCGCAGGGTGCGGTCGTAGAGGGGCAAAGTGATGGCCACTCGCTCATCGGCGTAGATATTGACATTGAAGTGGTTATGCCAAAACTGCATCATCACCTCGCGCAGTTGCCAGCGGCTGTGCAAGGCCCGTAGCCAAGTAGCCGCCACCACCTCCTCGGCCGCCCGGTACTTTTCGCCGTAGGGGGTGCCCTCGGCCGTGAGCCGCCACAGGGTGGGCAAATCGGCGTTAAGCAGGCCCAGAGGACGTACCTCCTTCATTTTGCGCTTGCCTTCTTCGTACTCGATGGCCAGGCGCAGGGCTTTGATGGCGGCCAGCGCAGCCGCATCGTCAGCCTCGCGCGGGGCCAGTTGCTCGTCCAAATAAGCGGCCAGGCCCATTTGGCGCAAGGCGGCCAGGCTGGCGGGCGTGGCCCCAAACGAAGTGCGGGCCAGAAAATGCGTTTCCTTAGGCATGGGCGAGTGGGCCAAAAAGCGGCGGCCAGTGCCCTAAATTAACGATTGGCGGGATGCACCTATTATGTTTGTTAGAAAAGTGTGCCGGGGCACTGTCGCTGACCCCGCCCGGCGACAGGAGGGCTGGGGCAGGGGCCCGCGTACGGGAGCGAAAGCGCACCGAATCGTCGGCCCGGCCCGGAGGGCGCCGCACCGCGATGAGCTATGAAAACCCACCTGGCCCGGCGCCAAAAACCAAAGAAGAAATGCCTGGCCAGCCGTAACCCTCGCAAAATTGTGCATTTTTGGGCCGGGCCTCGCCACCTGGCCGCCCCCTCTGGTTATGCACCTTCCCCGTCGTCAGTTTTTGCAGCAGTCGGCCTTGGCTTTGGCCGCCACGGGCGTTACCCTCAGCGGCTGTACCAGTGGCCCCACCACCACCCCGGCCGGACCTTTGACCAGCCCGTATGACCCCGCCAAAGCTCAGTTTAAATGGAAGATGGTAACCACCTGGCCGCCCCATTTTCCGTCGTTGGGCCAGGGGGTAGACCTGTTTGCCCAGTGGGTGTTCCAAATGTCGGGCGGGCGGTTGCACATCCACGTGTACGGGGCCAACGAGTTGGTGCCCGCCTACGAAGTGTTCGAAGCGGTGAGCCTGGGGGCCGTGCAGTTGGGCCACGGCGCGCCATACTATTGGAGCGGCAAAATGGCGGCTTGCCAGTTTTTCGCGTCCATCCCTTTTGGTATGAACTCGCAACAAATGGTGGCGTGGATCCTGCGCGGGGGTGGCCTGGAACTTTGGCGCGAAGTGTACGCCCCGTTTAAAGTAATCCCGTTTTTGGCGGGCACTACGGGTATGCAATACGGCGGCTGGTTCAAAAAAACCATCGACTCGATGGCCGACTGGAAGGGCCTGCTGATCAGAATGCCCGGCCTGGGCGGTAAAATTGTGCAAAAAGCCGGGGCCACGACCATTAGCCTGCCCGGCGGCGAACTGTACACCAGCCTGGAACGCGGCGTGATCGACGCCGCCGATTGGATCGGCCCTTACCACGACTACCTGCTGGGCTTGTTCCGCGTAGCCAAGTATTACTATTATCCGGGTTGGCAAGAAACCGGCACCCCGCTGGAAATGATCGTGAACCAGGCAGCTTTTCAATCTTTACCGCCTGATTTACAAGCAATTATTGAAGGGGCTACGGCCCGCCTCCACGACTGGATTTTTATGGAGACCGAAGTTAAAAACGCCGAGCACCTCCAAAAACTGGTCAAGGAAGAAAAGGTAGAAGTACGCCGGTTCCCCGATGAAGTACTGACCGGCCTGCACCGCCACGCCCTGGAGGTGTACGCCGAGCTGACCCAAAGCGACCCGCTGAGCAAAAAAGTCTATCAGTCTTACGAGAGCTTCCGCCAAACCATCACCAACTGGCACGCCAGTACCGAAAAAGTGTACTACGAACAAATCCAGGCCACCAAGGGGCTACCAGTTTGACGGTTAGGGCTTTTTTGTCCACCCCAAGCTGATACGCAAGTTTTGAATAGACCTCTTGCAGATTAGGTTTTTGGCCGGGTGAAAGCCCGGAATTTTCGTTCAAGACCTGCCCTTTTTTGGCCCCACCCTGTCCAGCCGCACTTACTCGCTCAAAAACTCCCGTTTTTGCCGTCCGTCGGACGACCAAAAGCGAATGAGCTTTTGGGGCGAGCCTAGTGGGCCGGGACGCAATCTCGACCTGAGTACGGCTAATCTGCAAGAGGGCTAATTTAGAATCACTGGTCTAAAGTTCTTCCAACTCGGCCACTACAAACGTGCTGCCGCCAACAAACACCATATCGCGGGCGGTGGCGGCAGCCTGGGCGGCCTGGTAGCCAGCCACGACCGAGGGGTACGCCGCGCCGTGCAAACCAAATGCGGCGGCCTGTTGCTGCAATGCCTCGGCGGCCAGGCCCCGGGGCAGGTTGGGGCGGCAAAAGTAGTAGCGGGCCGCCGGGGGCAGTAACGGTAAAATACTGGCCAGGTCTTTATCGGCCACTACGCCTAGCACGAAGTGCAGTTGTTGGAAACGTTGCGCGGCCACTTGGGCCATCACTGCCCGTAAACCCGCCTCGTTGTGCGCGGTGTCGGCCACGGTGAGGGGCTGGCGGCGAAGCACCTGCCACCGCCCCTTTAGCCCGGTGAGCCGCACCACCTGGCCAATGCCCGCGCGCAGGTGGGCCTCCGTGAGCCGGGTCCGGGCCGCCAACTGGGGCAAAAACGGGGGCGGGCTGGCCATCTCATAATTCAAATAACGTTTGAGCAAATCTTGGTACACTTCAATGGTTTGCAACACCCCGGCCAAGTTAAACGGCTGGTAGTGGCCCTCCAACTCCGACCGCAGGCCGGGCAGCCACAACTCGCCCGCGCGGTACACATCGTAGCCACTGGCTTGCGGCACCAACTGGTAACGCTGGCTGGCAAAGTACAAAGGCGCGTTTTCCAAACCGGCCTTTTGCGCAAACACCGCCGCTACCTCGGGTTGGTACTGGCTGATCACCACCGGGGCCTGGGGCTTGATGATGCCTGCCTTCTCCGCCGCGATGAGGGGCAGCGTGTCGCCCAGCAGGGTCTGATGGTCAAAACTAATGTTGGTGATGAGGCTAATGAGCGGAGTGAGGACGTTGGTGGAGTCCAGCCGCCCGCCCAGCCCCACTTCCACAATGGCGATGTCCACCTCGTGCCGGGCAAAACAGTCGAAGGCCAGGGCCACCGTGAGTTCAAAAAACGAGGGCTGCACCCGCTCAATTTCGGGCTGGCAGCGGGCCACAAACTCCACCACCTCGGCCGGGGCGATGGGCTGGCCGTTGATCCGCACCCGCTCGGTAAAGTCTTTGAGGTGGGGCGAGGTGTACAGCCCGGTTTTGTAACCCGCCGCTTGGAAAATGGCGGCCAGCAAATGCGAACTGCTGCCCTTGCCGTTGGTGCCCGCCACGTGGATGGCCGGGAACCGGTGCTGTGGGTCGCCTAAAAAGCGGCAGAGGGCCATCGTATTGTCCAAATTCGGACGGTAGGCGGACACTCCCACCCGTTGGAACATGGGTAGCCGGGTGTACAGGTAGTGGATGGTCTCTGCGTAATCCATTGACATACAGCAGTATAACTGCTAAACCAAAATTATTTATTGCAAAATTGTATCTTGTGCCCACTATTTGCGTATAATCTTTTGTCGTCAGATTAAATAATCTTAAACACCATGAGAATCACCCGTTCCACCGAAAATAAAATGGTTACTGGCGTATGTGCCGGTATTGCCGAAGCCGTAGGTTTGGATGCCGCCCTGTTGCGCATCTTGTTCGTGTTCTGCACGGTTTTTGGCATTGGCTCGCCCATCCTTATCTACCTCATCTTGAGCGTACTGCTACCCAAACAAGACCTTTGGGACACTCAATAATCCTTGATTTTCGCTTCCCCCGAAAAACCCAATAAGTAACGGTTGTGCCTCCGGGGCACAACCGTTTTTTTTTCCGATGGGCTACGCAAAAGGCTTCCCAAATACCAAAATCAAATAGGGACCGCGTATTTTTTATCCTGTAAGTAATTGATAATCAAATATAAAATCATGCAATCATGCAATCATGCAATCATGCAATCATGCAATCATTTAAGTATAAACGAAAAACCCCGGCCAGTGGCCAGGGTCGGTTTTATCAATATCAACTATCAGATTAATATTCCCACAGTTGGGCTTCAAAGTCAAGCAGATCGTATTCTACTTGCAACGAGGCCACAATGCCCGACTTGCCCACCCCGTAAATGTCCTCGATGGTCAAGTCTTCGCCGTTGCTGAATTTGCTCAGGTGGCCGGTAAAGAGGCGCAGTTCAAAGGCTTCGGCTAAGTTGCGGTGCTCCTTAGGGTTGGCGTTGTTGTACCAAACCGCATCGGGGTTGTCCTTGAACACGTTGTCAACCAGTTCTTTGTAGCTAAAAGATGCGATAGGCTGATCTAACGCCTTGGCAATATTTTTCTCGGCGGGCAAAATGAGCGTAATCGCTTGGATGTCGTGATACATCCGCGAACGCTTTTTGTCGAAGATCAAATCTTCTTTCATCTCCAGGATGTAGATCTCCTTAGGCAACCACTCGGTGGCGGCTGCTTCTTGTTTGGCACCGTCGCCGCCGCCTTCGTCGCCGAAGCCGCCGTTGCTGCCCCAGGCATCGTCCTCCGTGCCAAAGCCCATTTCCTTCTCCTCGTCGGTTAGCCCGGCATCGGCACTGGGGATGGTCATGTTTTGTAAGAAGGTTTCATAGCTCATCCGGGTTTTGAGCGAGTCGTTCTCATAGGGGCGCAAAATGCCAGCCTTCACCGATTCGATGATGATCTTAGTGATCTCCATGTTCTTGGCGAACAGGGGCTTGTTGGACTTTTCACGACCGTCGATACGCCACCAGAGCGTTTTCTTGAACAATTGATCCGAGTTACGGATGGGGCGCAACGAGTTAATGTTGTACCCAAATTCTTCGCGTTCTTGAGCAAAGGCCAATGTGCTAGTAAACAAAAGGGCCGAGGCTAGTGCGGTTTTGCAGGCTTTGATCATAAACCAATAGATTTGCTATGCTAAGTTGGTTAACAAATAACAATAAATATGCCTAACTAACAAACTGCGACCCGGTGCTTGGGCACGAACTACCCCCCAGCTAGCCAAAAAAAAAGCGATAAAAAGGGTAAAAATCTGTTTATCAATATTTTAACTAAAGATTGTTTTAAGCAAAATTTTACCCGGATATATCCAATTTTAGCGATATCAACTGGCCGATGGCAGGATGGTTCAAGGCAGATAAAAATCGAAGACGATGCCGTTCATGCAGTTGAAATGCCCCTTGGGGCAGCGTTTGTGCCCCAATTTAGAACACGGACGGCAGCGCAAGCGGTTGTTTTCCAGCACAAAAAACTTGGTGCGGTAAGGGTACATGCCAAAAAACGGCGTGGTGTTGCCCCAAATGGAGTACACCGTTTTGCGGAAAGCGGCCGCCACGTGCATTAGCCCGGTGTCGTGGCTAAAAACCACCGTGGCCTGCCGCACCAGCGAGGCCGATTGGTTAAAATTGAACTTTCCGCAGCCGTTGTAGATAACGGTGCGCTTGCCCAGGGCTTCGTCGTCGGTGGGGTGGGGCCCGGGGGCAAAAAACTGGGCAATGGCCTCGCCCTGGGGTTGGTCTTCCTTGCCACCCAGCAGCACAATGGGGCGGTTGATCTTATCGCACAGCTCGATGAGCCGGGGCAGGGGCAGTTTCTTGGTTTCGTAGCTGCCGCCAATGACCAAGGCCACAAAGCCCGCTTGGTGGCTGGGCGGCAGCCAGTTTGGCTCCACCTCATCGGCATAAGGAATAAAATAATCGAGCCCGCCCCGGTCCATTTGCACGCCCAGCGGGGCGGCGGCGGCCAAATAGCGATCCACAATGTGTACGTTCGGCAACCGGTTGATTTTGAAAGCCGTGAACAGCCATTTCTCCCAATTCAACTTGGCAAAACTGAAAGCCTTGAGGCGGCCAAAAGGCAGGTTAGCCCCCAGGGCGGTTTTGATGAGCCAGGAGCGGCGGTTGCGCTGCAGGTCGATGATGTAATCGTACTTTTCGGCGCGGAGTTGGCCCAAGAGCGCGCCCAGGCCCTGCGGCCCCAGGCAGTGCACCTTATCCACGTGCGGGTTGGGGGCCACCAAAAACGCAAACTGGGCCTTGACGCAAAAATGCACCTCGGCCTGGGGCACCTGTTTTTTCACACAGCGCACCAGGGGCGAAGTGAGCACAATGTCGCCAATGGAGGAGAACCGAATGATGAGGATTTTGGGCATAGGAACGGGCAAATTTAGCCAGCGGCCCGCAACTAGTGGCCAATTTGCCCCGCGTGGCCAAAAAATGGCCCGCCCCAGCCCGCTCACCCGCTTGCTAGGCGGGGCCAACCTGCCAAATGTTTTGTAAACTTGTGCCCAATCATTTTTGATGACCATGACGAGACTGCGCTACGTTGTGTACCTGCTGGTGGGCCTGGGCCTGGCCGCCGCCTGCCAACCCCAGGCCGAGCAACAAACGGGGGCCGGGCCGGGGCTGCGGCAAGTAACCGCGAAGCGGGAAATGACCCGCCTTTACCGCGCCGACACCGCCCTCAACGACACCCTGGGCAGCAGCATGGCCACCATTAGCCTCGCCTACCCCGTGTGGGAAACCGGCGGGCCTGCCGCTGCCCGCGACTCGTTCAATCGGTTTATCCGCAGTTTCGTGGGTGGGCTGATGCAAGCCCACGTGACCCAGCGGGGCATCGACACCACCTACGCCCAACCGCGCGATACCGTGGTGCTCAAGCGGGACGAAGCCCGCAACTATTCCGTGCCGGGCTTCTCCACGGGCCTGAGCGTGGCCTACGATGCCTATTTGGTCAACGCCGACTTTATCGGGCTGGAATTTGACGTGGACCAGTACCTGGGCGGGGCCCACGGGATGCAGTTTGCCCACACCTTTTTGTTCGACCTGGCCCAAAACCGGATGTTGACCTTGCAAGACTTTTTTAAGCCGGGCAGCCCGTATCAGCAAGCCCTCAGCGATTTATGCCGAGCCGACCTGCTGGCCCGCAAGGACCAGATCATGACCGACTCGAGCAATATTTGGAGCGGCACCGCCCCGGCCCAAATGGACAGCCTCAGCTTTAGGGCCCAACCCGACGGGCTTCGATTCTTGTTTAACCCCTACGCGGTGGCAGCTTACGCGGCCGGGCCGCAAACGGTGCTGGTGCCTTACCAAAAGTTGGCCGACCACCTGGCCCCAGACGGCCCCGCCGCCAAACTGAAAAAGTGAGGGCCGCCGCCCCGGCTGGCCAAGTGGCCGCCGCAGCGTAATTTTCCGGTTTAGTGCCCGCCGCATGATCAATTTATACGGAAAAAGCCGCGCCAATTGGATCGTGATCGCGCTCGCGATTGTGATTGGGCTTAGTTCAATTGTGTACACCAACGCCTTGGTAAACCAGTTGCTGGTGCAAGAAGACCAACAAACGGCCATTTTTGCTGACATCCAAGAGTACGTGGCCAACGTGGCCAACCCGGACGAGAACATCAACGCCCTCACCGACATTATTAACAAGAACGACTACCTGCCGCTCATCCTGACCGACGAGCAAAACCGGCCCCAGGCCTGGCGCAACGTGCGCCTGCCCGCCCGGGGCGATACGCTGGCCTTTTTGCGCAAACGCATTGCCCGGATGCGGGCCGAGCACCAACCCATCGAGTTTGAAGTGGCCGGTACGCGCAACTTGATTTATTACGAACACTCTACCCTGGTAAGCCAACTGCGGGTGTATCCTTACATCCAATTGGGGGTAACCATCCTGTTTTTCTTTTTTGTTTACGTGCTATTCAGCGCCTCGCGCAAGGCGGAGCAGAACAAGGTGTGGGTGGGCCTGGCCAAAGAAACCGCCCACCAGTTGGGCACGCCCATTTCGTCGTTGCTGGCCTGGCTGGAGTATTTCAAATTAGATGAAAATTTTGACCAAAGTATTGTGGGGGAGTTAGAGAAAGACGTGAAGCGGCTGGAGATGATCACCGCGCGGTTCTCGAGCATTGGCTCGCCGCCGGTGCTCAAACCGGAGAACCTAGGCGAAATTGTGGCCAGCGTGGTGGAATATTTGGAAAAACGCCTGTCCACCAAGGTAAAAATCAGCGTAAACATCAACCACGACTTTGGCGAGATCATTGCCCCGCTCAACCAGCCGCTGTTTGAATGGGTGGTGGAAAATCTTTGCAAAAACGCCGTGGATGCCATGAGCGGGGCCGGGCGGATCGACATTGGGGTGGGCTACACCAAGGAGGCTCGTTTTGTGCAAATCGATTTCAAGGATACGGGCAAGGGCATCCCTTCGGGGATGTTCAAGCGGGTGTTCCAGCCCGGGTTCACCACCAAAAAACGGGGCTGGGGTCTGGGCCTCACCCTGGTGAAACGGATTGTGGAAAATTACCACCAAGGCAAAATCTTCGTGGCCGAGTCGCGGGTGGACGTGGGCACGACCTTTAGGGTGCTGCTGCCCACGGAGTAGCCTAACTAGTCAGGAAACCCTTA
>JALONO010000369.1 GCA_025454895.1 Bernardetiaceae bacterium
CCGAAAAACGGTTGCGGCAAAACCCCCTCCTGCGCAGCCGGTTGGTGGCCACCGCCGCCCAGGGCGACGCCAGCCCCGGTGCGTTGCTCGCCGCCCTGCGCAACTGCCTGGCCGAAGCCACTGACGCGCTCAAAGACTCGCCCAAACACGACAAATTGCACCGGCTGCTGTACCGCACCTTTTTTAACCCGGTGGGCAGCCAGGAGCAAGTGGCCGACTACCTCAAATTGCCTTTTAGCACCTATCGCCGCTACCTCAAAAAGGCCGTGGCCCTGGTAACCGATACGCTGTGGGTTTTGGAGATTGAGCGTTAGCGGCTGCCATCTCTATCATTTTTTGTTCCACGATGCCCGAATAGGGCGATTTTCAAAGTCGATTGTCCGGGGAGACGTTGCACTGTGTGCCCTTTCTGTTGCCCCCACCAGCGCAAGGCTGATCCGTTCCAAAATGTTTCGCGCAAAGACGCAAAGTCGCCAAGGTGGTTTTGGGCTTTTGAACATGTCAATCCTGACGCAAATGACCCAGTCGCTAAGGGTAAAAGGGATCACCCCCTGCCTACCAATGGCTGATGAACGTCCTCACCCTCACCGAGAAAAACGTCCGGTTAAAAATTCCTCAAAAATGAAGAATCATGCAGTCATGCAATCCTTTACTTCATTGCGCCGCTTGCTGCACTTGGTTCCACACCCTGAACACGTTTTGGTAATAGCCCCGGCGCAGTAGCACGGCCAGCAGGTTGGGGTACTGGCTCACGTCTTTGAGGCCAGTGGGCAGGGTATCGCCCACGCCGTCAAAATCGGAGCCGAGGCCCACGTGGTCGATGCCGACCAGTTTCACCACGTGGTCGATGTGGTCGGCCACCCGCTCCACGTCGGCGAACAGGCTAGGGTTGGCCTTGGCAAACTCGGCCACGAGGGGCGCGGCGGCCGGGTCCCGGGGCGAGTCGATGCCCTTGGTTTTAAGCAGGGCGGCGAGCTGGTCCCGCAGGCGGTAATTATGGGCCTGGGCCTGGCCGTCCAGGAAGTTAGTGCCGAAGTTGATCTGGATCACCCCGCCCTTTTGGGCCAGCAGGCGGATCATATCATCGGACATGTTGCGCTCGAAGCCGGGCGTGAACTTGCGGCACGAAGAGTGCGAGGCAATGGCCGGGGCTTTGCTGAGGCGCATTGTCGTAGCTGGAGTCGCAAATTTGGTTGGGCTGGCTGTGGGTGAGCGTGATGTAGCGGATGCCCCGCTGGGCAAAATAGGCCACGTTGGCCAGGTCGTTGCCGATGGGTGCCCCGTTTTCCATGCCCATCGGCAGCGAGATCAGCCCTTTTTTGAAATTGGCCTCCACCTGGGCCGGGGTGCGGGCCAGGGCAAACTTGTCGGGGTGGGCCTGGGCGATGCCCTCCACCAGGTTGATGAGGCTGTCGGCAAATTCCTTGGCCCCGCCCTCGGTTTGGTAAGTGGCCGGGATGTAGATGGACATGAACGGCGCGCTCAGCCCGCCACGCTTGGCCCGCTGGTAGTCAAAATCCCCATCGTCGGTTTGCAGGGGGATGCCCAGAAACTCCCGCTCGAGCCGGAAATTGCGCCGTTTGAGCCGGAAGGGCAGGTCCACGTGCCCGTCCACGATCACGAACTTGTGGGCCAGTTTGTCGGCCCGGCGCAATAGCTTGGGATCCAGCGGGTTTTGGGCCAGGGTTGCCGTGGTTACTAGGCTCAAGATCAACCACATCCAGTAGCAATTCTTCATAGTCCAACTTTTAAATTTAAGATCAATTGATGGTAGGGTGGTAAACCTGGCTGGCCAACTCCCGGCTAGCCAAAGCGAAGGCCCAGGGCCAGTAAATCGGCCCGGAGTTGGGCCGGTTGCTGAAAACGGATGGTGTGGAACCCCAAGGCTTGGGCCGGTGGCAAGTTGGGCGGGTTATCGTCGATATACACGGCCTGGGCCGGGTCAATTTGGTACCGGCTCACCAGGGTATCGTAAATTTCCGGGAACGGCTTGCGGGTCTTCTCTTCCCCTGACACCACCACGCCTTCGAACCAGTGTAAAAACTCAAACCGGTCTTGGGCAATGGGGAAGGTCTCCGCGCTCCAGTTGGTGAGGGCGTAGAGCCGGTACCGCCCGGTCTGCCGCAGTTGGGCCAGCAACTCCACCGTGCGGGCAATGGCCCCGCCCAGCATCTCGGGCCAGCGCGCGTAATAGGCGCGGATGAGCGGGGCGTGAGCCGGGTGTTGCTGCACCAGCCACTCGGTGGCCTCGGCCAACGGGCGGCCCGCATCCTGGGCCTCGTTCCAGGCGGGGGTGCAGATATTGGCCAGGAACCAAGTTACCTCGGCTTCGGTGGGCAACAATTGGCGGTACAGGTAGGCGGGGTTCCAGTCGATGAGCACCCCGCCCAGGTCGAACACCACGGTGCGGATGGTTGGCATGGCAATGGGTTGGCAATGAGCAATCAGAGCGGCCTACCACCGCCGGGCGGACAATGGCCGGGCCTAAATTCAGGTTTTTTGGGCCAACTAAAAAATGCCGGGCCGGTTTTTTGCTGGCCGGGGAATGTCCATTTTTGGGGAAACAGATTCGGGAGGGGCGGCGGCGGGTGGCTCCGGGGCACCGCAGTAGGCCGCGCCCGGTGGCCGGAAAGCTGGGGTTGCGGCCCCAGGTGGGAGCGCGAGCGTACCGAAACGTCGGCCCGGCTTGGAGGAAACACACCGCCGCCCGCTACGGAAACGAGCCTGGCCCAGTGCCCAAATAAGGGGATTGGCGTAGGTTTTGCGGTGAAAAAATTGTTTTTAACCTATTGATTATCAACAAATTTAACTATCCACTATGAAGAGGGCACTGGTGTTGAGCGGCGGCGGGAGCAAGGGGGCGTTCCAGTTGGGCGCGCTGCAATACATTTACCACCAAGTGCAGCCCCAAGTGCCGGGCTACGACTTCAACCTCATCGCGGGCGTGTCGGTGGGGGCGCTCAACGGGGTGATGCTGGCCCAGAACGAGTTTGCCACACTGGAAAAAATTTGGCTCAACATTACCGATGCCCAGGTGTACACGGGCAAGCTGGCGGCGTGGTCGGCCCTGCGGCGGCTCTGGAGCGGCGAAAAGTCGATTTTGGGCAACGAGCCACTGCTGGCCCTGCTGCGCCAGCACGTATCGGTGCAAAAGGTGCAAAAAGACTTCCGGTTCGGGGCCGTATCGTTGGTGAACGGTCACTACATCCCCATGCAGGCCCAACAATTTACCCGCGACGAGGAGTTTTGCCGGGCCATTTTGGCCTCGACCTCGATGCCCATTATTTGGCCGCCGGTGCCCCAGTTGAACGACGGCCCGGTGGGTGCCCTGGACCGCCAACTTATCGACGGCGGGGTGCGCAACATCAGCCCCCTGAGCGACGTGCTGGACGACGACCCGGACGAGATTGTGATCATCAACTGCAACCCCAAAAACCTGCCCGTGGACCCTCAAGCGGGCGACAACCTGTTCCGCATTGCCCTACGGGCCTTGACCGATATTACCATTAACGAGATTTTCCGTACCGACGTAGTCGAGTTTCTACACATCAACGACATCATCGGGGCCTTGCCGCCGGGGGTCAAAATCCCCAAAAAGCACCGGCCGGGCAAGTTTTACAAACAATACCGGGTAACGGTGATCGAGCCGGAAGAAGACCTGGGCAACAACCTCGATTTTTCGCCGGAGCGGATCAGGTTGAGGATGCAGGCAGGCTACCAGCAGGCCCAGGCGGCCTTTGGCGACCTGACCCGGCTGCGGCAAACCGACCCCGCCCCCGCCGCCGACCAACCGTGGTGGGGCCGCTGGCTGCCCTGGCGCGGGCGCGGGTAGCTGA
>JALONO010000370.1 GCA_025454895.1 Bernardetiaceae bacterium
TTGCGCGACAGGGCGGTTTTCCAGCGCAGTTGGTGGCGCGGCTGCTCGGCCGGGCCGGTTTGCCACAGTTGCCACTCGGCCCCCAGGGCGGGGGCGGGGGTGGTAGCCTGGCCGCTCACCCAGTTTTGCCGGAAATTGGCGGTAAGCACCAGTCGGGTATTCGGTTCGTAGCGCAGCAGGGCGTAGGCCTCGGCCTGGTTTTCGCTGAGCGGGTGGCCGTAGTTGGCCACTTGGGCCGCAATGTGTTGCCAATTGCCGCCCGCTTGCACCTGCCATTGGCGGCCCAACCGTTTTTCGTAGCTGAGCGCGCCCAGGTAACGCCGGGTAAGCGAACGCGGGCCAAGGTTGTAGCGCAGCCAGTCTTGCAAATAAGCCAGTTTGAGGTTGAACTGGCCCAGGGCCGAACGGTCGTGGTAGTCGGCTACCAGGCGTTGGCCCTCGTCTTGTTGCTGGTCGGTAACGTCGGTGGCGGCCATCGTAGGCTGGATCTGCCGGTCAGCGTAGGTGTACCATCCCTTCACCGAAAGGTAGCGGCCGGGGCTAAACCGGTAATAAAACTCGGGTTGCAGGCCGTAGTTGCGCAGGGCGGCGTTGGTTTGCCGCTCCAGGGGTGCCCCGGGGCGGGCCACGTTGCGGAAGGGGAAGTCGTTGCGGGTAGTTTGGTGGTAGGCATTGAGCCTAAACTCAGACCGACCGCGGCCCACTTGGGCCTGGGCCTGGGTGTAAAACTGGCCAAAGCTGCCCACCGTTTGCTGGAACTTGCCCGTAACGCCCGGTCGCCAACTGGGCTGGGAGTAAAGGTGGATGCTGCCGCCCAGGGCATCGGAGCCGTAGAGCGCGCTGGCCCCGCCGTAGTGCAGTTCCACCTGCTGGGCCGCCCCCAAGGGCACTAGGTTAAAATCGGTTTGGCCCAGGGTGAGCAGGTTGAGGTTGACCCCGTTCCACAGTAAGGCGGTGTGGCTGGCCGCCGTGCCCCTAAACGACACCGAGGCCAACATGCCCGCGCCATACTCGCGCACGTACACCGGCGATGCCTGCATGAGCAAGCCCGCCAGCGTGCCCGCCTGACCGTGCGCGCGCAGGAGGCTATCGGGGGTTTCACGCTTGCTGCCCGCCGCAAACCGGGCCTCCGGCACGCCGTACACCGTTACCGGCCGCAGGGTGATCACACTGTCGGCCGAGGGGGTCTGGGCCAAGCCCCAAAGGGGCCAACAAGCTAATAACCAACTATTTGTTAGATAAAAAGTTAGAAAGACAAACCTACGGACAGCACGCATAAAATGGCGGGGTTAACAAACAACCGCCAAAGCCAGCGCAAAAAATACCAGGCAGCCGGGCCACGGCCAGCCGGGGCCGCCGTGGACAAACCTCCAGGCCTTTCCTCCGAAAGCTTTGGAATGGGCGGTCTTGGGCAGGTCTCCTGGCTCGTTCCGGTGGGCCCTGCCTTCCCAGCGCGGCGCGCCAGTGGCAAAAGGGGGGCCAACCAAACTTAGAACTTACAGTTGCGGGGACAGCCCCGGATTTTCACCGGCGTTCCCTTTTAAAGCCGACGGTTTGGGCAAACCGCAAGCTACCTAAGGCCACGGCAAAGGTAGTTAAAAACGCCTGGCCGTAACCAAGCCCCAAAAGCAAATCCTAATAAACGATTTGAATATCGCCCAGCCAAAAAATCCCGTGGATGGTGAGGTTGAAGGTAAACGCCGGGGCCTCCTGGTTGCTCTTGCCCGTGAGGCGGTTGAGCCAGCTTTTGCGCTTGTCTTTTACCTGAAAACTACTGCCGATCAGTTGCACCTCGCGGCGGATTTGGCCGCCCGGCGGCACCAGGATTTTGATGGAGCCTAGCCCGCCGCCTACCCAAATGTGGAGGTCTTTCCCGGCCAGGTCTTCGTTGCGCAGGTCTAATTTGGTTTCGCCTAAAAAACACTCTACGTCGAGCCTGGCCGTTGGGCCTAGCACCTGGCTTTGCCGGAAATCCACGACCTGGGTGGCCATTATCGCCAAAAAATGCTGCGGCTGCTCGTTTAAAAGGGCCACTTGGCATTTGTCTTCGCCCAAAAACACGCGCTGCGTGCCGCCCGGGGATTGCGCGGGCAGGTGACTAAGCGGAGCGGACGCGCTTTTGGCGGGCACCACCGGCGCGGCCGGGAACAGCCGGTGCCTGATCTCGGCCGGGAAGTCGAACACGATCACCTCCAGGTCTTCCACGCAGGTAGCGTTGAGGGCCTCCTTCAGGCGGTTTTCGTACTCGCCCTCGTCCAGGTTTTGGTTGGCGAAGGCGGTCTGCAACTCCGCAATCAGCTCTTCGCGCTTCTTGGGCAGGCCGTAGGTGGTTTTCGTGGTAACTGATTTTTCCATTTTTTTGACGACGAGGGATTGGCCGTAAAAAAAGCCCCGTGCCCCGATAAAGACAATAGAACGGGGTTGGGGCTGAAAAGGTTTTTGCAATCGCTTGATTTTCAAGGGCAATTAATAAGGAATTGGCCAAAGTGGAGCGCAAGTAACTGGCCCCGGCTGCCGTTTGGGCCTGGTTAAAAGCCACTTACGGGCCGCCCATGCTGCCCTGGATGGTTGGGCGAGCCAAGCCCGACCGAATGGTGGGCTGGCCCCCTACTAGTGGTTGCGCAAAAACGCCTGGTACTGGCGCGAATACTGCCGCACAATGGCCAGGCTGTCTTCAGGTTTTATGAGGTTGTTCCAGCGGTTGTGGGCAAACTGCTGGGCCAGGGGGCGGCCGCTTTTTTCCA
>JALONO010000138.1 GCA_025454895.1 Bernardetiaceae bacterium
ACCCGGCCCAGCGGGCTGAGCACGTCGGGCGTGCCCGTGTAGCGCAGGTCGGTAAAGCGCGGGCCAAACATATTGGTCACGGTGGGCAAGTCGCTGAACGCCCCGTTGTTGCCCTGGGCAAACTGGTCTTGCAGTTCAAATTTTTTGTTGATGCTCTCCACGCCGTAGGTGGTCGAGAAGTTGACGGTGGTGCTGCGCTTGTCGCTGCGGCTGCCCTTCTTGGTCGTGATCACCACCACCCCGCTGCCGCCCTGGATGCCATAGAGCGCGGCGGCGGCCGGGCCCTTGAGCACCGAGATCGACTCGATGTCGTCCGGGTTGATGTCCACCGCGCGGTTGGCCACGTCCACGCCCGAGGCCCCGCCGCCCCGGAAGGCGTTGCTCACCGGCACGCCGTCGACCACAAACAGGGGCTGGCTGGTGCCGGTAAACGAGTTTTTGCCCCGGATGTTGATCGAGGCCCCGGCCCCCACCGTGCCGCCGTTGCTAATGATCTGCACCCCAAACGAGTTTTTGCCCCGGATGTTGATCGAGGCCCCGGCCCCCACCGTGCCGCCGTTGCTAATGATCTGCACCCCCGCCACTTTGCTGTTGAGCGCGTTCACAATGTTGGCCTCGCGGGCCTGCAACAGTTCGCCGCCCTTCACCTCCTGCACCGAGTAGGTGAGCGATTTTTTCTGCTGGGTCAGGCCCAGGGCGGTAACCACCACCTCGTCCAGTTGGCGGGTGTCCACAGCCAGGGTTACGTCCACCGTGGTGCGCGTGCCGATCTCCACCTCCTGGGTCAGGGGTGCCGATCTCCACCTCCTGGGTCAGGTAGCCGATGTAGGAGAAGACGAGGGTTTTGTCCGTGGCCGGCACGTTAAGCCGATAATTGCCGCTGGCATCGGTAACCGTACCGGTGGTGGCCCCTTTGATCACCACGTTCACACCCGGCAGCGGCCCGTTGTCTTCCGCCGAGACGACCTTGCCGCTGACGGTCCGGTCTTGGGCGAAGGCAGGCCAAGCCAATAGCAGCAAACCGCCTAGCACCCAGTTAAAATAGTTAAGTTTTTTCATAGAAGTTAATTTAAGGTGAACAAAATTACCTTAAACAGGATAACCACACCAGATGCCAAGTGTTTAAGTTGATTGCATCAATTATGGTCTGGCCAAATTTCCAACCGTTAAATGACTGATGGCCAGTCGGTAGCCAAAGAAAATAGGTGCTATTGCTAATCACGCCCACAGTCGTGGTTAAGTTTTCTGGGGAAAAAGTCCAGGTTAGCGATCGTATTCGGACACTCAACTGTCCGTTTTAGGGCATCCAACCTCCGTTGAGCAAGAAGGCTGGCTACTGGTTAATGTACTCGCCCTTCGTTATTTGAAAATTTACCCAAGCGGCCCCTCGGACATAGGGCACCCCGCTCGCACTTCCGGGATAGTAGCTAACTTCCGGGCCGAAATTCCACCCACACCTATGCCCTCTCCCCTGCCCCTCCTCTCCGATCTGGTGCGGCTGTTGTTCCCCGAGCAATGCGCGGGCTGCGGGCTGGCCCTGCTGGCCGGGGAAACCCCGCTCTGCACCGCCTGCCGGGCCGACCTGCCGCGCACGGGCTACCACCTCCAGGCCGATAACCTGCTGGCCCAACAATTCTGGGGGCGGCTACCGCTGGCCCACACGTTTGCCTACTTGCATTTTACCCGGCGGGGGCTGGCCCAGCGGCTCGTCCACGCCCTCAAATACCGCGGCCAACAAACGGTGGGCGTGCTGCTGGGCCAACTTTATGGGGCCGAGCTGGCCGAAGCGGGCCTGGCCACGGCTTTTGACGTGGTGTTGCCCGTGCCCCTGCACGCCAGCAAGCACAAGGCGCGGGGCTTCAACCAGTCCGACTGCTTTGCCGAGGGGCTGGCCCAGGGCTTGGCCTTGCCCTGGCACGCCCACGGGCTGGCGCGGGTGCGGGCCACGGCCACCCAAACCCGGAAAACCCGGGCCGAGCGGCTGGACAACGTGGAGGCCATTTTTACCGTGGCCCAGCCCAACTTGGTAACTGACCGGCGGGTGCTGCTGGTGGACGACGTGATCACCACCGGGGCCACTACCGAAGCCTGCGGCCAGGCCCTGTTGGCCGCCGGGTGCGCCAGTTTGAGCATTGCCGCCCTGGCCGTGCGCAACAACTAGGGCCAGTTGCGGCCGAAAAACGGCAAATTCCTTCACAATTGGTTAACTTGCGTCGCTTTAGCAGCGGGCAATCCGTCTTGAATTTCAACCCTTTACCACAGGCAAGTTATGGTCGCCAAAACTTTTGGCAGCGCGGTTTTCGGGGTCGATGCCTCGGTGATTACCGTGGAAGTGAACATCATGCAGGGCACGGGCTTCTTCATTGGGGGCTTGCCCGACAGCGCGATCAAGGAAAGCACGCTCCGCATCGAGTCGGCCTTGAAGCACTACGGTTACAAAGTGCCCCGCCAGCGCATCGCGGTGAACCTGGCCCCCGCCGACGTGCGCAAAGAAGGCTCCGCCTACGACCTCACCATTGCCCTGGCCCTGCTCAAGGCTTCCGACCAATTGTTTGCCACCAACCTGGAGCAGTACCTCATCATGGGCGAGCTTTCGCTTGACGGATTGTTGCGGCCCATCAAAGGCGTGCTGCCCATCGCCATCGAGGCCCGCAAAAAAGGGTTCAAGGGGATTTTGGTCCCGCACGACAACGCCTCGGAGGCCGCCATCGTGAACAACCTGGAGGTGATCCCGATCGAGAACCTGCAACAGGCCGTCGAGTTCCTGCAAGGCGAACTGCCCATCGAGCCGCTCAGCAGCGATACCCGCGACCTGTTTTTTTCGGCCCAAAATTTTTACGAGGCTGATTTTGCCCACGTGCAGGGGCAAGAAAACATCAAACGGGCCTTGGAAATCGCGGCGGCGGGCGGCCACAACGTGATCATGATCGGCCCGCCGGGGGCCGGTAAAACCATGTTGGCCAAGCGGTTGCCCTCCATTTTACCGCCCATGAACCTGTACGAGGCCCTGGAAACCACCAAAATCCACTCGGTGGCGGGCAAGCTGGGCAAAGCGGCCTCGCTTATCTCCAACCGGCCCTTCCGCTCGCCGCACCACACCATTAGCGACGTGGCCCTGGTGGGCGGCGGCGGCATCCCCCAGCCCGGCGAGATCTCGCTGGCCCACAACGGCGTGCTGTTCCTGGACGAACTGCCGGAGTTCAAGCGCACCGTGCTAGAAGTCATGCGCCAACCCTTGGAAGAGCGCCGGGTTACCATCTCCCGCGCCAAGGTATCGGTTGATTTCCCGGCCAGTTTTATGTTGGTGGCCAGCATGAACCCCTGCCCCTGCGGCTATTACAACCACCCCGAGAAAGACTGCGTGTGCGGCCCCGGCGTGGTGCAACGCTACCTCAACAAGGTGAGCGGCCCCCTGCTGGACCGCATCGACCTGCACGTGGAAGTAACCCCCGTTTCGTTCGACCAACTCACGGCCAACCGCCGGGCCGAGAAAAGCGAGGAAATCCGCGCCCGGGTGATCAAGGCCCGCGAGGTGCAAGAAGAGCGGTTCAAAGACCAGCCCGGAGTCTATTCCAACGCCATGATGCCCTCGCCCATGGTAAAAGAAGTGTGCGACATTGGCGAGCCGGGCAAAGTGCTGCTCAAAAACGCGATGGAAAAACTCGGCCTTTCCGCGCGCGCCTACGACCGCATCCTGCGCGTGGCCCGCACCATCGCCGACCTAGCCGCCAGCCCGCACATCCGCATCGAGCACCTGGCCGAAGCCATTCAATACCGCAGTTTGGACCGGGAAAACTGGGCCGGTTAAACCCTTTGGCCCTAGTTAAGTTTAATTAACAACTTACCCTCAACCTTTTGCCCGGTTGGCAAGTAGTAGCTTATGATTATGAATTTACGCACTTGGCTAGGGTTAGGCAGTATTTTATGGCTGCTGTCCGCAGTAACTCCTCCGGCCTGGGCCCGCCCTGGGGCCGCCTTGCCGCCCCACCTCGATACCCTCCGCACCGATACCGCCAGCCAGCCTTTGGTGGAGCGCAAAGACGGGCTTTTCCTCATCCCCCTGCTTTATTACACCCCCGATACCCGCTGGGCGGCCGGGGCCATGGGCATCTACTACTTCAAACTCAAAAACCACCGGACCAACCAAACCACCCGCCTTTCTTGGATCAAGTTTCTGGCCGACTACACTCAAAACCGACAATTGGACTTGTGGAGTTCCTGGAGCGTGTTCCTGCGGGATGAGCAATGGATCCTCAAAGGTGAACTCCGCTACCGCAATTTCCCCGACCGCTTTTATGGGGTGGGCAACAACACGCCGGAAAGCAATATGGAACAGTACCAATATAATTTGATCGACATCAAAAAGCTGGTATTGCGCCAAGTGGGCGACCATTGGTACTTGGGTGGCGACATCCGCATTGCCCAGTATTTCGACATGAGCTACGGCCCCGACGGCCAGTTGGCCACCGGAGCCATTGCGGGCAGCCGGGGCGGCTGGAACGTGGGCCTCGGCGGCGTGGCCCTGCTCGACACCCGCGACAATGTGGTGTTCCCGCGCAAGGGGGCGTTTTTTGAGGCCTCTACCTACTGGTACAACCGAGCTTTTGGCAGTAACTTTAACTACGTCAACATCAACCTGATCCACAACCGCTATTACCCGGTGGGCGACAAAAGCGTGTTCGCCTGGCAGGTGGTGGGCAATTACAACCTGGGCAACCCGCCCTTTGTGATGATGGCCCCGGCCGGGGGCGACGACATTTTACGCGGGTACGCCCGCAACCGTTTCCGGGCCAACAACTTTACCGGGGCCCAAGCCGAATACCGTTTTCCCCTGTTCTGGCGGTTTGGCGGCGTGGTGTTCGCGGGCGCGGGCGACGTGTTTAACGATCCGGCCGACCTGTCGAGCCGCACGTTCAAATACTCTTACGGCGGCGGGCTGCGCTTCCTGTTCAACCGCAAGGAAAACCTCAACATCCGGTTCGACTACGGCTTTGGCCGCGACATCAGCAACTTCTACCTCACCCTAACCGAGGCTTTCTAATCGGTTTGTTTAGGCGGAAAATCTTATTCTTATCTTCTTTGATATTGAAATACCTATCTCTGATTTTACCCTAGAATGACTTAACGATTGCCTGATTAAATGATTGTTATCCTTGGCTATCAGTCATTTGTAAAATCGGAACTATGGAATAGTTTTTTCATTTTTTGCATCAAACGCTTTTTTGGAGAAAGATTTTTATCGTCTCAATCAAAAAATTTTGTTCTCTATTAGTTTATTCCTAAATCAGATTTAGACAATACCCGATTTGTTAAATATTGATAATCAAATAGTTAAATCAAAAAATAATGGATCATGTAATCATCGCACCTTGACTAAAAGATGACAAAAAAACCAGCCACTTTCGTGGCTGGTTTTTAACTGTAAACTACTCTTGTTTTAAGCCAAAAATCAATATAAAACTGGGTAATCTTTTAATTTTTTCCTTGGATAAAGTAATTAGTTCAAGGTAGCCAAAGTGGACTTCACGGCCTCAAAATTTGGCAGGTCCCCGGCCGACTCGAGCACCTCGGCGTAACGCACCGTCCCGGTTTTGTCCACCACAAAGGCCGACCGCTTGGCTACGCCCTTCATACCCAGCACAAAATCACCATAAATACTTTCGTAAGCGGTGGCCGCTTCCTTGTTAAAGTCTGACAACAAGGGGAACGGCAAATGCTGCTCCTGTTTGAACTTGTCTAAGGTAAACGGCGAATCGACCGAGATGCCCACCACGTTGGCGTTGAGGTTGCTGTAAGTGGCAATATCGTCGCGCATGGCGCACAGCTCGGTAGTGCACACCCCGGTAAAAGCCAGCGGGAAGAAAAGCACCACGGCGTTTTTGCCATTAGTAAGGTCTTGCAGGCTCATTTCCTGCTTTTCGGTGTTGAATAGTTTAAAATCGGGGGCTTTGTCGCCAACTTTGAGCATGACCAAAAAGTTAAGGTTGTAGGATAAGAACGGGGCCGTCTAGCTAGCGGCCCACTACTAAAACTTGCCAAAGGGCCGAAAGTTTAGCGACAGCCCTAATTTTTCAAGTTTCCGGGCCGCCCCAGTTGTGGGTTGCAAATTACTGTTTAACTTTCGGCCGGTAACGGGGCCTTTGACCACCCGAAATTGAAAACACCATGAACCGACGCGACGCGATCCAACGAGTAGCTTTATTAATGGGCGGTACCTTTAGTATGCCCGCCCTGGCCGATACGCTAGAAAACTTCGAGTTTTCAGGCATTTCCGCGTTTACGCCCCAACAGGTGGCCACCCTGGCCGAAATCGCTGAGACCATCATCCCGCGCACCAAAACCCCGGGGGCCAAAGATGCCAAGGTGCAAGACTTTATCGTGGCCGTGGTGAGCGACTGCTACAAACCCGAGGACCGCGACAAGTTTATGGTGGGCCTGGCCGATGTGGATGCCAAAAGCCAAGCCGCCTATAAAAAGAACTTTGCCAAGTGCAGCCCGGCCCAGCGCACCGAGGTGTTGAAAAAACTGGAAGCCGAAGGCATGGAGCACCGCAAAAGCGGCAAGGGCAACCACTTTTGGTTCATGGTAAAAGAACTGACCCTGGCCGGGTACTTCACCTCCGAACCCGGAGCCACCAAAGCCCTGCGCTACGTGGCCGTGCCTGGCCGTTACAACGGCTGTGTGCCGCTGGAAAAAGGCCAAAAAGCCTGGGCTACCTCCTAGTTATTGGGTAGTGAAGCCCCTGCGCCCTTAATTTTTTACTTGCCCACCCGGCTCATGGCAGTACCCCTCATCGAGTACGAAAACCTGGCCAAGGCAAACGCCCCTTTTCAGGCGGAATTGGAAGCCGCGTTCCGCTCGGTGAGCCAACGCGGCTGGTTTGTGCTGGGTCAAGCGGTCGAAACTTTTGAGGAACAGTTTGCCCATTACTGCCAGGCCGCCCACTGCGTAGGCGTTGGCTCTGGATTAGATGCCTTGCGCATTGCCCTGGAAGCTAGTCAGTTGCGCTCTGGCGGCGAGGTAATTGTGGCAGGTAACGTTTTTGTGGCCTGCCTGTTGGCCATTGGGCAAGCCGGGTTGCGGCCCCGGTTGGTCGAACCTGACCCGCTCACCTACAACCTGGACCCCGACCGGGTGGCCGAGGCCATTGGGCCTAACACGGTAGCCCTGATGCCCGTGCATCTTTACGGCAAAATGTGCGACATGCCCCGGCTGCTCGCCCTAGCCGAAAAGCACGGTTTGTGGGTAGTGGAAGATGCCGCCCAAGCCCACGGGGCCAGCCTGCACGGGCGGCGGGCGGGCAGTTGGGGGCACTGCGCGGCGTTCAGTTTCTATCCTACTAAAAACCTGGGAGCCTTGGGCGACGGCGGGGCCGTCGTTACCAACTCCCCCACCCTGGCCCAGCGGGCTAAGCTGCTGCGCAACTACGGCTCGGGCCAGAAATACCACAACCAAGTGCTGGGCTACAACTCCCGGCTAGATGAACTCCAGGCGGCTTTTTTAACCGTTAAACTGGCTCATTTAGAACCGATTAATCAGCACAAAAGGCAGTTGGCGGCCATCTATCAAACCGACTTAGGGCCTCAGTTTGTCAAACCTGCGGCCGGCGAAGGCTACCGGGATGCCTTCCACATTTACCCGGTGCGCCACCCCGCGCGCGACCGCCTGCGCGAGCACCTGCGCGCCCACGGAGTGCGCACGGAAATCCATTACCCGGTGCCGCCCCACCGGCAGCCGGCCCTGCAAAACCTCCTGGGCGACCTGCACCTGCCACTCACCGACCAACTGGCCGCCACCGAGCTAAGCCTCCCCATTTCCTACGGCCACACCCCGGCCGAGGTGGCACGGGTAGTGGAGGCAATGAACGGATTTTCGTAATCCGTGGTGGTTGCCCAGCTACTGACCTAGCTAAAAACCGTTTGTTACTTATTCGCTTTAACTCATTGATAACCAATAGCAAAAGCATTTATCTGGCGGTTATTCAATCATTTGACAATAAAGCGGAAGGCATACTTCTTGTTTTTGCGCCAGGGCCAGAAAATTTCCATAGCTCCTGGCGGTGCGGCACCCTACAGGGTGCGCTAACGCTCCCGTGGGTACGGGCAGGCAAGCGCATGGCCTGGCGCAGCCGGATAGGTGCTTGCCTGCCCGTACCCACCTGGGGCCCCATCCCCGGCCTTACGGTCGCCGGGCGTGGCTAACCCTAGTGCCCAGGAGCCAAATTCCTCTTCACACATTACACCAAAATCAAATAGAAGTTGCGCATTCTCTGTCTTTTAAATGATTGATGATCAGAGATAACAATCACTTAATCATACAATCATGAAGTCATTTTAGTATTAGGTAAAATCACCAATCATTCCATCATTAACCCGGCCCTTGCCCGCCCGCCGATCTACCTTTAACTTTGCCGCCCCGTCGGGCTATCAATCTATACCTTACCCGCCATTGGTCATTTTTTGCGGCCAATCGTCGACTCAACACCTCATTACTACCCCGCCAGTTGCCACAAAACTGGCACGATTGAACCATGAAGCTCATTCTTCTACTGGCCACCTTCGGTTTGGCCACCTCCGTATTGGCCCAGGAGGTGTTCCCGCCCGACTCGATAAAACGGCAGACCGAGGCCGTCGAAATCGTGAAAAACCTCCAAATCGACGGGAAGCTGACCGAGGCCGAGTGGCAAAAAGCCAAACCCGTGAGTGCCTTTGTGCAAGTGGAGCCGTTTCAGGGGCAGCCTGCCAACCAAGCCACCGAAGTCCGGGTGCTGTTTAACCGCCAGTACCTTTACATCGCAGCCCTGGCCAAAGACTCGTTGGGGCGGGCGGCCCTGCGCGTGCCCGACTTCCGGCGCGACTTCGATTTCCAATCGCACGACCAGTTCGGCATCGCCATTGATGCGTTCAACGACCGCCGCAATGCCATGGCGTTCATCGCCAACCCGTATGCCACGCAGCGCGACTTTCTGTCGTTCGACGACCGGCTGTACGACACCGACTGGGACGGCCTGTGGCGGGTGCGCACCCATCGCACCGACTCGGGCTGGGTGGCCGAAATCGCGATCCCTTGGCAAACCCTGCGCTACCCCAAAACCACTGACAGCACCCAGCACTGGGGCATCAACTTTTTCCGCAATCGCCGTAAAACCAACGAATTATCGGCTTGGTCGCGATTTCCTCGGGCCTTTAGCCCCCTGAGGATGGAGTACGCCGGGCAACTGGTAGGTTTACGCCCGCCCCCGCCCCGGCCCAACGTGCGCGTGCAACCCTACCTGCTGGGCGTGGCCGATCGGTTCAACGGCTCGGAGGTGGGTTACACTAGCCCCAACAGCCTCAAACTAGGTGGCGAGGTAAAGTGGGCCGTTAACCCCAACACCGTGCTAGACCTGACCTTCAACACCGATTTTGCCCAGGCCGACGCTGACCGCCAGGTGAACAACGCCACCCGGTTTTCGGTATTTTTCCCGGAACGGCGGCAGTTTTTCCTTGAAAACGCCAGTTTGTTTGGCACTGGCCTAGCCCCCAACGACAACCTGGTGGGCGGGGCCATGCGCATCCAGCCGTTTTTCAGCCGTCGCATTGGGCTAGACGACCTGGGCAACCCCCTACCCGTGGACGCAGGCGCCCGCTGGGTGTACCGTTCGGTAAAAACCAACTACGGTGGCCTGCTCATGCGCCAGCGGGGCTTCGACGACGCGCCCGGGGCCACCTTTGCCGTGGGCCGCTATTCGCGCAACCTGGGGCAATACAACCGGGTGGGCGGGCTGTTCACCCTCAAGCAAACCGATGCCGGGCACCGCAACCTGGTAGGGGCGGCCGACGGCTTCTTCCGGCTTAGTAAAAGCCTGAACCTGAACACGATGGCCATCGCTTCGGGCAATGCCGACGGCACTGGACAAGGCTTTGCGGGCTACGCCAACTTTCAGTACAACAGCAACAACCTCACTGCCTGGGCCACCGCCAGCACCGTGAGCCGCAACTTCGCGCCCGAGGTCGGTTTTGTGTCGCGCAGCAACGTGGTGGCCCTCACCCCCGGCTTTTTCGCCATTATCCGCAAGCCGTGGATCCCCAAGTTCATCCGGGGGCTGGAGCCGGGCATGTTCACCGAAATTTACTGGAATGCCACCACCGGCCAATTGCAAGAAGCCCAGGTGAGCCTCAACCCGGTGTGGCTGGCCCTGCAAAGCGGCGGGTTCTTGGGCCTGTTCGTCAACCCCAGCTACCAACGGCTCGACGACACGTTCAGCCCGTTCGGCATCGACATCGCGCCCGGCACGTACCGCTACGTGCGCTACGCCGTGTTTGCCCGCAGCGACCAGAGCAAGAAAATCGCCTATTTCCTCAATGCCGAGACTGGTGGCTACTACAACGGCTGGCTCGACTACGTGCGCGCTACCTTGCGGTTGGCCCCGTTCCCGCACAGCAACTTCAACCTCACCTACGAGAGCAACTGGGTGCGCGACCTGGGCACGGCCCGCACCACCGAGCAAGTGAGCCTCATGGGCGTGGAAGGCCGCTTGGCCCTGCACCCGCGCTTGCAACTCATTGGTTTTTACCAATATAACACCTTGCAAGCCCGCGAAATTTGGAACGTCCGACTGGCTTGGGAATTTCAGCCCCTTTCGTTTGTTTATCTGGTGTTTAACCAACGCGGCTTCACCACCACCGAGCGGCAAGTCAGCCAACAGTACTTGGGCAAAATCACTTATTTAAAACAGTTTTGATCCGAAATGATTGCATGATTGACATTAAAATGACTGAATGATTGCATGATCAAATGATTGGGTGATTAAGCAACATCCTTTTTGACTATCAATAGAGTTTTTGTGTGTTGATAATGAGCATCTTAGCTGAATTGGGAGGAAGCCCCTCCCCGACGGGGAGGGGTTGGGGTGGGGCTAAGACGGGC
>JALONO010000139.1 GCA_025454895.1 Bernardetiaceae bacterium
TTCCATGCTCAATTGGTTTTGCGGCCTCCAAGTTGGGGGGATTTTGGGAGAAAACCAGGGATGGAGCGGTGGATTGCGACTTGCGGAGTTGTAGCCAGCCAGCCTGAGCCAGCAAAGGGTTGGGTGGCTCCGTTATTGGAGACGGTTAGCGAAGTAGCAAGGCAAAACGGAGGGGCGTATTTTGGCTTGTGCCAACGGCACGCTTGCGTCAATCGGGGTCAACAATTGTGAAAAAGTGTAGTGCGTATTTTGGGTTTTTATACCCGGTAGTACACTCCTGTTTTCTGCAACCTGCTCAAAAAGAGGATTTTAAGAGCGAGTACACCTGGATTTGGAGTTATTGGGCTGATAGCATAAATTGCATTGATGTAAGTTGTTGGTTGGGGCAATTTACAAGTTAATGGCAATTTTATGAGAAAGAACTTTGTAATATTATTCTTCATTTCTTTGGGAACTGTTAGTTTTAACAACACCAAGTCCATTGTGGAAGAGAACTACTATGAACCTAAAACATTTATTATGAAATGTTTTGAAACAAAAGATGTTGTGTTACTTGGTGAGCCACATCATATTCAACAACATTTACTATTCTTGAATAGTTTGATCCCTGTCTTATATAAAAATAATATATTAGACTTATGTTATGAATTTTTGCCATATGACAGACAAAACGAAATAGACCAACTGGTGACAGGAAAAAAATTTGATTCAAAACTTGCAGCCGATTTAATTTGTTCCCAGTATTTTGAGTGGACAGAGAAAGAGTATGTTGATGTCTTGAAAACAATTTGGCAGGTCAACAAATCGGGCAATAGGCAATTTAGAATAATTGGACTTGGTAATAGTAAAATATGGGATAAAGATAGATTTCAAAAATGGAACGAGAAGCACTGGGCAGAGTATGTAAAAAAGGAGGTTATTGACAAAAATAAGAAATGTATTATTTATTGTGGTTCCCATCATTCTATTACAAAATTTCAGCAACCCTACTATGATAATAGTAAAAATACTTTTGGATTAAGTAGTAAAGACAGATTGGGTCATTATATTTATAAAATGATTGGCGACAAATCAATGACGATATGGCTTCATCATTTATGGCCTGACAAGAATAATCAACTCTCAATTTTCCCATGCGATGGACGGGTAGATTCCGTATTTAATATCCAAAAAAAGCCTTTTGCTTTTTTTACAGAGCAGTCTAAAATTGGCGACTTTACAGACACAACGTCAATATATGGAAAGGGTTATATTGATTTTAAATTAAAATTTGTTGCAGAAGGATACATAGTACTTAATCCAATTTGTAATGCTCGTTTTACTAGGTATCAAGAATTAGTAACATAAGACAATGTTCAACAAGTTTTAAAGCAAAGCAAAATGTACTATGGATGGGAAAATCTTACTGTAAATCAATTGAATGACAGTTTAAAAAAGTCATTTGATATTCAAAAAACAGAGTTGGAAGATTTTAAAAAGAAAAATTGTCATTAACATCGTATTGGCAATAAGATTTTGTTTTGGAATTTCAAAACATTGATATTCAACTAATTAAGTTTACTTACATTACTTTGATCGGCTTATGGCTGCGATAAACCGGATCAAAAAAGATGAGCAATTTCAAATAAGTTGCTGATATTCAAATATTTAAAAATCCAAAACATGTTCTAAGTGGGGCTGTACAGTTGTAAATTCAACCGCACGGGCGAGCCCGATTCGTATTTCTTTTGGGCTTTTGTGCGAAGGTTGGGCTGACGTTTTTCAAATGCCCCACCATCGCCAAGACATTACCCTCCAATCGCATAACTAGAACAACCCGCCGCGATTACCCACCTAACCGCCCCTGCGTTTGCGCAACGGCAATGGCCCCGCCGCCCCCACTTTTTTCGCCCCCGGCCCAACCATTGCCCGGCCCTGACTGTACCGGTAGGCAAACCATTGGTTCCAATTATTTTTTCACACTAAACTCCTTTTTATCATGGGAAAGACTAATCCTGTGCGGCGATTCGCTGCACCCTTCTGCTTATTGGCTTTGACCTGGCTGGTTGCTTGCAGCGAAAGCGAGGAAATTGAAAGCACCACCCAGGTAACGCTCTCGGGGGCGGCGGAGGTACCGCCCGCCAACACTTCGGCCACGGGGGCGGTAACGGCCACCTACAACCGCGACACCAAAATCCTCAGCTACCAGGCTAGCTGGCAAAACCTGACCGGGGGCAGCACCGACCCGAACGTGATCAACTTGGCCGAGATTACCCTGGCCGGGGCCAACGAGGTGCCCGCCATCAATTCGCCGGGCACGGGCCAGCTTACAGGTACTTACAACCTGCAAACCAACGTGTTAACTTACCGGGTTACCTTTGGCCAGCTCACCAACGGGGCCGCGCCCACGGCCATGCACTTCCACGGCCCGGCAGCGGCGGGCGCCAATGCGGGCGTGCAAGTAGGCATCCCAGTGCAGGCTAGCCCGGTTACGGGCACCGCCACTCTCACCGATGCGCAAGAGGCCGACCTGCTGGCCGGGCGTTGGTATTACAATCTACACACCGCCGCCTTCCCCGGCGGCGAGCTACGCGGCCAGTTGAGTTTCCGGGGCGTTCCGGTGGGGATGCACTTCCACGGCCCGGCCGCCACCACCGCCAACGCGGGCGTGCAGGTGAACCTCACGGGCTACAGCCTAGCCAGCACTGGCAATTTGCGCGGGAGCACTCCTCCGCTCACCCCCGAGCAGGAGGCCGATTTGCTGGCGGGCCGCTGGTATTTTAACCTGCACACGGCGGCTTTCCCCGGCGGCGAGCTGCGCGGACAACTCTTTAATTGACAGTGAATTAACTTAGTTACTAGCAAACCCGCCGGGGCTTGGGGCTTCGGCGGGGTTTGCCAGCGGCTTGTTGGGCCCAGTTTGGCCTTTGCGGGGCAATGTTTAATTTGCGGGGATTCGCTTACTACATTCCTTTAACCAAATTGCTTCGCTTTGAATAAGATGCTGCCATTTGTCCGCTTGGGGGTTGTTTGCCTGGCTTTGTGGGCCATGCTCGGCGGGGCCGGGTGTAACAACTCGGGTTCCACCGCCCAAGAAACCGACCAAGACACCGCCATGCAGGAAAAAGACCCCTGGGCCAACGAGCCGCTGCCCCAACTGAGCAGCACCGTGCCCGCCCTGCCCCTGGCCCAGCGGTTGCCCGCCCTCAACGACAGTGTGAGCCTGGCCTGGGAAGCCATGCTCAAGTCGGACCAGCAGAAGCTAGCCAACCTGCAAACGCTGTTGGCCCAGCTTACCAAGCTGCCTAAGCACAACAAGGCCCTGGCCGACTCGGTGCGCACCCTGCACCAGCGGCTTTCCACCAACCGCCTCACGGTAGATAACCTTGGTAACGCGGCTTTCATGGATCAATATGAGAAAGGCATGGAACTGGTGATCCAACAGGCCAGTCGGCTAAAAACCCAAACCCCTGGAGCCGACGGCTGCGCCACCTGTACCGAGTTGTTGGAAGAAGTGAACCTTCTTTACAGCAGCGACGTAACCATTATTTCCCGCTACAACGGCTTTGCCGGTGAACTTAACAAAACCCTTAAAAATCAGCAGGATAGCATCAAAATTTTGGGCGAGAAATTTACCCAGATAAAACCTCGGCCCACTTTTTTGGCCGAGCCGGTTCAGTAACGGCCCATGACCAGAAAGCTCGCCGTTTGGTTGCTTTTATGCCTGGCCGGGGGTTTTAACGCCCGGGCTTGGGGGGTAATTGGTCACCGGGTGGTGCACCAAATGGCCATTTATGGCCTGCCTGAGCCGCTGCGGCAGTTTTACTTTGGCGAGCGGACCTACTTGCTCCAGCACGCCGACCGGGCCGACCTGCGCCGGGCCGACGACCCAGACGAAGCCGTGCGCCACTACATCAATATCGACCATTTTGGGCCGCGCGCCGCCTGGCAAATGCCCATGTACTGGACCCAGGCCCGGCAAAAATACCCGGCCGATACCCTACTTAAGCACGGCATACTGCCCTGGTACACCGAACAGATGCGCCAGCGGCTTACCCAGGCGTTTCGCCGCCGAGACGTGGACAGCATCTTGTTTTACAGTGCCGACCTGGGCCACTACTTGGCCGATGCGCACGTGCCCTTTCACGTAATCCAAAATTACGACGGCCAGCTAACTGGCCAGGAGGGCATCCACGGGCTTTGGGAAAGCGACCTGCCCAGCCGCTTTTTGGCTGATTACCAGTTGTACCAAGGCAATGCCCGCTATTTGGCCAAGCCGCAGGTGGCCGTTTGGGAAGCGGTGCGGCGGTCGTTCAAGCTGGCGCAAACGGCCCTGGCCGCCGAGCACCAAGTGGCGGCCCAGTTTACCCAAGCCACCAAGTTTGAGGCGGCTTACCCCGGCCGATTGATGCGCCCGCGCCACAGCCCCGCGTTTATGGATCAGTACCAAACCGCCCTAGGCGATATGGTGGCCCAGCAAATGCGGGCAGCCGCCCAAATGGTGGCCAGCTATTGGTTTACTTGCTGGGTGGATGCCGGGCGGCCTAGTTTGCCCCGGCCCGCCGTTGCTCCCCAAGGCCCAGTGGCCCCCGACCAACTGGCCCAGGAACTCGCCGCCTGGCGGGCCAACCAATTGCACGCCCAAGGTTGGCTACTGAGCCAGCCCCCGGTTAAAGAGTGAGCCTGGCTTGGTTAACCTACTTTATACCAGGTTTGGGTACGGTAGAAAAAGCCCAGGTAACCGCGAACCTTGAGCGTGCCGCTCTCGATCCACAGTTTGCAGTCGTACACCTTGCCGTTTTTGGGGTCTAGGATGTCGCCGTTTTTGAACTCGTTGCTCCGTTTCTCCAAGTTGCGGATGATGATCATGCCCATCACCTTTTGGTTTTTGCGGGCATCGGTGCATTTTTCGCAAACAGGGTCGGTAGGCTCGTTGGGCCGGGGGTAAATTTTGACCACCTTGCCAAAGTACCGGTCGCCCTGGCGGTAGATTTCCACCACGGAACGGTCCTGGCCGTCCTCGTCGTCCACGGTGCACCAGGTACCCACAATGTCTTGTGCGGCGGCCACTTGGGCCATTAGGCTCAGGCCCAGGCACCAACCTAGAAAATACAACGGAGTAATTCTCATAAAAAACAAAATTTATATTTGCAAAAAATCAGTTAATTTTTTAGAGAAATTGTTCCTTCTAAAACGGCCATCCAAGGTGGCAAGCCTCTTCATCAGTTGCGTGGCAATGGCACAATTATAGGGCCGAACCCGCCCGCCCGGCTCCGGCCTAAAATATTTTCCCCGCCCGGCTGCCAATTTGACCGGGCGGCGCGTTATTATAAATGCCCCCAGGGCCGATGTTGAACCTCCTCACCTTTTCAAATCATGAAAACCTTCCTTTTTACCCTCGCGCTGGTATTGGCCACATCGCTGGCCGGACAAGCCCAGTCGGCCGGCGCGGCGGCGAACGACAAGCCGGGTTACCTTCACCCCATCGAGGCCACGTTTGAGACCTGCCTCAGCCAAAAAACCAACGACTTGGAACGGGCCGAGTGCGAAATGGACCGCTACCGCCGCTGGAGCGATGTACTGGACCAACGGTACGACCAACTGATGGCCTACTTGCGCACCGAAGAGCAAAAAATGCTGCTGGAAGACCAGCAAGTGGCCTGGGCCGACTACCGCCAGCACGTGCTGGCCCTGAGCCAGCAACTCCAAACCGACCGGGGCGCGGCGGGCCTGCTGGCCGTAGCCCGCCTCAAAACCGAACTAGTGAAACACCGCCTAGCCGAACTGGAAAATTACCTCAAGCTAGTGGCCAGCCCCCAGCCGGGCAGTGGCCAAAATCCGGGTTATTAGGAAACTGATCGTTGGGTTTAAGCTAGGTTTATTTTAAGGCGAGAAATTTTAAAATGTCCTGATTGTCAGGAATTTAAAAAAATCGTTGAACGAAATTTTTTAGTAGGCACGGGCAAGTTTGGGCGGAACCAGCTTAGGGGGGCGCAAGGCGCGACGTAAGGAGCCTTGCGGGGGCAAGCCCCAAAAAGCTGAACGCCAACCAGTTGGCCAAGATTTTGGGGCCGGGCATGGGTAATTTGCAAGAAATCTAATGAATTTATCGCTTGATTATCAACTATTTATAGCATCGGCTTTACTGCCGCGCCTGCTGGGCCCGGGCAATGGCCTGCCGGAAAAACTGTTGATCCTCCGCCGATAAATCGGGGGTTTGCAGCGCCTTTTGGGCATAGTTGATCACCTGCTGGTAGCTGCGGTTCTGCTCCCATAAAGTTACGTACTCGCGGTACACGTAGCCCGCGTAGCGATCGGCCTGAGTGCCGTCCAGCACGGCCAGGGCCTGGGCCGGTTGGCCCGCCAAGCGGTAAGTGGCCGCCATGCGCACCCGCGTGAGGGCATCGTGCGGGTAGAGGGCCAGGGCTTGTTGGTAACTGCCCAACGCGGCCTGGGTTTGGCCCAGCAAAGTTTGCGCGTAACCCAGCGTGGCCAGGGTGGACCAGTCGTTAGGCAGGTGGCGCAGGGTCAGTTGCAGCCGCTCAGTGGCTTGCTGGACGGCCAGGGCCTGGTTCAGCCGCTCGCCTTCCTCGATCAACTGCCCCGCCTTGAGCTTGTTCAAAAACGGGCTTTCCGGGGCGGCTTGCAGGTCAGTATCCACCAGGGTTTGGTTGCTGGCCCAAGCCCGGTTGCGGGCCAGCGTGCGCAGGCCATAAGCCAGGCAAAGGCCCGCCAGTAACCCCATCATTAAACTTCGCCATTTGGCCGAAGCCAGCCCTTGGCCCAGCCAAGTGCCCAGGATGAGGCAAAACCCCAGCGAAGGCGTAAATAAAAAACGCTCGGCCAAGCTGTTACCCGTGTTCACCACCAGGTTGGAGAACAACAATATCGTGATGAAAAAATAGGCCAACCCAAACGCGACCGGGCTGCGGCGGGGCCAGGTTTGCCACAGCCAGTAGCCCAGGCCACCTAGGGCCAGCAAACTGATTAAACTAGGGAACGAAGCTATCGGTACAATGGGCACATCGCCGGCCATGCGGGCAATGGTGAGCCGCAAGGGCAGCAGCAGCAGGCCCAAATACTGGCCCAGCACGGCCAGCCGCGAGCCCCACTGTTCGCCTGTGGTGGGCGCAAAGGCAATGGGGTCGTTGAGCAGGCTGGCGGGCGACGCGGGCACTTGGGCCAACAGGTAAGCCCGCAGGCCCAAGTAGAGGGCCGCCGCCACTAGCAGCGGCACCGTGCCCACGGCCAACCCGCGCCCGCGCACGGGTGTAAAAAAGTAGAGCGATAAGGGGTACACCGCCACCAAAGCAATGGGGGTTTCTTTGGCCAACAAAGCTCCGAAATAAGCCAAGGCGGCCAGGGCCAACCAGCCATAACGCCACGACCCGGCCGGGTTAGGCGCGGCCCGGAGCAAGCCATACCAAGCGGCCACGGCCAGCAACAGGGCCAGTAGCTCGTCGCGGCTTTTGAGGTTGGCCACTACCTCGGTATGCACAGGGTGCAGCCCAAACAGCAAAGCTGTGGCCAGGGCTATCTCGGCCCCGGCGGGATAAGACTTTAACAGTCGGCGCAGGGTTTGGTACAACAGCGCGCCCAGGCAGGCGTAGAGCAACACCTGCACCCAATGACTGACCGCCGGGTTTGGGCCAAACAACTGGTGCTCCACGGCAAAGGTGGCCAGCGAGAGCGGACGGTAGGTCCGACCCTGTTCGGCCTGGTCGAAACCTTTCCAGTACAGAGAGCTAAACAAATCGCCCAAGCCCGCGAAGCCTTTGGCTACCAATCGGTTGTGTTCAATAGTGGGGCCGTCGTCAAGTACGTAGCCGTGGCCTAGGGTGTTGGCGTAGGCCAAAAAAGCCGCCAGGGCTACCAGCCATCCGCCGTATCGGGTAAGCAAATTTGTTTTCATGGATAAGGGGGGCTACCGGGCCGCTCGGTCAGGGTGTTTGGGTTAATCTTGATATATTTACTTGGCGGATTAAATGACGTTTTTGCTTGTTTATCAATCATTTACGGCATGAAGGGCGGGCAATTCTTACTTGACTTTCGGGTAAGTCAGCAGCGAAGTTCGGGCAGAAAGCGGCAAATACCGCCAAAGCCAGGCCGGAGAAAGGCCCAAAAAGTGAGTGGGCACCGCTCGGCAGGTAATTGATCACCAAACCGAAGGCGGTTTACGAACACCGGGCCTTGCCCAAGCCAGGAGCCAATCGTCAATTTGTTGGAGATTGGCGTTAATTTGCTTTCAAAACATCAATGCGATGAATCAACTTCGTTTTTTGGGCCACCGGGCCGCCCTGGCAATAGCCATCAGCCTCATCACCCTGCTGAGTGCCCCGGCCCAGCAGCGGTATGCCAGCTTGCAAGAAGCCCTCACGGGCGGGCGCAACCTCGTCGGCCGGTTTGGCCCGGCCAGCGTCAACTGGATCAATGGCGGCACCCAGTACTCGTACAGCGAGGGCGGCGGGGTGATCAAGGCCACCGACCCTAAAACCGGGCAGGCCACCACCATTTTTTCGCCGGAGGGCCTCAAGTTCCCTGGCCAGGAAACGGCCTTTGCCTACCAGAGCTTCCAATGGTCGGCCGATAGCCGCTACTTGCTGTTCCAGACTAATTTTAGGCCCGTGTGGCGGTTTTCGGGTAATTCAGACTATTACTTCTACTCGCTGGCCGATAAAACCCTGAAACTGGCTGCCAAAGACGCGCGTACGGCCCAACTTTCGCCCGACGGACGCAAAGTGGGCTACGAGCGCGATGGGAACCTGTTCGTGTTCGACCTGGCCACCCAGCAAGAAACCCAGCTCACCAACGATGCTGCTGACGATTTCTATAACGGCCGCTTCGGCTGGGCTTACGAAGAAGAATTTGCCCTGGCCCAGGCCTGGGTGTGGTCGCCCGATGGGCAGTACATTGCCTTTTGGCAGAGCGACGAACGGGGCGTGCCGCTGTTTCAAATGACTGATTACCAGGGCATCCACCCACACTACGACAAGTTGCGCTACCCCAAGGTGGGCGATGCGGTGCCCGTGGTGAAAGTAGGCGTGCTCAACGTGACCCAGAAAACCCGCACCTGGCTCGACGTGCCGCTCGACGGCGGCTACCTGCCCCGCCTTTACTGGACCAGCGCGCCCGGTCAGGTGGCGGTGGTACACCTCAACCGCGCCCAAACCCACCTCAAGTTGTTCTTCGCCGATGCCGCCAGCGGGCAAGCCCGGTTGGTGATGGAAGAAAAATCGGAAGCCTGGATTGACGTGTACGACTTTTTTGCGGGCATGACCCACTACTTCAACTTCCCGGCCGGGGTGCAGGAGTTTTATTGGCTCTCGGATCGGAGCGGCTACACCCATCTGTACCGCTACGACTACTCGGGCAAGCTATTGGGCCAAGTAACCACGGGCAACTTCGACGTGGTTACCGTGCCACTCATCGATGTAAAGAAAAAACTAGCGTATTACGTTGCCACCGAAGCCTCGCCCCTGGAGCGGCACTTGTACGTAACCAGCCTCGATGGCAAAACCAAACGCCAACTCACCGCAGCGGCGGGCCGCCACCTGGTCGATCTGGCCCCCAATGGCCTCTATTTTATCGACCGATACTCCAACACCCAAACGCCCACCCAAGTAGAACTGTGGGGCACTAACGGCAAAATGTTGAAAAAGTTGGAAGATAACGCCGCCGTGCGCGACTACGTGGCCAAGCAGGCTTACGCCCCGCGCGAGCTAGGCAGTTTTACCACCACCGACGGGCAAAAACTAGATTACTACCTGGTAAAACCCCTTGATTTTGATCCCAATAAGCAATACCCCGTGGTGCTCAACATCTACGGCGGGCCTGGCTCGCAGTCGGTGTACAACGAGTTTGGCCGCGATGCCTGGGAACAATGGCTAGCCCACCAAGGGTACTTGGTAGCCAGTGTGAACAACCGGGGCAGCAGCGGATACGGTAAAAAGTTCAAAACGGTGGTGTACCAGCGCCTGGGCGAGTACGAGAGCAAAGACTTTGTGGAAACCATGAACCACTTCAAAACCTTCAAATTTGTGGATGGGGCCAACTTGGCGATTCGCGGGCACAGCTATGGCGGCTTCATGAGCAGCTACACCATGCTCACGCACCCCGGCGTGTTCAAAGTGGCCCTGGTGGGCGCCCCCGTAACCGACTGGCGGCTCTACGACTGCATCTATACCGAACGCTACATGGGCCTGCTGCCGGCCAACGAAGCTCAGTATAAGGCCTCCGCCTCGGTGAGCCACGCGGCCAAGCTCAACGGCCACATGCTCATCGCCCACTCCACCATGGACGAGAACGTGCACGTGCAAAACACCTTCCAACTGGTGAAAGCCCTCATCGACAATGGCAAGGACCACGACCTGCGCATTTACCCGCCGGGCGCGCACGGGGTAGCGTACAGCCTGGCCAGTCGCCTGCTGCTTTACACCCAATACACTGATTATCTGAATAAACACCTCAAAAAAGCGAGCCAGTAACCCTGCGTTACCGAGTTTTTTGATCATCGGCGTTGCTCGCGCAGAAGCTCGCCCACACTCATGAGCCGGATGCCGCGCTGTTGCACCACTTGCCACACGCGCGGGCTGGTAAACGCCCGGGTAACCCCTTGGCGGTCGGCCCCCACGTTCTCGTAGCCCCGGTGGCCGATGGTGCGCATTTCGTCAATATCATAACCGGGGTGCTCCACCAGCAGGTAAGTGCCGGGAGCTAAGCCCTGGAGCAATTCGGCGAGTTCGGCCTCTTTTTGGGCCGGGGTTTTTTGGCTGCCCCCAAACCGCAGGCCCTTTACCGAGGCGGGCAAGGTCAGCGGCAGGCCGTACTCTTGGGCCAACTTTTCCACCAATTGCCGCCACTCGGGCTTAGCGTGGTCAAAAGCCATGTGGCAGCTTAAATGGCTGGCCTGGGGCAACAGTCGCTTGGTCAGTTCAATTTGGGCCCTCAATTCGGTTTCCAACTCGCTCAGGCTGGGGGCCAGGTTGAGCAGGGCGGCCCGCTCCGGCGCATTGGGGTTAGGCCACACAAAGGCGGGCAGGTAGCCATCGGCATCCACTAGGCTCTTGGCCGGGGTGAGCGGCCGCCAGCGCAGGGTCTCCCATTCGCTGGTGAGGCACAGGTGGATGCCCACGTCGTAGCCGGGCGCGGCCCGCAGCAGTTGCACCGCCTCCATCAGCCAGGGCGAGGTGGGTAGCACCTCCACCGTTCGGCTAATGCCCTGCTGGTACACTTGCAAGCAGGCCAGGTTCACGGCATGGCACATCCCAATGTCGTCCGACCGGATGATGACCCGCACGCTATCGGCACCTTGGCCCAGGGCCAACCGGGCCGCGATGGCCAGCCAGCAGAAAAGGAGGAGGGTTTTCATATGCTACCAAAAATTAAATAGTCAAACAACTTGCTGATTGCGAAAATAAGTGATTTTAAAGATTGATTATCAAGTATTTATTTGGCTTTTAATCTTCAATTGTACTTCGTTGCTAGCTGGGTGGTGAGTGAGAGGTAAATAGTTGTTGCAAATATTATTTTTTAAAAATTTATAATTATTTCAAATAAGTCAAGATAAGGCTCTCGCACAATCGCTTTTAACTTGGTTTTTCTAAATTCAGGCCGGTTATTGGTTTTAAAGTTGAAAACCGCATGACTCGACTTAAATTTCTGGTAAATAGTGATTGCAAGGGGCAAACCTATCCCTCCTATCCCCCCTGCCCGGCCACTTGGCGCAGGGCCTGGGCAATGCCCGCCACCGAAAGGCCCTGGGCGGCGTAAAGTTCGTCCGGCTCGCCGTGGCCGATGAAGGTATCGGGCAGGCCCAGGCGGCGGCGAACCTGGTGGGCCAGCCC
>JALONO010000371.1 GCA_025454895.1 Bernardetiaceae bacterium
ACGGCTTCGTCGCCAACTGCGAGTATCTATAATTCACTCAGCGGTTTCAAAACCATTTGGGACTTGGGCCTCATCGTATTTGGCCTGCACCTCATCAGTTTGGGCTTCTTGTTTAAAAATGAGGGAGGCAAAAAGTGGGTGAATACCTTAATTAAAACCTTGTTAATTACGGCTGGCGTTGGCTATATCGTGCTCAGCCTTGGGGCATTGTTAGCAGCTAATCCCGTGGCATTTACGGCTTTGGTTCAGCCGATTTTTCTGGCCCCGATGATTTTAGGCGAAGTCCTTTTCGCTCTCTGGATGCTGATAAAAGGGGGTAAAGCCAGAGCTAAACTGCCTGAGGCTGGCCGTTAAGTTTAGCCTCTGGTTAGGCCCAGGAGGTCAAAAGCGAGTTGCCAGGCTCGTTTGAGTAGCGCAAATTAGTACCCACTATTTGGGTGGTTTTTTATGGACGATGCGCCTTCTGATTCGGCTGAGGGATTCGGGGGTCATGCCTAGGTAACTGGCGATCATGTGTTGGGGCACTCGTTGAAGTAAATCCGGCCGTTCTTCCAGTAAATTCAAATAGCGCTCTTTGGGCGAGGAGGTAATGAATTTGGCTAAATTTGCTTGGGTTTTACCTAAATCGGCCTCGATCATTCTGCGGGTAATCGTCGCCAATTCTGGGAATTTTTCATAAAAGTATTGATCCTGTTCGGGTTGGCCAATGAGCAAAACGCTGTCTTCCACACTTGCTAAAAAACTGGTAGCGGGCTTGGGTTGATTTGTGAAAAAGTTAACGGCTTCTTGTTCCACGTAAAACGCCGTTGTTTTTTCAATACCATCATTACTGACAAACTGCCGCAGGCAGCCTTTCAAGACAAAATAACAGAGATTACAAATTTGCCCTGGCTTAACGATTAAGGTGTTTTTGGGTACTTGTTTCACCGTCATCAACTCGACAAGTTCTTCTATTTGTGCTGAAGCCAACTCCTTGAATTGGGATAAAAAGTTAATCAGGACTTCTTTCATCATTTTACTATTTTGAATGGTGCGCTAAAGTTTGCTCCATATGTAGGAGGTTGCCCGCTTCAGCGTTGCGTGCCGCAAAAGTACTTTTACCCCTACCCACTTGGCGGGGTGAGCCGTTTTTTCTTGTAAATGGCCACCTCGACCAAGGTGGGCATTAGTCTGCCCAGGGTCTCGTTTTTTTGCCATTACTGCCTGTCAGGGCGTTCCTGTGCCAAACACTTACCCGCCCGCTTTAGTTATAGCAAAAATTTTTTGCCATGCCCCTCGCCCTTCAGCAACCCGCCCCGGATTTTACCCTTCCGGCTTCTACCGGCCGGGATTTTACGCTCAGCACCGACCTGGCCGGGCGGCCCGCCATCCTGTACTTCTACCCCAAAGACTTTACCGCGGGCTGTACCGCCGAGGCTTGCAGCTTTCGGGACCATTTTGCCGATTTTCGCGAGCTGGACGTGGACGTGGTGGGCATTAGCCGCGACAGCGTGGCCACCCACCAGCGGTTTATCAAGGCCCACCACCTGCCGTTTACCCTCCTGGCCGACGAGGCGGGGCAAGTGGCCCGGCGATACGATGCCCTGGTGCCGATAGTGGGCATTACCAAGCGGGTTACCTACCTGCTGGATGCCCAGCACCGGATCGTGGCCGCCCACCAGGCCATGTTCGAGTCGATGGGCCATATCCGGGCCATGCTCGCTTCGCTGAAAGCCAAAGCGTGAGCCGTTTTTTCGCCCAAATTTGGAAGTTAAGGCTGGTTAACCGAATTTTAACAACTAGATGAGCGCCTGATTGGCCAAATGGCCTCTGGCTAGCCTTACCCGCACCTGACTGCTAAATGTACTATTCTACCCGGACCTTTTTTTACCAAAACGGCTCTTTCGTGCGCGCCAGCGAGGCGGGCGTAGGCCCGTTTTCCCAAACCTTGCACTACGGCTACGGCGTGTTCGAGGGCTTGCGGAGTTACCAAACCGCCCACGGGGCGCAAATTTTCCGCCCGGCGGCCCACTTTGACCGGATGCGCCGGGCCGCCGAACGCTTGGGCCTGCCATTTGCCTTCAGCAACGACGAGTTGCTGACCATTGCTAACGAATTGCTGGAAATCAACAAGTTAAAAGATGCCTACATCCGCCCGGTGTTGTTAGCGGGCGAGCAAATGGCCCTCAGCGCCAGTGCCGAAACCCGGTTGTTCATGGCGGCCTGGCGTTGGCCCAAGTTGCTGGGCAGTCAGCCTTTGCGCGTGTGCGTGTCGGGCTATGCGCGCCCGCACCCGCAAGCTGTGCCCTGCGACGGTAAGATTGTGGGAGCTTACGTTACTTCGATTTTGGCTAACAACGAAGCCAAGCAGCGCGGTTACGACGAGGCTATTTTGCTCGACTTCGAGGGTCAGGTGGCCCAAGCCCCCGGTACCAATATTTTTATTGAGAAAGACGGCCGGCTGGTTACCCCGCCGCTGGGCCGCGTGATGCCCGGCATTACCCGGGCCACCATTTTGGACCTGGCCGAAGACCTGGGCATCCCCGCCCAGGAGCGCGCTTTTGGCCCCGACGAGCTCCGCCAGGCCGATGCCGCCATGCTGGTGGGCACTGCCTCCGAAGTGGCGGGCATCATCTCGGTGGACGGGCAGGGCCTGGCCAAGAAATTCGGCCAAACCCAGTGCCGCAAACTGGCCGATGCCTACGCCGACCTGGTGCTCACTTA
>JALONO010000005.1 GCA_025454895.1 Bernardetiaceae bacterium
TGGTGTTGGTCTAGTACCACCACTTCGCTGGTAAAACCGGTTGCTGGGCCGTGGTGGCAGCCCAGCACCACGACGTGGGCGGTTTCTTGGTAGTCCACCGGGCCGTGGATGATCACGCCCAGGCGTTGGGCCATAAACTGCTGCACGGTTTCGTGTTCGGGGCTGCCGGGCAGGTAGCAGGCCGGGCCGGGGGCCGGGGCGGTCGACACTTGCTCGGCCGGGGGGGCGCAGGTTAGCCCGGTAGCGGCGGCCAGCCACTGCGGTTGCTTGCCTGCTGGCCCAAAGCCGTAGGCTAATACGTGGGCGGGGAGGGCGGTTTCCAGGTACAGGTCAGGTTGTTCCCATAGCCAGGTTGGGGTGGCCACATCCACCGCCACGATGCCGCGCGGGTCAGGGTGGGTGCTATTGGCCAGGCGGTGCAAAAACAGCCGGCCGCCCGCCAGGGCCGAAAGGCCGCAGAACCAAGGTTCGTCGATCCCCAGGTTGTTCACGAGCAGTTGGGCGGCGGGTTGGCCAGGGTAGGGGAGGGCCAGTACCGAAAACGACACCTCCCGTTGGGCGGCTTGGCGGGTTTCCCAGGCCAGCCAAGCGCGTTGGGCATCGGCCACCAAACGGAATACCTGGCCGGGGGTTTCGGTATCAAACACGCGCAGCAAAGCAGACGGCATGGGCAAATGTAGCCTAAAGGTGAAACTTGTTGGCGAAAAACCCCGCCTGGCACCCCCTGCCTTTTTTTGCCCGGCCGCCCGCAATTGGCGGTTAAACCCACTATCTTTGCTGCCCGTTTTGCGCGAGGGCAGGCGGGCATTTCACCTTATTAATCAATCACCAACTGTCCTTTACCATCATGGACAAGAATCTGCTTACCATCGCTGGCGAGTTAAACATCGGCCCCCGCCAAGTGGCCGCCACGGTTGAGCTACTGGACGGCGGGGCCACCGTGCCGTTCATTTCCCGTTACCGCAAGGAAGTTACGGGCAGTTTGGACGAAGTACAAGTGGCCACTATCCGCGACCGGGTGGGCCAACTGCGCGAACTGGACAAGCGCCGCGAGGCAATTCTGGCCTCGCTCACCGAGTTGGGCAAACTCACCCCAGAGTTGGAGGCCCAAATCCGGGCGGCGGAAACCATGAGCCGCTTGGAGGACATTTACCTGCCCTACAAACCCAAACGCCGCACCCGGGCCACCATTGCCCGCGAAAAAGGGCTGGAACCCTTGGCCGATGTGCTGCAAGCCCAGGACGAAAGTGTGGACTTGTTGATGGAGATATTAAAGTTTATCAACGAAGAGAAAGACGTAAAAACCATTGAGGAAGCCCTGGCCGGTGCGCGCGACATCATTGCCGAGCGCATCAACGAAGACCAGGAAGTACGGGCGCAAATGCGGGAGTTGTTCGAGAAAGAAGGCGTGTTTACCGCCAAGGTAATCAATGGTAAAGAAGAAGCCGGGCAGAAGTACAAAGACTATTTTGACTGGGAAGAACAGATTGCCACTGCGCCTTCGCACCGGGTTTTGGCCCTGCGCCGGGCCGAGAAGGAGGAGATCATCTCGCTAGTGTCGATGCCCGACGAGGAAGGAACCTTGTACCGCCTCACCCAACGGTTTGTAAAAAGCGACGGCCCGCTTGGCGAGCAAGTGCGCCTGGCCGTCCGCGACAGCTACAAACGCCTGCTCGGCCCCAGCATGGAAACCGAAATTAGGCAGGCCTCCAAAGAACGGGCCGATGCCGAAGCCATCAAAGTATTTGCCGATAACCTGCGCCAACTGTTGCTGGCCGCCCCGCTGGGCCAAAAGCGGGTGCTGGCCATCGATCCGGGCTTCCGCACGGGTTGCAAGCTGGTGGCCCTGGATGCCCAGGGCAAGCTGCTGGCCAACGACGTGATCTATCCACACGAGCGCAACCGCCTGGCCGAATCGGGCATGACGGTGCGCACCCTGTGCGAGCAGCACCAAATCGAGGCCGTAGCCATTGGCAACGGCACGGCCGGCCGCGAAACCGAGCAGTTTGTGCGCAACCTGCATTTGCCCAAAGCCATCCAGATCGTGATGGTGAACGAAAGCGGGGCCTCGGTGTACTCGGCCTCGGAGGTGGCCCGCCGCGAGTTCCCCGACCACGACCTGACCGTGCGCGGGGCGGTGTCCATCGGGCGGCGCCTCATGGACCCCCTGGCCGAACTGGTGAAAATCGACCCTAAGTCGATTGGTGTTGGCCAGTACCAGCACGATGTGGACCAAACCATGCTCAAAAATTCGCTGGACGACGTGGTGATCAGTTGCGTAAACGCCGTGGGCGTGGAAGTGAACACCGCCAGCAAGGAACTCCTCACCTACGTGTCGGGCTTGGGGCCGAGCCTGGCCCAGAACATAGTGGACTACCGCAATTTGCACGGGGCTTTTAAAAACCGGCAGGCCCTGCGCCAAGTGCCCCGCCTGGGCGAAAAGGCGTTTGAACAAGCGGCGGGCTTCCTGCGCATCCGCGAAGGCGAGAACCCGCTCGACGCCAGTGCCGTCCACCCGGAAAGTTACCCCGTGGTAGAGCGCATGGCCCAGGACCTCCAATGCTCCGTACAAGACCTGATGACTAAGGCCGACCTACGTAAACTCATTGACCTCAAAAAATACGTAACCGAAAGCGTGGGCCTGCCCACCTTGCAAGACATTGTGAAGGAACTGGCCAAGCCCGGCCGCGACCCCCGTGCCCAATTCGAGGCTTTCTCGTTTACCGAAGGCGTGAACCAGATGGAAGACCTCAAAGTGGGGATGAAACTGCCCGGCATTGTTACCAACATTACCGCTTTTGGGGCTTTTGTAGATGTGGGCGTGCACCAAGATGGTTTGGTACACCTGAGCCAGATGGCCGATCGCTACATCGAGAACCCTAACGAGGTGGTGAAAGTGCAGCAAAAAGTGATGGTAACCGTGGTGGAAGTGGACATCCCTCGTAAGCGCATTGCCCTGAGCATGAAGGCCGAGCCGTTTGCGGGTGCGGGTAAACCTGCCGCCAAGGCCCCCGAAAAGAAGAACGGGGCCGACAAAAAACCGTACGAAAAGCCGAAGGAATTTACCAAAACTCCGGAGCGCAACCACCGCCGCGAGCAAGCCGAGGCCCCAGAAGAGGATATGGCCACCATGTTAGCTAAGTTGAAATCAAAATTTAGGTGAAAAAGTGGGGTTTTGCCGCAACACACCCTAATTTAGGGCTTGGTTTGTCGACCTCTTTTTCAATGGGCACGCTCCCAGTATTGCCACTACAACCCTAACAACATTTCTCTGCCGCCTACCAGTTGGGGCTTGTCATTGATTTGGTAATTTATTTTTACATTTGTCGTTAGATGCCAAGCTAAACACCGCTCGACTCGACCCTTTAACCAGGCCGCAGATCGTCTGTTTTGAGAATTGTCGAACTAACACGAAGCTGGTTGCCATATTTAATTCCCTTTAGCATAAACTAGCCGTTGGCTTTATGAATTCTAAGTTTACCCAGGCGCGTCAGGTATTGAGCCAGATTGGGCAGTTACTGCTCCAAATCGGACGGTATCTCGCTGATTTGTGGTCCGATTTCTGGACCGTATTTTGGCCTTGGTTTCGGCAATCGGAGTTCGTGCGTTTTTTTAAACCCCGCTTAGGCGACTCGCTGGTCATGCACGTGATCCGGGGCTGCTGGTATGTGTTTTTTGCGAGTTGCCTGGCCTGTGTGCTGTATTTTAAGTCGGTGGAATACAACTGGTTTGGCTGGTACGGGGCCATGCCCGATGTAAAGCTGCTCGAGAACCCTAAAATGCCCACCCCGTCCGAGCTTTACACCGCCGACGGGGTGCTCATTGGCCGGTTTTATAAAGAAAACCGCATCCCGGTCGAGTACCGGGAACTTTCGCCCAATTTGATCAACGCCCTAGAGGCCACCGAAGACATCCGTTTCCGGGACCATGCGGGTATCGACTTGCCAGCCACCCTCTCTATTTTATGGTACACCCTGCGCGGCGACCGCCGGGGCGGCAGCACCATTTCCCAACAGTTGGCCAAAAACCTTTATCGAACCCGCCGCAAAGACGCCAAAGGCAGCCTGTCGGTCAAATATCCCCAACTTACCACTCCCATCTACAAAACCAAGGAATGGATTACGGCGGTGGACCTCGAGAAAACCTACACCAAGGAGGAGATCATCACCCTCTACTTTAACACGGTGGAGTTTGGGGGCGGGGCTTTTGGGGTAAAAACAGCCGCGAAGGTGTTTTTTAGCACTACTCCTGACCAACTCACCATCCCCCAAGCCGCGATGTTGGTGGGGATGCTGAAAAATCCGACCACGTTTAGCCCCATCCGCCGCCCTGAACGCACCTTGGAACGCCGCAACGTGGTGTTTAACCAGATGCTCAAGTACAATTTCATCACCCGCGAGCAGTACGATGCCTTTTGCAAGACCCCGCTGGGCCTGCAAAAAAGCGTGGAGCGAGAGGAAGAAAACGGGGCCGCCACCTACTTCCGGGGCGTAATGAACCAGTATTTGGAAAATTGGTGCGAGGAAAACGACCTGGACCTCTACGCCGACGGCCTGAAAATTTACACCACCATCGACTCGCGGGTGCAGGCCCACGCCGAGGCGGCCGTGGCCAAAAAAATGAAGGAGTTCCAAAAGATATTCGACCGCCACTGGGGCAACCAATACCCTTGGCGGTACAAATCGGGGGCGGTAATTCCCAATTACGTGGAAAACATCGCCATCAGGCAATACCGCCGCGAGTTTGATCGAGTGGGCCGCGATACCGCCATTTTCCTGGCCTTGATGAGCAACAAAAAGAAAATGTCGCTTTTTTCTTGGGACAAGGGCGAGTTTACCGATTCGCTGAGCGTACTCGACTCCATTGAGTATTGCAAACGTTTTTTGCATACCGGCCTCATGGCCATGAACCCTCACTCGGGCTACATCCGGGCTTGGGTGGGCGGCATTAATTATAAGTATTTTAAGTTCGATCACGTAAAACGTTCCTTCCGCCAGCCGGGGTCCACTTTCAAGCCATTTATTTACGCGGCCGCGATCGACTCGTTTGGGTATTCACCCTGCGCCACCTTTCTGGACGCGCCCGTAACCATCAAATACCAGGAGCGCAACAGCCGCCGGGGCCATTACTCCTTCTGGACCCCGCACAACGCCAGCCAGTCGGCCAGTTATGCCCGCGTAACCATGCGCTATGGCCTAGGCCGTAGCCTCAATACCGTGGCCGCCCGGGTTACCGAGGCGGTAGGCTGGGGGTCAGTGATCAACTATGCCCGTAAGCTGGGCATCACCACCCGCATGGACAGTGTGCCTTCGGTGGGCCTGGGCTCTAGCGAGGTAACTTTGTACGACATGGTGGGAGCCTATGGCACCTTCTTGAACGAGGGCATCTGGACCGAGCCGCAGTTCATCACCCGCGTGGAAGACCGTAGCGGGCGGATCATCCACCGGTTTAGGCCCAAAACCCGACGGGCCCTCAAACCTGAAAGTGCCTACTTGATGGTTCACATGCTGCGCGGGGGCCTGCAAGAAAGCGGCGGTACCTCCCGGCGATTGTTTTCTTACCCTAAAGTGGTGAGTAATAACGAGTTGGCCGGTAAAACCGGATCTTCATCCAACTACGTGGACGCTTGGTACATGGGCCTCACCCGCGACCTGGTAACTGGCGTTTGGGTGGGCGGCGACGACAGCAGTATCCACTTCCGCACTGGCCAATACGGGGAAGGCTCCAAAACCGCCCTGCCCATTTTCGCCACGTTCATGGAAAACGTGTACAGCGACAGCACCAACCTGGGCATTACCAAAGGCCGTTTTCCCACCGAGCAAGAACTGCGGCTTACGCTCAACAAGAACCTCATCTGCCCAAGTGTAACCTACACGGGCTATCGGCCCCGCTCCGACTCGACGGCCAACCGTTCTGGTGCTGACTCAACAAGCGGGGGGCAGTAAATCGGTGGGTTTTGTGGGTAAAGGCGGTATTTTTCCGGCCGTAATGCCACCCATATGAAAATTTACCGCACCGCCGAGGGCAATGTTATCGAGCACGAAGGTCAGTGTTACCTTTCCCTCCAGCCTCACTGGGAGGGCTTTGTCAACCGGGAAAACCTAGCGCAGCGTTTACACGAAGAATTGCGCAGCCTAGCCCCCACGGGAGGGAGCGATTGGCTGGCCCGGCAAACGTTACTAGCCCCCATCGCCACCCGGCAAGAGCTTTGGGCGGCGGGCGTTACCTACCTGCGCAGCCGCGATGCGCGCATGGAAGAAGCCGAGCAGGCCGGGGGCGGCAGTTTCTACGACCGGGTGTATGAAGCCCCGCGTCCCGAACTGTTTTTTAAAGCTACCCCGCCCCGTATTGTGGCCCCAGGCGCGCCGGTGCGCATCCGCCGGGATAGCACTTGGAACGTGCCGGAGCCGGAGTTGGTGCTGGTACTTAACGCCAAGGCCGAACTAGTGGGCTACACCGTGGGCAACGACATGAGTTCGCGCAGTATCGAGGGCGAAAACCCTTTGTATTTGCCCCAAGCCAAAACTTACGATGGCTGCGCCTCGCTCGGGCCTGGCATTTTGGTGGCCGAGGAGCCGCTGCCGCCCACCACGCTAATTACCCTGACAATTAGCCGGCAGGGGCAGGTGGCGTTTAAAGGCGAGGTGGAAGTAGGACGGCTAAAACGCAGCTTTGCCGAATTGGCGGGCTACTTGTTCCGCGAGTGTAGTTTCCCGCACGGGGTGCTGCTCATGACGGGCACTGGCATTGTACCCTCAACCGAGTTTACCCTCCACCCCGGCGACGTGGTAAGCATCCACATTGCGGGCATTGGGACTTTGACTAACCCAGTAGCATAAGTCGTTATCAGTCAATATCTTGATTTTAGCTAGCTGGTTAGTTGCAGGCTATTGGGAAATCAACTGGGCCACCTTCATCGCCGTGTTCATGTCGCCGCTGATTTTGAGCTTGCCAGTCATCATGGCCATCATCACGTTCAGGTCGCCGGTGAGCAGGCCGCTCAGAGTGGCCAGCGTGGTTTTGATGGTACAACCCGCCTCCCGCATTTCGTTGTTGACCACGGGCGGCTGGGCCGAGGTATCCACAAATACGTGACCGCCATCGAGTTGTAGCTGTAAGGTACCTGGCAGGGTGGCCCCGCCATCCACTAAGCCTTTGATTTTGTCGGTGATTTCTAAAATATTCATTGACAGTGAGTTAATATAAAGGTTGAATGCTTATTTTTTGAAATTGCGCAAGGTTTCTGTGCGGTCGGTGATGGCCAGGTGGTTGTCCAGTTCGGCGGCCAGGCCCTCCTTGAGGGTGAGCAAGGCCCCCTGGTAGTACAATTGCTTCATGCCCGCAATGGTCTGCGGGCTGTTACCGACGATTTGCTTGCAGATATTCTCCACCTCGGTATCCAAATTGGCCAAGGGCACCGCGCGGTTGACCAGGCCAATCCGGGCGGCTTCAGTGCCACCAATGGGTTGGGCCGTAAACGAGAGTTCCATCGCTTTATTGATCCCCACTTTTTGGGGCAGCCGCTGGGTCATGCCCCATTTGGGGGCCAGGCCCCACTTGGTATGGGTGTCGCCGATCTGGGCTTCCTCGGCCGCAATGGCCAGGTCAAAGGCCAGCATCAGCTCGGTGGCCCCGGTGTAGCAGTAGCCGTTTACGGCCGCAATGGTCACCTGGGGCATGGTTTGGATGATGTTGATAAAGTCCAGGCCATAGTGCAAAAAGTCTTCGCTGGTGAACTGGCCGCCCACTATTTGCTCGTTGAGGTTTTTTAGATCCACTCCGGCCGAAAAGGCCCGCCCCGTGCCCGTGAGCACCAGCACCCGCACGTTGGGGTCGTTAGCGATTTGCTGGGCGGCATCGCGTAGCTCGTGCATCATATTGGGCGTGAGGGCATTAAGTACCTGCGGGCGGTTCATGACTAGCCGGGCTATCCCATCCCGTTGGCTCACGATGATTTCTTGATACATGTTATTGTTTTTGTAATTGTCAACGAAATTAGCCTAGATTCTCCGATCGGGCTTTTGATTTTGCTCACGAGTGCCCTAATATTGCAAACATTTATTTCACGTCAAATTTCACACATTACGAACAAAACGTTATGAAGAATCTCTTTTTCCTACTCACTTTTGCCCTGGGTATCTTTGTGTCATTTGCGGCGGCTCCTCCCAGCAAAGCCCCTGCTGAATTGACTCGGGTCGAACTCAAAGCCGCTAAAGAAGTGGCCAAGGCCCAAAAGAAAGCCCTCAAAGCCGAGGCAAAGGCTCAGAAAAAAGCCGCTCGTCAAGCCAAGTACCTAGCCTGGGTAAAACGGATGGCTAGTGATGCAAACTGGGGCGCCGTGGTGGTTTGTTTCTTCCTAGGTTGGTTGGGCATTCACCGGGTAATGATGGGCGGTACCGGCTTACTCATCCTGGGTTACATCGTAACCTTCGGCGGGTTCTTCGGGATTTTGCCCCTTGTTGACTTTATCCGCCTCATCATCGATTCGTCGCACTACCAAGACAACGATGCCCTGTTCCGCGGTTTCCAAAACTAATTGCAGCTTTTTCGCTTAAACCCATTCAATGTATGGCGGCCCTTTCGTTTGGAAGGGCCGCTTTTTTGTGGAAAACTGAAAGCGCAAATACAACAAGTAGGGTAGGGGAGGTTGCGGCAAATTACATCCGCCCTCTAAATTTTGATTGGTTTTTCGCTTAGGTTTGGTGAACCAAGGTGGGTTGTCCACCTCCACGCCCGTTTTTAACCGTGCCTTTCCTATGCGTAAGCCCCTGTTATTGCTCATGAGCCTATTGTCGTTTTTGCACTTGGCGGCGGCTCCGCCCCAAGTTACCCGCCTGGAACCGCCCCATTGGTGGGTGGGAATGAAGAACCCCGAACTGCAAATCCTGGTTTACGGCCCCGGCTTGGCCAAAACCGAGGTGAGCCTCACCTACCCCGGCGTTACCCTGGCCGAAGTAACCAAGGTCGAAAGCCCTAACTATCTGTTTCTCACCCTCCAACTTGCCCCAGACGTGCCTCCGGGCGAAATCCCGATCGTGTTCAAGCAAGGCTCGGCCAGTACCACCATCAAGTACCCGCTCAAAGCGAAAAATACCGCCGCCAACCGCATCCAGGGCTTTGGGCCGCAGGATGCCGTTTACCTGCTCATGCCCGACCGGTTTGCTAACGGCAACCCCGCCAACGACCAGTTGCCCGGCTTGGTGGACAAGGCGGACCGCCAGGCCCCGTTTGGCCGCCACGGAGGCGACTTGGACGGGGTGCTCCAGCACTTGGATCACATCGTTGACCTGGGCATGACGGCCCTGTGGCTCAACCCGGTGCTGGAAACCAACTTGCCCGCCCCGCACTCGTACCACGGTTATGCCATTACCGATTTTTATCGGGTAGATGCGCGCTTGGGCGGTAACGAAAAGTACCTCCAACTGGTGGACGAATGCCACCGCCGGGGCCTGAAAGTGATCAAAGACCTGGTGCATAACCACTGTGCCAGCACCCACTGGTGGATGGCCGACCTGCCCACCCGCGACTGGGTACACCAGTTCCCGAGTTTCACCCGCAGTAACTACCGGCTGGCCGCCGTCTCCGACCCTCATTCGGCCCGGGGCGACAGCCTGCTGATGACTAACGGCTGGTTTGACAACGTAATGCCCGATTTGAACCAGCGCAATCACTTGCTGGCCCAGTACCTGATCCAAAACACGCTGTGGTGGATCGAGTATGCGGGCATCGACGGCATCCGCATGGATACCTACCCCTACCCAGATAAGGAATTTATGGCCCGCTGGGTAGCCGAGGTACTGGCCGAGTACCCCCGGTTCAACATTGTGGGCGAGGTGTGGATCCACTCGCCCGCCATGACGGCCTACTGGCTGCGGGGCACCCCCAACCGCGACGGCTACCGCTCCACTTTGCCCAGTGCCACTGATTTTCCGTTGTGGGAGGCCGCTAACCGGGCCTTTACCGAACCCACCGGCTGGGCCGAGGGCCTGAGCCGCCTCTACCACGTGCTGGCCGAGGACTTTTTATATCAAAAACCGGAGGAGAACTTGATTTTTCTCGATAATCACGATGTTACCCGCTACTTTACCGCAGTAAAGGAAGACGCAGCCAAGGTAAAAATGGGCCTGGCCCTCTTGTTCACCATGCGCGGGGTGCCCCAGGTGTACTATGGTACCGAAATCCTCATGGCGGGCGACGGTGGGTTCCACCCTAGCGTGCGCCGCGACTTCCCCGGGGGCTGGCCCGGCGACCCGACCAATGCCTTTACCCCGGCCGGACGCACCCCCGCGCAAAACGAGGTGTACGACTACTTGAAAAAACTGGCCCAGTGGCGCAAAGCCCAACCCGTGATCCACCACGGCAAGCTCACCCATTTTATCCCCGCCGAAGATACCTACGTGTACTTCCGGCACGATGCCACCCATTGCGTGATGGTGGCCTTCAACAGCGGCCAGAAAGACAAAAAGCTGGCAACCAGCCGCTTTGCTGAATTTGTGAGCCGTTACCGCCGTGCCCGCAACGTGCTCACGGGCGAGCAGCTTACCGATTTGTCGCAATTGGCCCTGCCCGCGCAGTCGGCCCAAGTGTGGGAGTTGGAGAAATAGTAACCAAACAAAAAATCCCGGCCACTATGGCCGGGATTTAAATTTTTGTCAGACAAAACTTATTGGGTGATGTTGTAAGTGAACAAGCCAGCATCGCCAGGCATGGCCACTTCTTCAATACCACCACGGAAGTTTTTCCGCTGTACTTTCTTGATCTCGATAATAATCCGGTCGCCTTCTTTAGCGTTAGCGCGGATGTTGTTCAAATTAGCTTCGCTACCACTTACGCGCATGGGAGGGCCAACAGGGCGACGACCCCGAGCGTGGGTGATCTCCATTTCCGCTACCCGGTAGTTGGCATCATCAGGAATGATTTGCTTGATGCTCTCGTCAGCCGTAGCCGTAGCTGTAATGGAAGGCGGTACTGATCCCCCCACTTTCAAGTCCAACGGACGGCCACCAGACCTAACCCCCAAAGTAGGCTTAGGCAACAGGCGCACGTTGAAATCTTGATCGCCGATGTAGTTGCCACCACTCGATACCTTCAGTTTCACCTTAGCGGCTGAGGGTACTACTACCACTTCGCCTTTCTTAGAGCCGCGCAGGGTTTCGGCCCCGTCAGCCGAGAAAGCAGGATCGTAAGCCACGCCCAGGGCCGGCACTTGCACGTTCAGCTTGTTGCCGCAGTTGCGGTACAGAGCGGCCACGCTAGCCGACTGGATTTGGATCACCGGCTTGGCCACAATGTAGTCAGCCTTTACCGTGAAGCTAGTATCATTACCGCTAGCGGTTTTGATGCGGATAGTGCCTTCCCAAGTTTTCTTGGCGTTACCATCGGCATCGTAAGCTCCGCCGGTGGCGGTAAACTCCAGCGTACCTACCCCGTTGGCATCCACTTTCACCGGGCCAGCCGAAGAGCTCATGCTAGGCTGGGCCGAAGTAGAAGAGGCACCAATGAACATTTGGGCGCGGTACTTGGTGCCGGCGGCCACCACCTTAGATTCGGCGTTGTACATGGCTTGGATTTTGTCCAGGCGCACAGCCACGCTACCGATTTCTTTGGTCAACTCGCTCACCACTTGGGCCTCAGCGCGCACCACTTTGGTCTTCATCTCGCTCAATACGGCCAAAGAGGCTACTAGCGGGGTGTTTTCAAAGTTCAACCGGGCGAAATCCTTGCTCTTTTGGTCATCGTTTTTGGCAAACGCTGGGATTTCTTTGGCATCTTTGGCAATCGGCTCAACCGTAACCGTCTTGGTGTACTTACTCATGCTAGCAGCATAAGCGTTCAGCTTCTCCTTTAACTCGTAAGCCTTGCCTTTGGCCCCGCCTTCGGGACCAATCAAGAAATTCATCGAGTTATCGTAGTTTTTACCGTCCACTGGCTCGCCGGTTTCTTTGTCAACCCCGCCCGTGAATTTGATCAACTCTGACCGCAGGTCATCCATGTATTTAAGCATGGCGCGCGATTCGGCCTGAGCTTTCTGGGCTTGGGCGTAAATCTGCTGATCTTTCGGCGTGCTACCTTTTTTAAGCTGTTCAGCTACCCCAGACATCAGGTCGTCGGTGGCTTTGGTGCCAACGCCAACGGAATACTGGAGACTATCGTCAATAAATTTAAATTTCTCCAAAACAGCGTTACTTACTTGGAGCGCCAAAAGCGCAGTAAGCACCAGGTACATGAACCCGATCATTCGCTGCCGGGGAGTTTCTTTAGCTCCACCTGCCATTGTTTAGGAAGTTAAATGGGTTAGAATAATGATGTTGAAAACTTCGTTTGACCTGTTTGGCAGGAATTAGCCCTTCATGGCGGTCAACATGTTGCCGTACACGCGGTTCAGGGTGGTCAGGTTACCGGTCAGCTTGGTCATTTGCTCTTTGAACACCTGCGACTCTTTGCTGGCTTCGGCCATGCTCTCCATTGCCAAGGTCAAGTTGCTGTAGAACTTGTTCATGGCCTTCAGGTGGCTGTTGGCATCCTTCAACTCCATTTCGTAAACGGCGTTCAACGAACCCAAGTTCTTCGTGATCAACTGCACTTGTACGTGGTAGTCTTTGGCATCTTTAGCAGCGTTGGCCATCGATGACATAGCTTCTACCGTACCAGCGTAAGCCTTGTTCAAGGTAACCAAAGCCCCAGAAGCCGACTTCAGGTTAGTAGCATAGTCGCTAGATGCGTTGGCGGCATCGCTCATGTCGCGCATTTTCAACGCCGAGTCGTTCAAGGTTTTGATGCCTTGGCCAAAGCTCTTGAAGGAATCGGTGGACAGGTTGGCTTCGGCCAGCATTTGATCCAGACCTACCAGGGCACCAGTAGAGGCCAGCTTGGTGGTCAGGCCGCTATCATGCTTGGCAGGCAGGGCCTCGGCATTTTCGTCGGCAAGTTCAGGGTACACACGCTCCCACTCGTAGTGAGCCTCGGGGGGCGGGGCAGGCTGGAAAGCACCCAGCAAGAAGATGAAAGCTTCGGTCAACAGACCAACGGTCAGCATCTCGCCAGCGAATTTCCAGTGCATGATTTTGAAGAGGGCACCTACGATTACTACCGAAGCACCTACGCTGGTGATTTTCGGCACGGCCACACGGTAGAACCATTCGGCCCCAGATTCACGTTTTTTGCTCATTGTTAATGAACTAGTTTTGAGTTAGAAAATGGTTTAGAAAATTTATTGCGAATGAGGATCGCCTTTACAAAACTTTACTCTTGCAATTAGCTTGCCATTATCCACTTCACTACCGAGCTATTTGCTTGAGCCTTACTGTTTAACGCAAAGATTGCGGGCAGATTATCTTAGTCGAATAACCACACCTGCAATCTTTGTGAGTACTTCAATTATTGTGCAAAACTATGCACTTACCTGAAAATTTGTTAAAACCACGGATACCACTACAAAGTCCAACCACGTAATAAAGCTCCGTTTGAGTAAATTTTTGATGCCGTGCGCTTAGAATTCAAAGCCTGAGGAGCGGCCGAGGTAAGTCATGGCGCAACGGAAACCGATGAAAGAGCGGGCGGTGTCTTGGTACTCAAACGAGCGGGTACCGGTCTCGATCAAGAAGGCAATATCTTTCCAAGAACCACCGCGGATTACCTTACGAGGCTCATTTTCATCGTAATAAGTGGGGTTCAAGTCCCATACCAACGGAACACTGGCAGGGTTATAAGCATCTTCGCACCACTCGGCGGCGTTGCCAGCCATATCATACAAACCGTAGTCGTTAGCAAAATAAGCCGCTACCGGTCCTGTGTAAGAAAAACCATCGTCGTAATAATTACCACGGCCGGGCTTAAAGTTGGCCAGGGCGCAGCCTTTGGCGTTACGTACATAGGGACCGCCCCAAGGATACTTGGCCAGGTCGCGGCCGCCGCGGGCAGCGTACTCCCATTCGGCCTCGGAGGGCAGGCGGAAGTTAGGCAGCGGGAATTTACCGTCTTCTTCGCGGGCAGTGTTAATCTTCTTGGTGCGCCACTCGCAAAAGATGAGGGCCGATTTCCAGGTAACCCCTACCACCGGGTAGTCGTCAAATGCGGGGTGGGCAAAATAGTACTGGGTGAGCGGGTCGCCCATGTGGTAGCTGAAGTCGTTCATCCAGGTGGTAGTGTCGGGTTGCAGCAGGTCTTGCACGTCTTGCTGCTCCTCGATTTTGGGCAACACCTTGCGGTAGCGGATAAACATGCTGCTATCGCCCGCGATGGGCAACATTTCCGGCACTTCCACCAAAAACTGACGGTATTCGTTGTTGGTGATCTCGGTATCGTCCATGTAGAACCCGCTGATGGTGATCTGCTTGTTCATGTTGATCTTGGACGACGCAATGTCTTCGTCGGCTTGGCCCATGTGGAAGGTGCCGGGTGGTACGGATACCATGCCGAGCGGGAGTTCCTGCTTCCAGCCTTCGCGGCCGAGAACGCCCGTGAGCTGGCCGTCGTCCCCCTTCTTGCCGCCGAAGATACAACCTTGCAGTACTGCCGCTGAGGATAGCACTACGCAGGTGCTCTTTATGCCTTGTAATAAGCGCGGTTTCATCATTATTGATATTTTGGACTTTGCAAAAACGTAAATCGTTTGATATAACTTTTAAAATGTCGGTTGTTGTTTTTCTTGGTTTGAAGGGGTAGTCAACAACCCTGCCTTACTTCCTTTATGTTTTGCAGTCAACTATACGCAAAAATGAAACCAAACTTTGTTACTCAAATCTGAATCTCGGTGTGCGTATAATGTACCGTCTGGGCTTTGCTGCGGCAGGAATTCGGTAAGCTAACCGTAATTCGTGCGAGGTGGTTGCTAGAGCCGCCTGGCTGTTCAGCCGCAGGTCGCCGGCATATCCGATGCTCAGTGAGTTATCCTTCAACAAGTTAAGCCCTAACAACAAAATGGCGTCGTTAACGCCGCTGTTCGTGCCGCTGGGGGCAATGTCGCGAAACGACAACCCCACCACGAACTTTTGCTGGTAACTTAACACCGCGCTACCTTCAAACGAGGTAACGTTGCGTAAGTTGGTTTTCACGATCCCGGAAGGGGAGAGCGTTAAACTGGGCGACAAGTCAAAGTTCAATCCACCTAACAACGTATAATTGCCTTCTAGTCGATTGGAAACAATCTCTGTGCCATAGTTGAGGGTAGGCTGCAAAAGGTGGTTGTTACTTAACCCTAAAAAGAATTTTTTGGACGAATAATAGACACCAAGGCCAAAATCCGGGGTCCATTGGCTCTCGCGCCCGCGCCCGGAAATGAGCGGATCGTTGGGGTCGTTGGCCCTAAAACGGTTAAAATCAATGGTGCTGTTGTAAAAACCGCCGCTTACGCCCAGCGAAAAACGTCCCCGCTTGGTGGGGATGTGGTAGGCGTAAGAAAATTTCAAATCATTAATGCTGGTGGGACCTAGCACGTCGTTCAAAAAGTGGAGGCCGATGCCGCTATTGACCGAGTTGAGCGGCATGCTGTAAGAAAACACCGTGCTCACGGGCGCGCCCCCGTCGTCGAAGGTGGGGGTGTAACCAACCCACTGCCGCCGGTAAAGCAGGTTAAACTGGGTAAACCGTGGGTCCACGCCAGCCGTGGCCGGGTTAAGGTACAGTTGGTTGAACATGTACTGGCTAAATTGGGCATCTTGCTGAGCCAGCGCAACTAAACTGCTGATTGTGAGTAACGTAGTAGCAAAAAGTCGTTTCATTGTTGAGCGAGTTGTTTGTCCAAAAAGAACGTTTGGCGGGCACTTACCGTTGCAATTACGATTAATTAACCAGCGCGGGGCATAATCGTTTACTCAATCGGCTGAAAATCAGCGTCCAAGCAAAACACTAGCACTGAGCCAGTTTAATTTGGCCGTAAAAACCAAGGGCAATTTACACCGCCAAGGGTAAAACTCAACTTTCTGGTAATAGACGCAGCTTATTTGTTAGCTTCTTTGATGTACACCTCAATAGCCCCGGTCATGGAGGGCGCGTCGGGGTGGGGGGCCTGGATGTCCAACAATAGGTGGTGATCAGTTACCGCTTTAGCCGTAGTGGGACCAAAAGCAGCAATGCGGATGTCTCCCTGTTGGAATTCCGGGAAGTTGTGGAACAACGAAGTAACGCCCGAAGGACTGAAAAAAGCCAACATATCGTAACCAGCCACGTCCAGGTCAGACAATTGGCTGGGCACGGTTTGGTAAATCACGGCCTCGGAGCATTTGATGCCACTCTTTTCTAAGAACGCCGGGATGTCGTCTTTTCGTACTTCCGAACAAGGGTAGAGGTACTTTTCGGTCTTGTGTTTTTTGAACAAGTCGAACATGTCGGAGGCCACGCGCTTACCGGTAAAAATTTTGCGCTTGCGGATCACGATATACTTCTGGAGGTAATTGGCGGTTTGCTCAGAGATGCAGAAGTACTTCATGTCGGCAGGCATCTCAATTTTACTTTCCTCGCAGAGCTTGAAAAAATGATCAACCGAATTACGGCTAGTGAAAATCACCGCCGTATGATCCAAAATATTGATCTTTTGCTTCCTAAACTCGTTTTTACCTACGGCTTCTACTTGAATGAACGGCCGGAAGTCGATGCGGAGATTGTATTTTTTGGCAAGTTCGCTGTAAGGGTTTTTGTCGTTTTCGGGCTGAGGCTGTGAGATGAGTATGGTGTTTACTTGCTTAAGCCTTTCGCGGTGTTGAATGATTGACGACAGTTTTTGTTCGGTCATAAATCAAAATGTTACAAATAATTTCAGCGCGGCCAAAATGGGCAAAATTTCGCCGGTGCAAAGGTATGCAAATAAATAAATATCGCGGTGGTTGCTGGCTTTATTTATCCGGTAGCACACCAGAAGGGTTTTGAGCAGCCAACCGCCCATGACCAAATAAAACAGGTAAATGGCCTGGGTATCAACGAACCAGGGCGGGCTGGCGGCCAAGCCTAAGGCTAGCAACAGCACCACGCTGATAAATAGGCGGGAGATATTCATGAAGTCGTAGAGGTGCAGCACGGGCAGTTGGCGGTCGTTGTAAAGCCCGCCCAAGAAGTTGAGCCATAGGTATTTAGCTCCCAGGGCGGCCAAAATACCTACCGCCAGGCCACCAAAGGAGCCTAGCCAGCCCCATAAATTTGGAGCTGGCCGCAAAAAGTCAGGTAGTTGCAGGCGGGTGGTGTAGTGGTCTAGCAACAATAAAGTGAAGGCCAGGGCCAAGCTGTAATACAAAGTGAAGATGATGTACGGCCCGGCCTCAAAGCGTTTGGGCGGTTCCCGCTCGCGGCTAAACACGGCCTTAATGGCCTGGCTCAAATAGCGGGGGCTGAACAACGAGTTGCCCGTGGCGGAAATGAGGGCCACGGCGGCCAGCAGCCCCAGCCAAAGCACCGTAAAATAGTTACGGGCGGCATGGGCCGGGCGCGGGGCCGGGGGTTGGGCCTTGGTGGTGGTTACTACCAGGGTGCGTACAGCGCTGTCGCGGGCCATTACCGGGGGCAGCGGGGGGAGCGTATCGGGCGGGGCGGTAAAAAAGGCGGCCGGGGGCGGCCCCACATTGCCAACGGGCCAATAGTAGCCCAGGGCCAGTGGCACAGTGTCGCGGCGGGCCATTAAACGCCGCAAACTGTCAAGTCGGAAGTGTTTCCAATGGGCGGTTTCCCACTTGCTCACTAGTTGGTGGTTGGCAAACAGGTAAGCCCCCGGTTGGCCGGCCAGGCTGAGCCATCGGCCCGCAAAATTGGCAGTATCGAGCCGGAGGTAAACTTGCTGCCGACCAGTGTGGATTTTCCATAGAAAAGGTTCATATACCTTGGTTTCCCGGTCATAGGTAGACCAGCTAGCCTGGAGTGAGACCAAGCCGCGGTGGCTGGGCGGCAGGGCTTGCCCCCACCCCGCACCACTTATTAGCAGCCAACAGGCCCAGAATAAGCTTGCTCGCCCGCCTTGCCCAGGCAAGTGAGCGCACGAAACTAACCAACGGGGGGCCGGAAACTTCACACCAACAGTTTTGGGGCAAATCTACACCTTTGGCGGCAACTGGGCTTGGCCCGGAGCTTATTGGGCGGGTTGGGCCACCTGGGCCAGCCACGCCGCAGCAGCTTCGGGGTCGGGAAACTCTTGCACCTCTACCCCCGCCTCGGCACTTTTAGCCAAAATATATTTGGCACTCATGCGCCCGTAAAAGTCTGTGGGGGGCACGGTGGCCAGGTGCTTGATGCCCGCTTGGCGCATTTGCGGAATAAATTCCTGGGTGATCCAACCCAGGTTGGTGGCCGTGCTCACCGGGAAATGCCGGAGATCGTACAGTGCCCGCTGGGCTTGGTGCACTTGGGCCTCTTGGATTTGCCGCTGACCGCCCTCGTAGAAATTATCGCCTACGAACACCCCCTTATACACCACTCGCAAGTAACCGAAGCGTTGGTTCCAATACACGCTGGTGTAAGAGTTTTCGTAACAAAGCAGTTCGTCTGGTGGCATGGCGGGGCTACAGATCGGTCTGGACAAATGTAACACCCAGCCACCGACGAATCAAGACCTGGGGTTGCCGATTGGTTGTTTTTGAGGGATAAATTAGCAGCCCTGGGCCATTGCTGAGGATTTGGGGTCAAGTTCTGCCTGGTTTTTTGCCAAGTCATTACCAACCCAACCCCGCCAAGGAATAACTGGCCCGCCCAGCACCGCCCGCCCGGTCTAGGTAACTGGTGAGAATCTCAGGCGCCCCATGTTTTAAAAACAGGTAGTTACCGGCTAAAGCCTTGATTAGCCGCTCGGTTTTGATTAATATTGCGCCCCATTTTGCTAGGTGGGGCGCGATCTCACGCCAAAAAGGCGCAGCCAGACAGCCTACGCCACCGCAATGGAAAATTATTTTGCCCACTCATTTAACGTTGCCGTAAGTATCCACCATGAAATTATCCGCCTTTGTTTACGATTTGCCCGACGATGCCATTGCCAAGTACCCGCTAGACAACCGCGACGACTCGCGGCTGATGGTGGTACACCGCGCCACCGGCAAAATGGAACACCGGGCCTTCAAAGACATTTTGGATTACTTCGGGGAAGGTGATGTAATGGTGATGAACGACACACAAGTGTTTCCGGCCCGGCTCTATGGCAACAAGGAAAAGACTGGGGCCAAAATAGAAGTGTTTTTGCTGCGCGAGTTGAACAGCACGGCCCACCTTTGGGACGTACTTGTGGACCCCGCCCGGAAAATCCGCGTGGGCAATAAGCTTTATTTCGGCGACGGGGAACTGGTGGCCGAAGTGATTGATAATACTACTTCACGGGGGCGTACTATCCGGTTTTTGTTCGATGGGGACGACGAGGCTTTTTATAAAACCATCAACACCCTGGGCGAGACCCCCGTGCCCCGTGAAATTGGCCGCGGCACCGAAGACCTGGATCGCGAACGCTACCAAACCATTTTTGCCAAGCACGTAGGAGCAGTGGCCGTGCCCATGGCGGGTATGCATTTTACCCCCCAATTGGTAAAACGGCTTCAGTTGCAGGGGGTAAACCTCGGCGCCATTACGTTGCACCTGGGCCTAGGCTCGTTGCGCGAGGTGGATGTGGAGGACTTGACCAAGCACAAAACCGAGTCGGAAAGCTTCGAGGTGCCCCAGGCCACTACTAACCTGGTCAATGCTGCCTTGGATGCCAAGAAAAAAGTATGCGCCATTGGCGTTACCCCGCTGCGGGCCTTGGAAACTTCGGTTTCGGCCGGGGGCCGGGTAAAGCCCGCCAAAGGCTGGACGGATAAGTTCATCTTCCCGCCCTACGAGTTTAAAATCTGCAACGCCTTGATCAGCAACTTCCATCCGCCTAAGTCCACCCTGTTAATGTCGGCCTCGGCGTTTGGCGGCTACCACCTGATTAGGGAGGCTTACGAAGTGGCCATTAAAGAAAATTACCGGTTCCACGTTTATGGCGATGCCATGTTGATCCTCTAACCAGTACGAGCAGCCACCTTTGCGCGATAATGGGTAACTTTGGCACTAACTTGTCCTTAAAATCGTTATCAATTCAGGGAAGTCATTTTTTCTCACCTTTTCTCTAAAAATCCATAATCGTTATGCGTAAGTTAGAAAGCAATTTGTTGGCGTTGATGGCCGGGGTAGCCATTGGCGCATTAGCGGGCGTGCTATTGGCCCCCGATAAAGGTGAAGCAACCCGCGGCCGGATCGCCACCCGTTCCCGCAGGTTCGCCAAAGATATCGAGGAGAAGTCGGGCGAGATCAAGCGCGACATCCAGCGCAAATCGGCCGAATTGAAAAAAGAATTGGAGGACCAAGTGGAAGTGGGCAAGACTAAGCTCACTAAATTGGCCGATAACCTGGCCGCCAGTGCCAAAGAAGCCTTTGACAAGAACGGAAAAAAAGCCTCGGAGATCGAGAAAGCCTAACCGCTTTTTTCACAAAAAACTAAGTGGGGTATTGGACGGGAAATCGCAAACCCTTAATTTTGCCCCACTTTTTACAATAGTCCTCCTTAGCTCAGCCGGTTAGAGCACATGACTGTTAATCATGGGGTCCAAGGTTCAAGTCCTTGAGGGGGAGCCAAGAAAATCGCCAAACACTTTCACTAGGTGTTTGGCGATTTTGTTTTGGCTGAACTTGCTACCCTTGGCGGCTAAAAAGGGCTTTATCTCAAAACATCTTTACCCGTCCTTTACGCAGTTTGGTTCTGAAGGCCCAAAAACTGTCGGTGCCCCGGATGTCGATGCGGGGCATGGCAAACGGCTGGGGCGGGGGCCACGGGGCCACCCGGTTGCCGATGCGCAGGCCCAGCCGCAGCCCGGTTTGCGGGAGGGCCGCCGCCCAGGCCCGGTAACTGGTTGTGTCTTTAGGGTAGCCGCCGTAAGGATAGGCCAGCACCGGCACGGTGGGCAACCCCGTTTCGGTGAGGGTGGTTTGGCATTGCTGCAAGTCGGCGAGGGCTTGGGCCAGGGGTAGGTGGCGGTAATTTTGGTGCTGGTGCGAGTGCCAGCCAAATTCCACGTGCGCGGGCGGGGCGGCTCGCAAAGTGGCCACGTTCATGAGGGCCTCCGAGCCACCGTCCCAATCGTTGCGCCCGCCCAAGTAGTGGGTGGGTAAAAAAATGGTCGCTTTGAACTGGTATTTTTCCAGAAGTGGGAACAGGTAATCGGCGTTGTTTTGGTACCCGTCGTCGAAGGTGAGCAGCACCGGCCGGGGCGGCAACCCCGGGCCTTGGCCGTCCCAGTGGGCCAACAGTTCCCGGAAAAAAATGGGCTGGTAGCCCTGCTGTTGCATGTAAGCGAAATGCTGCTCCAGTTGCGCTACGGTAACTGTTAATAGGTCGGCCCGGCTGGGGTGTACCTGGTGGTACATGAGAATGGGCAGGCCGCGCGAGGGGGGAGTAAACCAATTATAGCGGAGCTGCAACCAGGCGGCCACGGCCAGCAAGGCCCCCAAAAAAGCCCAGGCGTAGTCGGTCATGGTCAATGGAGGGTAAACGAGTCGGCGTCTTGCTCGAAGGGGAACTGCCGCCGGAACTCACGGAGGGCCTCCAGGTCCAGGGAACGAGTGGCTACGGTAGGCGAGCCAGCCTGGTGCCACAGGGCCTCGCCCTTGAAGTCGATAATGGCCGAGTCGCCGGTGTAGGCTTTGCCCGTGCCGTCGGTGCCAGTGCGATTCACGCCCACGCAGTAGGCTTGGTTCTCGACCGCGCGGGCGCGCAGCAGCACGCTCCAGGCGTGTACGCGGGGCTGCGGCCAGTTGGCTAAATAAACCAGCAGGTCGTAGTCGAGGGCGGCGGTGCGGCGGCTCCACACCGGGAACCGCAGGTCGTAGCAAATGAGCGGGCAGATGCGCCAGCCCCGCCATTGCACCACCAGCGGGGCCTGCCCGGCGGTGTAAGTTTGGTGTTCGCCTGCCAGCCGGAACAAATGGCGTTTGTCGTAATGGAAGTACTGGCCATCGGGTTGCATCCACACCAACCGGTTGAAATACTGGCCGTTTACCTGCACCATGTAGCTGCCCGCCACGGCCGCGCCGGTCTGTTGGGCCTGTTGTTTCAGCCATTTAAAGGTGTGGAGGTTCATCGGCTCGGCCAGGGCGGGGGCGTTCATGCTAAAGCCCGTGGTAAACATTTCGGGCAGCAAAATCACGTCGGTAGGTTGGCCAATCTGCCAAATCTGTTCTTCCAGCATGGCCAGGTTAGCCGCAGGCTGTTCCCAGTGCAGGTCGGTTTGCAGGAGGCTAACGGTGAGCATGGCGGTTAGCGTTTGGCCGAGCTGTAGCGCAGCCGGTAATCGGCCTTGGCCTTGCCCTTCAAAATGTCGTTGAGCTTGCCGTTGAGTAGCCGCCGCCGCAGCGGCGACAGGTGGTCGATGAACAATTTCCCCTCAATGTGGTCGTACTCGTGCTGGATCACCCGAGCGCGCAGGCCGTCGAACTCGGCTTCGTATTCTTGCCAATGCTCATCAAAAAACCGGATGCGGAGTTTGGCCTGGCGCTTTACTTCCTCCCGGATACCGGGCAGGCTGAGGCAACCTTCCTCATAACCCCACGGATCGCCAGCTTGATCCAAAATCTGGGGGTTAACAAATACCTGTTTGAACGGTTTGAGCACTTCGTCTTCGGTGCCGGAGCCGTCCACCACAAACAGGCGCAGGTCTAGCCCGATTTGGGGGGCCGCTAAGCCTACCCCGTCGGCGTTGTGCATGGTCTCGAGCATATTGGCCACTAACTCGGTCAAATCGGTGCCTTTTTCCACTGGCCGGGCCATTTTGCGCAGCACGGGGTCGCCGTAAGCCACAATGGGGTAAATCATGCTTTTGTATCTAAATGATAGCCAATTAGCCTCACTATATTCCAGTAGCGAGCGCCCGGCTAAAGTTTAGGCAAAGTTAACCGGCTTTGGGGCATTGGCCAAGTTTAGGGGGTTTTCAACCAATGGCGGGCTTGGGCATCATCGTCAAAAAGGTGCACCAGGCCCTTTTGACTAAAACTGGTCAGGCCCCCGAAGTCGGGCGAAAGCAGCACCGCGTATTTACGCACGCCGGGCACGGTGCATAAGTCCGAAAAAAAATCGCGGATGTTGGGCAGGGGAACTGCGGCCAGCGGGCGCAAATGCAAAGCATTTACCAGCACCCAGTTGATTTTGGCGGAGGCATACCCCTTGGTAGATAGCACATAAGTGAGCTTCTCGCGCACAAAATCGTCGCTGGGTAGCTCCAGATTGGAGGCGAACCAGGTAACATCGATCCAAAACTCGGCCTGCAAAAAACTGACCTTCATCCAATCGCTTTGGTAAACGATTAAGTCGTTAGCCTGGTCCCGATTTACAAATACTTTGGAGTTAATCATGACGCAACCGCACAAGTGATGCTTCTATAAATCATTTTCAACCTGAATTGTTTCAAAAAATCTGGGCCAAGCGGGCGTTACAGACGCAAGAAGGCCAGTTGGGGGGCCTATCCACCGCCCTAAAACGACATTGTAGTCGCCTGATTCCCGGTTTTTGTAAGATGATCAATCATTTGTAGGGAGCGCATCTTGCTCGAGTTTGATGACCAGAGGCAAAAAAGGCGTTGACGACTCGGCACTCCAAGCCGCCAACGCAAAGCCTTTGGCGAGGCACTGCTGGTTATTTAGGAAGATTTACCTGCTTCAGGTACCAGCGCGGGGGACATTTCCCGTGAGGGAGGGTCAGTGGCTTTCATCCCAAACAGTAACCGGGTGAGCAAGGTGCGGCGCAGCAGTTCGTATAAAATCCAGGTAATCAGGAACATCCCTGCGGCAATGAGCCAAAATTTGGCTTGGGGGCTCCCATCGAGTTTAATGACCCAATAGCCCAAGGGCAGCATAACGCTCTGGTGAAGAATGTAAAACGGATAAACGGCCTGGTTGGCGTACCGCAAAAACGGGTTAGTGAAATTGAGGTAGCGCAAGGCGTACCCGCAAATGGCTAATATCCAGCACCAGGCGTTCAGGGCTTTGATAGTGCGGAAAATGAAAAACGCCCAGCCGTAATGCGGGCTTTTCGAGGTTTTGGGCATCCAGCCAAAACCGGGGATGTCGTTATTGGGTAGCCAAAAGAATACATACAGGGCCGTTACTAGACCCAAACCGAGCCAGAGGGCGGTGCGCCGCTGCCGTTGCAGGTGCGCCAGCATTTGCGGCTCAGAGGTGAGCAGGAACCCAATGATGAAAATAGATAGATAAGTGGCGTGGTTATGCCAGTCGGCCACCAGGCCGTGATTACTCTCAAAGTGGGGCTGCAACCCCACTAACGACAACCAGGCTGGCAGGCAAAGCAAATAAATTCGAGGGCCTTGACTGAGCCAGTTGGCCCACTTTGCGCGCAGGGCGGGCCGCCGTTGCCAATAACGAAACAAGGGCAGGGCTACCATCGAGTAAACCAGCAAATATAGGATAAACCACAGGTGATGCCAGCTCAGGCTGCCGCCCTCTGGGTAAGGCACCCGCTCGAACACCGATGGGTACCAGTCCCAATAACTGCCCGTGAATTGGCCTTTGAACAGTCGCTCGGCATAAATCTGAGGCGGCACCACCACCAACATCCCAAATATGAGCGGGACGAACAGCCGCAACCACCGCTCTTTGGCAAACTGGCCGGGGGTGCGCCGTTGCAGGGCTAACCACGTGCCCGCGCCCGCCACAAAAAATAGCAACGACAGCCGCCACTGGTTCATAAAAAGCATCCAAAAGGAAAAATAAGGGCTGGTTTCCGGGTTTTTGAAATGGAAATTCCAGGGCACAAAAAACATCCCGGTGTGATAGAAGATGAGCAGGCCAAAAGCCAAGACCCGCACCCAGTCGAGGCCGTAATAGCGCGAAGGGGAATTTTGAAGCGTATGCATGGGAGTAGAAAGCTACTGGCGGGCCACCGTGGCCAACCACGGGCACAAACCTAAAAATCAGCCTTCGGCCACCTGGCCTAGCCGTTAAATCCGGCGTTCGGGTTTATCGGGCCGCACTTTTGGGGCTTATTGGGGCGGGTTCTGGGCCAGTTGGCTATACGTTGAGCAACTGCTTGCGGAACTGGGAGGGCGTTTGCCCCGTCAGCTTTTTAAATACCGTGTTATACACCGACTTGGAGTTGAACCCGCTATTGTAGGCCAGTTCCTCGATTTTGAGGTGGGCCAGCGAGGCATCGGCCAGTTGGCGTTTCAACTCGGCGGTGCGGTACTCGTTCAAAAAATCCGCAAAACTTTTTTGCAGCGGGCCGTTGAGCAACTGCGACAAATGGTGGGGCGACACGCGCAGCCGGGCCGCCAGGTCGGGGAGGGCCAGTTCGCCGTCGAGGTAGGGTTTTTCGTTCTCCATCAGGGCCAACAGCCGCGTGGTGAGGGCAGTGGCTTGCTCCTCGGCCAAGCCCGATTTCTCGTATTTTTTGCGGGCAGGCTCCGGCGGGCCAGCCACGTGGGCCAGCACCGCCGACTGACGGACCAGCAGCCCCACCAGCCCCATGATCACCAAACTGAACGTGGTGGCGATGTAGATATCGCCCGTGTCGGCCTTTTGGGTGGTGGAAAACACCACCGCCAGGGCGATTAGCCCGGTGTGCCAGGCGGCTAAGCGGACCAACCAGCGAACGGCCCAGTTGCGGCTGCTCCACAACGACTCGTTGTTTTGGCGGCAAAACCGGTAAATCAACCTAATACTCGCCACCAGATAGGCCACAATGTGCGGGAACTCCATGGCGTTCATAAACGCGCCGCCGAAGTGGAAGTCTTGGAACCACAAAATCGGCTCGGAAGGCACCAAATCAGCCACCGGCCGGTGGTAACACAAATCCACGTCCTGGATTTTGAACGCGCTGCTTTGCAAAAAATAGGGCAAGCGCAAAATGGTGAAAACCAGGCCGGGCAAAAAATGCGGCCACTGCTGCGGCCATTGCACGCTGGCGGGTTTCACTAGCAACCGGGCATAAAAGTAGATCAGTGGCCCCACCAGAAAGTCCAGCGGCTCGGTGAGGTTGATGAGCCAGGGCGTGTAACGGATCAGATTGGCGTAACAGCCCAGGATTTCGGCCATAATGAGGGTAATGACCAGCATGAGCGCGCTCAGCACCCGGTTGGCGGGGCGGTTGCCCTGCTTGGTGAACCAAAAAGCCAGGCTGAGGATGGCCCCCAAGGCCACCCCTACTAAATTGACCGAAACGAGCACTTGGGAGATGCCCTGGAACATGGGAAGATGATAACAGTGAAAACGTTCGCCAAGCGAATAAATGCCGTAAGGCAAAGTTAGGCATGGTAAGCTTAAGCTGGGTACCCAGGTGGCCAAATGGGCAGATCAATGCCAATCATGCAGCCTGCTTGGCCGGGGGCTGATACCTAAGTCCAATTCAGATTGCTTTCTATCTGCCTTGTAAATGGTGGATAACCAGAGGTATCCAATCCAGGCAATCACGAAGTCATTCTATTTGGTTTGAAAGGTGGCGGCCCAAGGTTCGCCAGTTTGGCGGGTGGGTACCACTTTGGGGTCGGCGGCTTGGCGGCCCTTGAGTACCCACTGGCCATTGCCGCTGTAAAACAAGTCGGTGGCCAGCAAGGTGTTGCGCGAGTTATAGGGCACGTACTCGGTAATTTGGCCCTGCGCATTGAGCCGCACCAGCACTACATTGGTGCCATTTACCCTAAAAGCGTCGCTCTCGTTAAGGCGGCCCATTTGGTCGGCGTACTCTATGTAGTTGGCTACCAGGCAGTAACCGGGGCCATCGGGCACGGCGGCTATTACCTGGCCTTTTAGGTCCAGGGTAAGTTCGTGCAGGGTTTGCCCGGCTGCGTTGCTGAGCTTGACCCGGGGCTTGGGCGTGTCGTGGGCGGTTAAAAAGGTGGCCGACTGAGCGTTGTGGGCCAAGGCAGCTACTTGGGGCAAGCCCTTGCCCAGGATGGTTTGGCCGTTAGGCGCAATGAGCAACGCCTGGGGCTTGGCCTGAGGGTTTTTGAGCCAAACGGTGAGGCAGGCCCAACCTTGCCCGTCCAGTACCAGGCGCAGGTCGGCTAGGCCGTGGGGCGGCTCGCCGGGGGCTAGGTTTACCCAGCGAGCTTGTTTTTGCGTGTCCACCCGGGCCACAAAGGCCATGCGGTCTTGTTCGGAACCAGGAGGCAGATAATAGCCTGCGGCCATCAGTTCGCCGTTGGGCAGTGGGTGGGTGTATAGGCTCACCAAGTTGCCACCTCGTAGCAATGCCTCAAACTCGGCGGGCTGGTGGTAAAGCACAATGCGCTGCTTGCCATAGGTGGCAAAGCGGCTTTGGAGGGCCAACTGTTGGTCAGTGGCGGCTTGTTTTACCCGCCAGCCGTCCAGCAGCCCTTGCAACGACTGCCGCTCCAGGATGATAAATTGCTCGATGCCCGTGCGGCCTTGGTAACGCTGGCCCACCAAGTCGGCGTATTTTTCCAGATAATCGGGCTGTAAATTAATGTTGCGCAGCAGGCTGTCGCATTTGGCCAGGCGGGTAACAATGCGGGCTTCGGCCTGGCTCTGCTCGGGCAGGTTTTGGGTAAGTGGCGTAGGGCGGCCCCGCTGCCGGTACAAGTAAACCGCGTGCAGGGCCTCCAACTTAGCGATTTTATAGTGGATCAGGGTAGCGGCCAGCGACTGCGGGTCGAACACGCGCAACGTATCGGCAATTTGCCGTTCCCGTTCGCTGTTGTAGGCAAAAAGGTCTTTACGCTGGGCGGAAGCCGGGGCGTAGTAGCGCTCCAGGGCTTGGCTCAGGGCTTGGTCAGCCACGGCAAACCCGCTTTTGAGCGCGGGCACTTGCACGTAAATTTTGTAACGGATATGCTCCACGGCTTGCCTAAAGTCGAGATACACCATTTCCGAAGGGCTGAGGGTCACCGGTTGGCAGTCGGCCCCTACGCCCAGCAGGTCGCCTTTGTAGGGCAAAAATCTGAGGCGGGTTTTTTGGGCCGCCCACATCGGGCCTTGCCCCAGGGCTTGGTAACTGGCCCGGAGGCGGTCCACCTGGGCAAAGTTTTGCCGCAGGCTATCCAGCAAGTCCAGCCGGTTGCGGTCGGGGCGCAAAAAAAGGCCGGTTTCCTGTTTGGCCCCTTTAACGAAGCGGTCGTAAAGCTGGCAGTTGCGGGCATAGAGCTGCCGCACCTGTTGTAGGTAGCCCATGAGCCGGCGGGCGGTGTCTTCGTAGGCGCGTAGGCGGGCCGATTGGCCGCGGATGGCCGCCGAAGCCGCCGCCTCATTGGTCAGGTTGGCGGCCAGCAGTCGCTCATATTCGGTGCGGTGCCGTTGAAAGCCGCGCCGGGTTAATTCATTTAGGCTGCGTGCATAGTAATAATGCGTAGAGTCGTCGGCTTGCCGCCACTGGGCAGGTTGACTAAGTGGCACCTGGCGCAACTGGGCCTGGTGGGTTTGGGCTAAAAGTAAACAATAAATGCCCCGCTCACGCTCGCGGCTCAAAAGGCGATGGGCTTGGCCAATGGCCCCGGCTTGGCTGGGCTGGGCCACCAAGGCATCCCAACCCGGGCCGGGTTGGGCGCAAAGGCCATCCGCCAGTAAACACCATGCCCCAAGAGCAGCAATTTTGAGAAATCTATCCATAAAATAAGGACGTGGTGAACCTGGTTGATTATTTAGCAAGAAAAGGCAGTTTAAATTAGATGTTTTTTACTAAAGTCAATTTAAAATTATGTTATTCAAAAGGTGTTAGAGGTTATTTATCAATCAATTAGGATGATTGTTAGCTCGAGAAGGCCAAAGTTAAATTCAATAATTAATTAACCAAACCTGTAATTGATTAGTTCCCGCTTTTGACAATAATTTAAACCAGATGGTAGGCTCCAAGGTTAGCGGCAACAAGCCGGGCGGGCCGTAGCGGGCCGGGCCGGGTCGTTGGCAAATCCGCCTCCGCTGAGCAATTGGTAGAGCCGCTGGGTCCTAAACTGGGCCGTGTCGTACTTGATCAAGAAAGTACTGTCGTTGAGCGGTTGGGCCAGATGCACGCCGGGCAAGGCCAACAGGCTATCTTGCAATAAACGAGCGCAACCAGCGCAACGTGCATCGAACTCCAACTTTTTTTCTTTCAGCTTTAGGCAAGCAGTGGTGCCGAGCAGCAAGGCTCCAGCCAAACCCCAGTAAAAAAAGCGACGACCGGGCGTAAAAAAAGACGGACTAGCCATAAGGCGCACGGCAAATGTGCGGAATTGAGGCACAAAGTTAGCGAAAAAACCCGTTTGCCCGCCCAGCGGCTACGCGGGTGGACCACTTTTGGCGAAGCCGACGAAAACCACCTATTTTTGTCCTTGGATACATTTACAACAGGTAAAACCAAACCGGATCGCGCTGATCTACCTCCCATGAAATTTGGCATTGTGGTTTTCCCCGGCTCTAATTGCGACGACGACATGGTGTACACCCTGGGCCAATTGATGGGCCAGCCCACCGTGAAATTGTGGCACAAAGACACCCACCTCCAAGGGTGCGATTGGGTAGTGCTGCCCGGCGGTTTTTCTTATGGAGACTACTTGCGCTCGGGGGCGATCGCCCGTTTCTCGCCCATTATGGAGGCCGTGGTGGCCCACGCGCAGGCGGGCGGGCCGGTACTGGGCATTTGTAACGGGTTCCAAATATTGACCGAGGCCGGTCTGCTGCCCGGGGCTTTGCTCCGCAACCTCAACCGCAAGTACGTGTGCCGCAACGTTTACCTCAAGCCCGTTTCGGGCAGGGCGGCCCTCACCGCCCCGCTGGACCACCAACGGGCTTACCAGATACCCATCGCCCACGGCGACGGCCGTTATTACGCCCCGCCCAAAACGCTGGCCCAGTTGAACCATAACGACCAGATTTTGTTTAAGTACTGTGATGCCCAGGGGCAAATTACCCCGGAGGCTAACCCCAACGGCTCGGCCGAGAACATTGCCGGGGTGTGTAACGCGGCCAAAAACGTGTTTGGCATGATGCCCCACCCGGAACGCGCCGCTTCGCCCCTGTTAGGCAACGCCGATGGGCGGCCCTTGCTGGATGCCTTGTTGCGCTTGCAGCCCGCTTTGGTGGGCTAGTTATCTTTTCAGGCTTCATTTTTAACCAAAAAAGAAAGACTACTTGTTACTTTTTGCCAGGATGGGCCGTTATGCCCTTGGCAACCAGTAAATGAGCGGGGCTTTCACCACTGCCATGAAGATCAACCTGCCCGATGAGGTGCGTGCGCTTATTAAAGAAGGCGAGTCGCAAACCTTGGACTTTAAGCTCAAGCTCACCGATGCGCCCAAGGTGGCCCGCACGCTGGCGGCTTTTGCTAACACCCAGGGCGGGCGGCTGCTGGTGGGCGTGAGCGATCAAGGCCAGGTAACCGGGGTGGACCCCGAAGAGGAAAAGCACATGCTGCAACTGGCCGCCGACCGATATTGCCAGCCCCCGGTGAGCCTCCAGTTTATGGAACTGCAAACCGACGGACGGGTGGTATTATTGGCCCAAGTAGCCGAAAGCCAGGTCAAGCCGCATTTTGCCTTAGATTTTGAAGGGCGACATTACCGCTGCCACCGCGAAAAAGACAAAAATGTGTGCGTGTTAACCGCCAAAAACCAACTTTGACTTTGCTAAAGTGCAATATATTTGGGCCAAAGTTTTGCAGATCGTTTTTTTTCTTGATTTATTTGCCAGGTGTTAAAAATAGCCCCCTTGCAAGGAAACCCAGACTGAAGTACGTTTGTGAAACTTATTTCATGAGTAAATTGGAGAGATGGCCGAGTGGTCGATGGCGCTCGCCTGGAAAGCGGGTATGCCCCCAAAGGGCATCAAGGGTTCGAATCCCTTTCTCTCCGCCACCGATCCAACCAGGTCGGCGAAGATAAAAAAACCTAAAAACCAATCTATTAATCACCAAACCCAAATCTGTCAAGTTTTATGAAGAACCTGTTCAAACACATTATGCTTGTAGCGGCAATTGCAATGGCCAGTACCTTTGCCGGTTATGCCCAGGAGCCAACCCCCGCCGATAGCACTCCCAAAGTTGATAGCGTACCTGCCCCCGCTCCGGCCCCAATCATTACCGAACCCCAAGAAGCCAAACCCGAATCTTCTTTTCACCAAGTAATGAAAGAAAAGTTTATTGAAGGTGATGTGGTGTGGATGACCCCGGTACTGCTGTGTCTGATTATTGGTTTGGCGGTGGCCATCGAGCGGGTAATCACGCTCAACTTGGCTACTACTAACACCAAAAAGCTGTTGGGCCAAGTAGAAGAGTCGCTCAACTCCGGTGGTGTGGACTCTGCCATTAGCCTTACCGCCGCCAGCAAAGGCCCGGTGGCGTCCATCTTTACCCAGGGCCTCATGCGCCACACCGAAGGGGTGGAAATGGTTGAGAAATCGGTAGTAGCTTACGGCTCGGTGGAAATGAGCAAACTGGAGCGCGGCCTGGTGTGGATTTCGCTGTTCATCGCCCTGGCCCCTATGCTTGGTTTCTTGGGTACGGTAATCGGGATGATCCAAGCCTTTGACATGATCGAGGCGGCTGGTGACATTTCGCCTACCCTGGTGGCAGGTGGTATCAAAGTGGCCCTTTTGACCACGGTATTTGGTCTGATTGTGGCCATTGTGCTACAGGTATTGTACAACTACTGCATCTCTAAAATCGACTCGATCGTGGGCCAGATGGAAGATGCTTCCATTTCGCTGGTGGATATGTTGGTAAAATACAAGGCTAAGTAAGGTTTGCCTTGTTAAACCTTATTCATTCACTTTAAAGCCAAACACAAAAATGGATTGGATCGACATCGGCATTTATTTGTCTTATCTCATGATTGGAGTAGCCTTGGTGGCTGCCATCGTAATGCCCCTCATTAAGTCGCTGGACAACCCGGCCGGCTTGCTCAAGTCGGCCTTGGGCGTGGTGGGATTACTCGTATTGTTTGCAATTTGTTATTTTATGTCCGACTCTACTATTCACGCGGCTTTTATTGAAAAAGCCCAGAAGATGGGGGTCAGCACTGGCACTTACCAGTTGGTGGGCGGAAGTATTGTCATGATCTACGTTGTGTGTATCGTGGCGGCAGCCGCTATCGTGTACGGGGAAATTAGGAGTTTCTTCTTTAATTAAGGCTCAACATGGCTAAAAAATCGCGCACCGCTCCGGAAATCAATGCCAGCTCCATGGCTGACATTGCGTTCCTGCTGCTCATCTTCTTCCTGGTAACCACCACCATTGCGTCGGACAAAGGTTTGTCCATCCGGTTGCCACCCAAGCAAGACCAACAGCAGGACATTAAGCTCAAAGAGCGCAACATCTTCAAAGTACTGGTGAACTCCAACAACCAACTGCTGGTAGAAGGCGAGTACATGGGGATTGATAACTTGAAGGACGAGGCCAAAAAGTTCATCATGAACAACGGCCAAGACCCCGAGTCGTCGGAAAGCCCAGAGAAAGCGGTGATCTCGCTGAAAACCGACCGGGGTACCCGCTACGACGTGTACGTGAAAGTGATGGACGAACTAAAAAAAGCGTATAACGAGCTACGGGCCGAGCGCATGGGGATCACGGTGGTTCAATTACTGGCCATTGAGAACGACCCTAAGCAAAATGACAAAAATGAACGCCTGAAACAGGTACGGATCGAAATTCCCTACCAATTATCGGAGGCTGAACCTTCGGATACTGGCGGTAATTAATTGTAACTTTGACAGTTTAGTTTGTCTTTAACGTAGTGTAAACCACTCATTCATTATTAAGACTTATGGCAAAATTTGCAAAAAAGCCAAAAGCCCTACCCGCGATTTCCACGGCCTCGCTGCCGGACATTGTGTTCATGCTCTTGTTCTTTTTCATGGTAACCACGGTGTTGCGGGAAACTGATCTGTTGATTATGAACCGCTTGCCTGCGGCTACCCAACTCCAAAAGCTGGAGAAGAAATCGCTGGTGAGCTATATCTACGTAGGTAAGCCCAGGGACACTGGTAAGTATGGCACCGAACCGCGCATTCAGTTAAATGATGTGCTAGCCCTACCCCGCGATATCGTGAACTTCGTATTCAACGAAAAAGCGGATCGGGCGGAGGGCGAACGAGACATGCTCACCATGTCGCTTAAAGTGGACCGCGAGGCCAAAATGGGCATCGTATCCGACGTAAAGCAACAACTCCGCGAGGCCAACGCCCTCAAGGTGAACTACTCTACCACGGGTAGGTAATCGAATTGGAATTTTTGTTCAACGGCACCTGGTAACGGGTGCCGTTTTTTT